>JBBSJE010000020.1:0-44556 GCA_038257535.1 Polyangia bacterium
GAATGCCAACGCCAAACTGGCCATCAGAAAAGCTCGTGGTTTTCGAACCTTTGAAGCGATGGAAACAGCCTTATTTCATCAGCTCGGACACCTTCCAGAACCCACTTTTTCAACCCACAGATTCTGGTGAGGAGGCGAAAAAAAAGAGGTGCCGCCAACCCGCTGCTGGCAGCACCTTTTGCTTCGCGATTTACTGCTGGGCGGTGTGCTGGGGGTCCATCATCTCACCCTTCATGAGATGATAGGGAGCTTTCCAGTACATCATGATGTCATGAAAGGGATCGGTCAGGATCTTTGTGAACCAAACCACGCCCGTCTTCACATCACGGAGGAAGAAAAGATGCACCGAGCGGAACAACAACGCGCCCAAAGCGAGGGCGAGCCACAGAATGGATAGGTTGTTGATAAATCCGTACAATGAGTCGTGAGCCACAAGCAGGCCGAACATTGTGGGCTGCAGGTAAAGCACCCCCGGCACCAGGGCCCATATGCTCAGCAGGATCACCTTGCGGCGCAGGTTGTAACCAACCTTGATGGCTTCCTTGTGTTCGTGCGTGGCCTGGTTTTGCTCGTCGTAGCTTTTGGGCTCGAAGAAGAAGTGGCCAATCTGCCGGCTGACCATGGCGATGATCCATCCGAACAGCGCGGCTAGCACCGGCTCGGTGAACAACAGCACGTAAGTCACCAAGAAGCAGGTCGCGCTAAATAGGTGAAGTGTCTGGTTGATGCGGCTGTGGTGATAGTAGCGGTGATCGTCCCACCGCTGTTCCCTGAGGGTTTCAAGAAATCCCTTCATGTGTCCTCGCTGGCTGCTGGATTGCTTTTTCTAGTGTGCCCGCACTTCCGCTGGCTACTTGCCTAGCGGCGCGTGTGTCACCCGGGGGGCATCATGAGACATTTCGGGAAACAGAAAAGAGAACTTCCCGCTACTTTTTCATGAAGAAAGTTTGCCTTGTCCGACACACGTTCGTCACAGCGCCTTGAAATTATGGCGCCGCCAAGCAGGCCTGGCCCGCAAGGCACTCTCACAACAGCAAAGAGGAGCGGGCTCGGCGATATGATCTTCGGCGATTTTAGCGTCAACGACTGGTGGGCAGCGCTAAGCGCTGTTGCACTCCTCAACATCATTATGTTGGCCGTCACTGTGCGCAACTTTCGGCGCAGCAAGAAGCGGGGGCAGGAAAACTTCTTCGCGCTGCGCGGCTGGCACGTTCTGCTTGCGGGAGGCTACGTTCTGGTCTGCGCTTTTCGCTCTTGGTTGCCCCGGGCCGATGTGCAACGCCTGGTCATGGTCGACCATTGGCTGTCATCCGTCTTTGTAGGGCGCTCCCTGGCCACAATCGCTGAGCTGTGTTTCGTGGCGCAGTGGAGCTTGATCTTGTTCGAGCTGGCGCGCGGGCCCCGTGTGCGCTGGGTGACGGTCTTCTGTCGCGCGATTGTGCCGGCCATTTTCGTCGCCGAAATCTGCTCATGGTATGCGGTTTTGACGACCAATTTTCTGGGCAACGCCATTGAGCAATCGATTTGGACGGCCACCGTGGCCGTGGCTTTCGTGGCGCTGCTGGTTTTGCGCCGCCACTACGGCATCAGCATCCGCAAGTTGCTGGGGGCCGGTGCGATCATGTGCGTTTTGTACATCCTGTTCATGACCAATGTGGACATTCCCATGTACCTCGAGCGCTGGCGGCAGGACGAAGCTGTAGGCAAGGCCTATCTCAGTTTCGCCGAGGGCGTGCGCGATGCGACCACCCGCTGGTACGTTGATCGAAGCTGGGATGCGTGGAGGGAGGAATGGGCCTGGATGACGCTCTACTTCGGACCCACCGTGTGGTTCAGCATCGCGCTGATTCGCGCGCCCCGCTTTGAAAAGGATTACGCCAAATTCCAGAAGACCGGGGGCGCGTAGCCTTCGAGCACCGCACGCGCCAGGCGCCATCAAGTTGTCAATTTGAACCTTGGCCGTCGCAAAGGCGTTGCGCATCGTCCATCGCCCGTTAGCTTCGTTGCCACCTGCGGCCCGTACCATGTGCGGATGGGCAGCTTCCGAAACTGGGTAGGCAATATTTTGGCTCTGTGGCTTGCAGCGAATTTGGGCTGCGAAAGTCAGAACAGCAACCGCCTAGGCGTCACAACGCCTCTAAATGCTGATGGCGGTCTAAGCGACGCCGATCCCGATCGAATCGCCCGATTTGCTTGTGTTGACAACCCCAACGCTTATGTCTTTACGGCGGGCGCCGACCCGGCGGTTGCGTATCCCGCGCTCAACGCACGTCTGCAGGCCGCGGGCTTTGTGCCATTGCCCTTGCCACTTGAGGCATCACCATTCGAGCTCAAAGGGCTCATCGTGTTGCCGGCGAGTGCGGCGGCATTGCCGGCCTACGCTGCTTATATGGCGGCACACGCCCCCGCGCTTTATGCCTTCGTTGACAAGGCCAACGTGCTTTTACAGATGCCCCAAGACGCCGCGGTTGAGCCGCGGCCACCCTTCTTGCCTACAACCCACACGGCCCATCGCGGCGGCGTCACATCGGGGGCGTTGCACGTCAAGAACCCTGAGTCGCCGCTGTTGCGTGGCCTGGGCGCCACGATGGAGGGTTTGCTCCCGTGGTCTGCGATGGCGCCGAGCGGAAGCGCCTTCAACGATCAAGGCGGCTTCGAGACGGTGTTGTCCAGCGACCCGGCGGGTAACGTGGCGGCCCTGATTGAAGGCGCGTATGGGCAGGGGCGCATCGTGCTCAGCGCTTTGGCTTTCGACTCTGTGCCACAACACAGCCCCTACACCCAGGCCGCGGACTTGTTCTTCCAGAACCTGCGTCAGCATGTGCTTAACGTTTGTGCGCGCCAGGTGCCCGCGCTAAAGCTCACCGCATCGTCGTACCAGCGTTTGTTCACGCCGGGTTCGCAGTTTCTGGCACTGATACCTGATACGCAGGTCTATTCGCTGATCAATCCCGGCCTCTTCTTCGCGCAAACCGCTTGGATAGCCAGCCACGCCGCGGAGATCAACATTCGCTACGTGCTTCACCTGGGCGACATCGTCAACAACAACACCCCGCTCGAATGGGGACGCGCCGCCAGCGCCATGTCGCTGCTAGACAACGTGGTGCCCTACGCCATCGTGCCGGGCAATCACGACTATGGCCCCTCAGGAGACGCTTCCAGTCGCCAAACCTTCATGAACGAATTTTTTTCCTTCGAGCAAACATCGAAGCTGCCATCCTTCGGTGGGGCCTTCGAGAACGGCAAGCTGGACAACACCTTCCACCTGCTTGACGTTGGCGGCCGCAGCTACGTTCTCTTGGCGCTTGAGTGGGGACCGCGCGACAGCGTGATAGCGTGGGCCAATGAGGTGATGCAAGCCCACCCGGAGCGCTACGGCATCTTGCTCACGCATGCGTATTTGAACAACAACGACCGACGCTACGACCACAAAGACAAAGCCAACCCGCAACACTTCAACCCGCACGAATACGCCACGCCGGGTGTCAATGATGGCGAGGAGTTGTGGCAAAAGCTGGTGCGCCGTCACCGATTCTTGATGACCTTTAACGGCCACGTTCTAGGCGATGGAACAGGGTATCTGCTCAGCACCAGCGACCAGGGCACACCGGTTCACCAAATGCTTTCCAACTATCAGATGCGCAACCTGGGCGGTGATGGGTTTATGAGGTTGATCGAATTTTTGCCTGACAACCAGACCGTGCGGGTGTGGTCTTATTCACCGCTATATGACCGCTTCCTAAGCGAAGCTGACCAAAACTTCGCGTTTGTCCTGCCTAGCCCGTGAGCTCGAGCGGGCACGGGGTGGCGCAAGGCGGCTTACCATCGACAAAGGGCGGGGCGCCTGGGGTAAGTTAAGGTAACTTTCTCCGCCCCTTCTTCCCCTTCGCGCCACGCATCCGCCAGCCCCCATGTCCTACCTAGGTTTGCTATCCCTAACGCTACCAGTCTTTGCCTTGATCGGCGTGGGTGTGATCGTTCGCCGGGTTGGCTGGGTGGAAGAGGGCGCGGAGGCCAGCCTCATTCGTTTGGTGGTGAATCTGCTGATGCCGTGCCTGATCTTCGAGTCGATCGTGGGCAATGGCGCTCTGAGAAGCGCGGGCACGGTTCTCTTGCCGCCCCTGTTGGGGTTTGGGTTCACTGTGCTTGGGCTTGTGCTTTCGCTTTACTTGGCACGCGCCCTTCGTTGGGGTGATGCGCGCGCCCTTCGAACGTTTGCGCTCACGACTGGTCTTGCGAACTATGGCTATCTGCCCCTTCCGATTATGGCGGCCATGTTTGGGGCCAGCAGCCAGGGCATTCTTTTGGTGCACAACGTGGGCGTGGAAGTGGCCCTGTGGACAGTTGGGGTTCTGATTCTCAGCGGCGTGTCGCTGCGAGAAGGCTGGAAAAAACTGTTCAATCCGGTGCTTTTGGCGCTGGTCGTTTCGGTGACACTCAACCTCACGGGCCTGTGGGTGCACGTGCCAGACTTTGCCAACAAGGTCATCGGTGCCTTGGCACGCACCACGATGCCCCTGGGCTTGTTGATGACCGGCGTGAACCTGGCGCAGTACATTCGCGAACCAAAGCATCTCTTCCAGCCGCGTGTGATCGTGGCGGCATCGGTGATGCGCCTGGCGGTGCTGCCAGTGATTATGTTGTGTGGCGCCCGCTGGTTGCCGATGCCCATCGAACTCAAGCGCGTCTTGGTGGTGCAGGCGGCCATGCCATCGGCGGTGATTCCGATTATCCTGGCCCGGCATTATGGGGGCCTGCCGCTGACAGCCGTTCAGATTGTGTTGGGCACAACCGCGATCAGCGTGTTTACGTGCCCCTTGTGGATCAGCGCGGGGCTCCGGTGGGTGGGTATCTAGCGGTAACATCGCCAGAAACAAAGCCCAACTTTAGAACCACATGGCCAAACGCGTTTGGGCGTAATATTACCTTTCATGCCTGCGTACGACGCCAGGAGTCTCAAGAGCAGCTGGCAGAACAACGCTGTCACTGAGGGCCGAAGGCTGCGCTGGGCCGATTTCGTGCCCCCCGGGCGCACCTGCTTCACGGTGACGCGGCAGATCGGGGCCAACGAAGCCTCGCCGCTTCATTCTCATGATTTTCATGAGATCTTCTGGATCCGCCGCGGGCGCGGTGTGCACACAGTCAACGGGGAAAAGCACGCCTTGGGCGCGGGCACCTTCGTGATGGTTCGCGACACCGACGAGCACGCTTTGTCCTCGCAAGATGGCTCTCTCGTGGTCACCAACTTCGCTTTTTCACCCGACACTTGGCAACACGTTATAGGTCGCTACTTCGCTGCCCACGATCCCATGCACGTGGCACCGGCCGAACGCCACCACCACCTCGGGGCAGCCGCCGCCCGCCAAGCCGAGGCGTTTGCTACGCACGCGCTGATGGGCGCCGACGATCGCTTCGCCACGGAACGCTTGTTGCTAAACCTGCTGGCGATCACCGAGGCACGTCCGCAAGCCCGCGGCAACCGTGTGCCCGCATGGCTGCATCGGGTTCTGCTGACCTTGGAAGATCCGGCAGCGCTCGCCGAAGGCGTGCAAGGCATGGCGCGCACCGCCGACCTTCACCCTGAACACATGGCGCGTGAGATCAAGCGTGCGCTGGGCAAGCGCCCCACCGATTTGCTCAACGAGGCGCGAACGCAATACGCCGCGGCCCGTCTCTTGCGCTCTTCGGATCCGGTGGACCAGATCGCCCAAGAATGTGGGCTTGATAACCTCTCGCACTTCTACAAACTGTTTCGCGAGGCCTATGGTTGTAGCCCCGTGCGTTTTCGGCGGCGCGGGCACGAGATGGTGGTGGCTGCAGCCCCCATTCGATCGTGAATGTCTAGGTGCCCGTGACGGCGCGCCAATAGCTCGTCGCCATCTTCGGCGCATCTATTTGGGTGAACACCTTCACCGACTGGCGGCTTGGACTTCCGTCCATCAGCGTCGGTGCTGCCAGCGTGCGGAACGTGGCCGAAGTGGGATCAAGCAGCGCTTCGATCAATGTGACATCCCACATCACCCAGGCGCGCTTTTCGTTCCACTCCTTGTTGTGCCAGGTTATGACTTGAACGTAATCGTCCCAGTAAGAAGTTAAAAACGCCCCCAATGCACCTCGATTTTCCAGCCGCGCGCCCACTTCATCGCGCGTAAACGTGAAGGAAGCAGAGGCTGTGGCCGTCATGACATGAAGGTCAAGGCCTGGGGTGGAGAGCAGGACGTCAACCGCGTTCTGGTCGTTGAGCGCGTTGAACTCGCTGCGATTCCATCGATCATCCTTGTGTTTCAGCATGATCGACCATAGGCGAATTTTCGGCGCGATGTCTGGCGCCAGGAGAAGTGCCGAAGCCACGTTGGTTACCGCCCCCAGTGTGAACACCACCAAGGGGGCTTCCGCGGAAGCCTGCCGCGCCTTTTGCACGATGAGACGCGCGGCGGGCGAATCCTGCGGCGTGCGTGGATCGGGCAAAGGCAGGTCGGCCCCAGCCGCCGTTGCCACATCGGAGCGACCCAAGGCTTCAAGCAGTTTCAGATTTAGCCGATGGCTCTTCGCCGCCGAATCGGAGGGAGCCCCCTCCTGGGTGACGTATTGGGCACCCGTCAGGCCTACAACATTCAGCTCGGGGGCGAAGAACACCCTCACAATCGCGAAGAGGTCATCGATTTCGTTGGCTGTATCGGCATCAATCAACACCGCCTGGGGCGCTCGCATGGCTTGCGCCGGGGGCAAGGAGGGCGATCGGCAGGAGACAGTGAGCAGGCCCAGGACCACGAAACACGCTTGAAAACTTGGGTTCATGATTTTTAAACGATAGCGCACGTGGATTGAAGAAATTGTGGAATTCTTGCGCCAGATGAGACAGGGCTGGCTAATTTGCGCTGCGCTCGACTTGCACCGTTGTGCTCTTCTTGCACATCTCGCCTGCGGCCACCGTTCCTGCAAGCCGAACGCGGTGCGCGTCCCGTATCGTGAATTTCACCATGCGCATCACCAGAATCCAAACCTCGTTGGCCCGCTGGAAAGGTCCTGTTGAGTCCAACGACACCCCCTTTGTGAACCCACTCGTACGGCTTGGGCCCCTGCCGCGCTCGCAAGACGGGTACCGATTCCTGTCGGCCCTGGTGGTGGAAGTCTTCGACGATGAAGGGCACGTGGGCGTGGGCACCGCCACCTTGAGCCCCGAGGTGTGCAAGGCGATCGTTGATCACCGTCTGGGCCCCATGCTGATAGGCGCGGATCCTCGGCAAACCGAGGCGCTCTTCGCACGCATGTACCTTGGGAGTGTGGCCTACGGTCAGGCTGGCTGCACCATGGCGGCTCTGAGCGCTCTTGACATCGCCTTGTGGGATCTCAAGGGTTGTGCCCTGGATGCTCCCGTTTTTCATCTGTTGGGTGGGCGCACCAAGACGGCGATTCCGGCCTACTACAGCCGACTTTACCACCACGACGTGGAGCCGTTGGTTGCCGAAGCCCGGTCGGCGCGCGAGGCGGGCTTTGCCGCCATGAAGATGCGTCTAACCGCAACGGCAGGCGCACCGCTTAAAACCCAGCTTGTGGATGCGGAACGCCGCGTGGGCGCCGTGCGCGACGTCATTGGCCCCCACATCGATCTCATGGTGGAGGCATACATGGGCTTTACCTTGTCGCAGGCACGTGAACTAATCGAGGTTTTGGCACCCTTCAAGCTGCGCTGGATAGAGGAGCCGTTGTTGCCAACCGAGATGTCGCTGATGCCTACCCTTCGCCGAAATACAAAGATACCTTTGGCCGCGGGCGAACATGCGTTTGGCCGCCAGGGCTACCACGATCTTCTGCGCCAGGGCGCCGTTGACGTGCTGCAGATTGACGTAAATCGCGTGGGTGGCTTCACCGAAGCGCTTCGGGCTTGTCACCTCGCAGAGGTGTACGGCGTCGAGGTGATCCCTCACGGCAGCGAGGCTCACAACCTTCACCTTGTCACTGCGAGCTACGCCTGCCCGATCGCCGAATATTTCCCGCGCACCAAGGTCGAAGTTGGCAACGAGCTTTATTGGTACCTCTTCGATGGCGAACTTGACGCCTCTGGCGGCCACCTACGGGTGCGTGACGAACCCGGGCTTGGAATCAAACTGCGTTCGGACCTCGAGGAGAACTTCAACATCGAAAGGGCCGTCATTCAATGAGCTCAAGAGCTCTCCTGATGTTGCTTTTGCCAGCTTGCCAGCTTGCCGTCCGGAGCGCCCCGCCCATGCCCCAAGACCTACCCACTTACCAAAGCGACCTGGCGGCCCTTGCAGCCAACACAACCGTGATCGAGCTCGTGGCAGGCGATGCGCGAATTGCCGTGGCACCTGAACATCAGGGGCGTGTCATGTCCGCGACCGGCCGCTCCGGGCAAAGCCTGGGATGGATCAGCCACCGTGTGTTGCGCGAAGGACCAATGTCGCCCGTCTTCAACGCACTTGGCGGCGCCGACCGGTTTTGGATTGGCCCAGAAGGCAGCCGATTCGCGCTTTTTTTCGATCCGGGCGTGCCGTTGTCGACAAACACATGGCGCACGCCACGAGGAATCGATCGCGAGCCCTGGTCGGTGACCAGCAAGGACGCCAGTAGCGTCACCCTCGCGCATGCGTTTCAGGTGCGCAACCGCGCGAATTTCACCTTTGACATTCGTGCGGAGCGCACTGTGCGGATCCTTGATCGTGCAAGCTTGGCACGGGTCTTGGGCCAGCCTCTGCCTGCTGAAGTGGAGGTCGTCGGGTTCGAGACTGAAAATGCCATCGTGAATGCCGGCCGTGAGCCCTGGCAGGTTGATCGTGGGCTGGTTTCTATCTGGATTCTCGGGATGTTTCCGGCAACAGACGACACCACCGTGGTCATTCCGATCAAAGCCGGAGCAGCCTCTGAGCTTGGCCCAAGTGTCAACGGCGCGTACTATGGGCAGGTGCCTCCCGAGCGGCTTAGAAACACGTCGACGGCGGTGTTCTTCAAAGCGGATGCACGTTGGCGCAGCAAGATCGGCATTTCGCCCCGGCGCGCCCTGGGTGTGGCCGGCAGCTATGCGCCCTCACGACGCCTCCTGACAATCGTCCAGTACGACAAAGCGGAGGCCAGCGCTGCCTACCCTTATTCGCAATGGAGCGACGAGGCCCCAGCGTATGAGGGCGATGTCATCAACAGCTACAACGACGGGCCTTCCGCAGAAGGAGAGCAGTTCGGGCGGTTCTTTGAACTAGAAAGTTCGAGCCCGGTTCGCGCCCTGGCGCCAGGAGAGCGCCTTCGACACCGCCACCGCACAATCTTTCTTGCAGGCAACGCCGCCGCGCTCGACCCCTTCGCGCACCGACAGCTTGGTGTCTCGACATCCGCGATCAAAGACGCCTTGCCACAATGAAAACCCGGGAGCAAAACCTTGAACGCCAGTGGTGAGCTAAAAGACAAAGTGATCCTCGTGACCGGTGCCACGCGGGGCATAGGCGAAGCCATCGTTCATGTGCTGGCGCGCGAGGGGGCGCATGTGGTGGCAAGTTCGATCGAAGCGCAGCGAGCCACGGAGCTTGCGGCCACGCTGCCTGGCGGTGAAAAGCGGCATCTTGGGTTGGAACTGGACGTGACGGACGAAGCCCAACGCGCCCGCGCTTTTGATCTCATTCAAGGCCGATTTGGCCGCCTTGATGGTCTGGTGAACAACGCCGGCGCCAACTTCTCGAAGCCCTTTACCGAAACAACCCTAGGTCAATGGCGCAGACTCTTCGACATCAACCTTGATAGCGTCTTCGATTTGTCCAGACGCGCGATTGATCTCTTCCTTGCTCAAGCCCCTCAAGGTGGCAGCATCGTCAACGTCTCAAGCGTTCACACGCTTGCGACCCTGCCTGGCGCCGCGCCGTACGCGGCCACCAAGGGCGCCATGAACATGCTCACCAAGGGCCTGGCCACTGAGTTTTCAAGCCGAAACATCAGAGTTAATGCGGTAGCTCCCGGGCTCGTCAAGACCGAGGTCTGGAAGAGCATCGTCGACGATTTCGGCGGTGACGAAGAAGCTTGTTTGTGTTACTGGCGCAAGAACATTCCCGCGGGTGACATCATCGCGCCGGAGGCCATCGCAGAGGTTGTGTCTTTTGCGCTGTCGGATCGGGCCCGGGCCATGTCGGGCTCGATCCTCTACGTAGATGGCGGCATGACCAGTCAGCTCATCGCAACACGATAATGGAGAAGATCATGCAGAATTCAGGGGACCTTCGTTTCAAGGGGCAGGTGGCGATCGTCACAGGCGGTGCCAGTGGCATTGGCGCGGGCGCATCGTTGCGGTTGGCGCGGGAAGGGGCGCGCGTGGTGGCCATTGACTTGGATCCCCGCCGTCTCGAGTCCTTCGCGGGGCTCGTAGGTGCGCTGCCCATCGAAACTTTGCGGGTTGATATCACGAATGATGAAGCTATGGGCGCGGCCTTCGAGGGCGTTGCGAAGCGCCACGGACAACTCGACGTGCTCGTGCACAGCGCAGGTGTGGTGGGCCCCACCACCACCAAGATCACAGAATACACGGTGGCAGACTTTCGACGGCTGCTCGACGTGAACCTAACGGGGGCTTTCATCGCCGCCAAGCACGGGCTTGCGCTGATGGCGCCGCGCAACTACGGCAGGATGCTGTTGGTGGCGTCAATCGCGGGCAAAGACGGCAACCCGGCAATGGCAGGCTACACAGCCAGCAAGGCAGGGCTCATAGGTCTCGTCAAAGGGTTGGGCAAGGAGTGGGCGAAAACGGGCATCACCATCAATGGGCTGGCGCCCGCCGTCATTCGCACGCCGCTGATCGACGACGTCACGCCCGAGCAGCTTCGCTACATGGAAGACCGCATACCCATGGGGAGGTTGGGCACCGTAGAAGAGGTGGCTTCGGTCATCGCCTACGCGGTCTCGCCGGAGGCCAGCTTCACAACCGGCTTTGTGTTCGACGCCTCAGGGGGCCGTGCGGTGTACTAGCCGTCACCTGCTGGTTGGCGATGCTTGAGGCCGTCCAACGCCTTGGATCTACAGCACTGTGCGGCTGGCGCAGCCAAAGGCCAGTTGAATGTTCTGCGACACCAGCTGAAGCGACGTACAAGAAGACGGGCACATGATCACCGTCTTGGGCGCCATCTCATTATCGAAGTGCCAAGCGGGCGTATTTGTGGCGGCGCAGGCCGCGGCGTTGGACACCTTGACTAGGTCTGTAACGCTGTTGTCAGCGTTCGTCACGCTCACGTTCACTTTGGCAGGGTCGATGGTGCTGGTGTCGGGAATGGCGTAGCTGCAAGGCAAGGCGGCTTTTCGAATTTCCTCCAAGGCCGCCAAAAACTGATCGCGTGTTTTGTCTCCACCTTCCTTGTCAACCACAATGGCTTTCGGGCCCGTGCCGCCGGCGACCGCAAACTTGTTGAGGTTGTTGATGGCCCCGATGCCAACAACGAACGTTCGGATAGGGGGATCCAAAGCGGCAGCTTTCGCCAGCTCTTTGGCTACGTCATCAGCGTTGGCGTTCTTGCATCCCGCGGGCTCACCGTCGGTGGCCAGCAAGATGGCCGCTCGCCTTTCCGGATGCGTGGTGGCGCGGGCGGTCAGGTGGGCCACAGCGGCTGCCGACACGGAGGCCGTGGGGGTCGCCCAATGCGTGCCCAGGTCGGCCTCGCTTTTGGTGAAATGATGCGCAAGGATCGACGTTTTTAGGGCGCTGGCGTTGCCTGGAAGGTCCGCGATGGCCACCGCGGGCACAAGGTAATTCTCGGTGGTGCAGACGGGCTGCTGCTGCTCCCTCGCGGTGCCATTGCGCGGGAAATACTGCAGACCCACGCCCACACCTGTAAGCGTGGGGCTTTGCACGAACGACAAGATGGCCTCCGTGACTGGCGTCCACAAGTCGTTGGTTTTCGTCATTGATCCCGAGCGATCCAGAAGAACGTAGATGTCAACCGGTACGGCCTTGGCCTCTTTAACCTCAGCGGCGCAGGTGTCGTTGCCCATCCCTCCTGCACCAAGGGGCGGTTTGGGGTCGGGAAATTCAAAAGTTAAGCCGCCCGTTCCCCCACTTCCTGCAGAGCCGTTGTTCAACCCCGCACCGCCGCCTACCGCGCCACCTCCAGGTTGTGCCCCGGCACCATCAGAATTTCCGTTTTCACTTCCGGTCTGCGCTCCACAGGCGAACAGCAAAAACAGCGGAGCGACAAAGGCAACGATCGAACTACATGAGCGCATGACTTTCCTTTCGGCGCGAAGATGAACGTCAAAGGTACAAATTTCGCGCCTAGGTTGCGAGCTGTAGTTTTTCACCGTGCCTGTCGGTCAACCACCGATCTATGCCTTAGGACCCGTGAGTGGCACCCCTTGAACGATGTCCACACACCCGTGGGCCCGTCAGGTTGCAAACCCCTTAAGCTGTAACAAATGTGAAAGAGATGGCTGTGACGCTTTGGGTCATGTCACTGAAACGGCAAATCAAAACTTCGCGTCAAAGTTCCGTTGAGATAGACTGCTAGCCGTGCTGGCAACTCAGGTAAGGCAAAAAGACGGTGTGTTCTACTTCGTGGCCTATCCTCCGGAGGATCTGTTGGCCAAAGTGCGCTTCATCAGCCGCTTTTACGCGGATGGTGACACGATCGCTGCAGAAGAGGTCGCACCGGGCGACGATGTTGGGCAATTTATTTCCCGCATCGAACGTAGCGACGGCGCGTTTCAACGTGAGCTATCCAAGCAAAAGGTAGCCGCGATCAAAAACTTTTACGAAACCGCTGTTAGCCAGCCGCCCATACCCGGAACCGTGCTGCTGTTTAGCGCCGAGACGCTGAAATTCGATCCGGTAGGCAAGTTCGACAACGTGGGCAATCTGGAAGCCCCCCGCGGCAAGTATTTGATCATCGATGGGCAACACCGCTTGGCCGCTTTGAACTTTTATTTAAAGGAACATCCTGACGACGCGCGCACTTTGAATGTGCCCTGCATCATCTTCGATGGAAAAAGCGAAGACTTCGCGTCCGAGATGTTCGTGATTATCAATTCAACCCCCACGCGCATCAACAAGAGCCATCTGGTCGATCTGTACGAGCGGGTGTCGTGGGCTGCCCCCGATAAGAAGTTTGCCGCTCGCGTGGTTGACAAGCTGTACAGCGAAGGCGACAGCCCGCTTCGCTATCGCATCAACCGCTTGGGCGGCCGAAGCCGCAAAGAAAAGTGGATCCTGCAAGCAGAGCTGTTTAATGAAGTTCATCGTTGGGCTTCGGCTGATTGGGCGGCCATCAAGAAACGCGGCCGCGCCAACGCGGAGGCCGATCGGCTTTACGAACAGGTGAGAGACTTCTTCAAAGCCGCGGAGAAGGTGTGGGGGGAAGCTTGGGACAACGACAGCTTCATGGTCACGCGGCCCGTGACCCTCAAAGCAATGTTTCGCGTGTGTGCCGATCTAAGCCGCGTGGACGCTGAGCCCGTGGACGGGCGACAAAAGCGGTGGGAGAAGCGGCTGGCGCCGTGGGGCGAGCAAGCGCGAAGCTTCCGGGCCGAAGGTTTTTACGAGCGTTTTGCGGCCAAAGGGCAGGTCGAGCGCGTGGGGCGATTGCACAAAGACCTGCTGCGCTTGATTGGCCTTGAGCCCAAGCGTGAACGCGCAAAGGAGTAACTGTTCCTCGACAGTAACCAGCCCTGTCACACTGGTAACGATTTCGCCCCGGAATTTTTAAAAACTTGAGCCTCCGCGGGCTATTTTCGCCCGAAACCCGCTCAACACAGCGCTTAGTCCACGTTGGCATGCGACTTGAATAATAGTTCTCCCGTGAACGGCGATACAGACAGCAAGCGGAACTCCTGGGGTGGTCGAGTGGTTTGGGACCGGGCGGGTTCTCGCTGTTTCATTCGCTAAGTGGCGGTTGGGACGAGGTGAGGCAGGCGGGGCAAAGGGTTTTGGGCTGGGGGCAAAAGGCATAAGATTTTGGTGTGGAGGGCGTGGTGGTGGCGGTGAGGTGGCGTGCTCGTGTGTCGAGGGCGTGGCGGGGAAGGGCACGAAGGATGGGGAGAGCGATTCGGGGCGGTCTGGGCGGGTAGGGTGCGGATTTGGTGGAAGTGGGTTGGGCGTGTAGGGGTTGGGTAGTTAGGGGTCGGGGAGGGCAGGGGAGGCATCGGAGGAGCGGGCAAATGAAGGCCTGCTTCTCCGATGCTTAAACCTGGGTGGAGCTGGAGGTGCGGGTGGGGGGGCGAGAAGGCGCACAACGCTTGTCGTTGCGCGCCTTTTGATTTTTTCGCCGTCAGAGAGGTTCGTTCCAGCCGCCAATGTCGGCAACCAGATCGTCAGCCTGGGTGGGGCCCCAGGTGCCAGGTTCGTAATCAAACATGGGGCTGGGGCCGTGGATCACGGGATCTACGATGGCCCACGCAGCTTCAACCACGTCTTGACGCGCGAACAACGTTGCGTCGCCCGCCATGGCATCGCCCAAAAGCCTTTCGTAGGCGTCCATGCGCCCATCGTGGCCTTGTTCAGGCTCGTGGGACACGCGCAGATTCACCGGCATGCCTGTCATGCCTTCTCCATGTCGTTTCGCGCGCGCGTCGATGCTGATGGACACATCGGGGCTCAAACGAAAGCGCACGCAATTGCCTAGCTTGGATGCGGGCTCGTTGAACACCACCTGGGGCGGTTTCTTAAACTCCACCGTCACCTCGGTAACGGTCTTTGCCAAATGCTTTCCCGCACGAACAAAAAACGGCACCCCCTCCCAGCGCCATGAATCCACATACAGGCGCAGTGCCGCGTAGGTGGCCATAAACGAATTGGGCGTCACACCAGGCTCTTGCCGGTAGCCCGCGAACTGTCCGCGAATCAGGTTCTGTGGACTCATGGGACGTACGTTGCGCAGCACCTTGGCTTGTTCATCGCGAATGGCTTCGTCGTAGGTGCCACTGGGCGCCTCCATGGCCAAATAACTCACGATCTGCAGCAGATGGTTTTGAATGACGTCGCGGATCACACCGGTCTCGTCATAGAACTTTCCGCGTCCTTTCACACCAAAGTCTTCCGCCAGGGTGATCTGTACATTTTCAACGTAGTTTCGATTCCATATCGGTTCCAAGAACGCGTTGGCGAATCGAAAGTACAAAATGTTCTGCACCGCCTCTTTGCCTAGGTAGTGGTCGATGCGAAAGATGTTTTCTTCCGGAAACACGCCTTGCAGGATCTGGTTCAAGCTGCGCGCCGAAGCCAAGTCGCGTCCGAATGGTTTCTCCACAATCACGCGCGCGTTCTGAGTGCACGATGCGCGCTCCAGCTGGCCCACAACGGTGGCAAACATGCTGGGCGGAATGGCCAGATAGTGGGCCGGACGTTTGGCGCCTTCCAACTGCTGGCGCAAATTGGCAAACGTGGTTTCGTCGTTGTAGTCACCATCTACGTAATGGAGGTGGCTTGCCAGGTCAGCAAACGCGGTCTCATCAACGCCCCCGCCAAACTCCGCAATGCTCTCGCGCGCGCGCCCAATCAGCTGGTCCCGGTTCCAATCGGCTTTGGCCACCCCCACCACAGGCATACCTAGCCGCCCGCGCTTCGACATGGCCTGCAGTGCTGGGAAAATCTTCTTGTACGCGAGATCCCCTGTTGCCCCGAAGAACACCAACGCGTCTGATCTGGCCTTTCGTTCTTGACCCATGCCACCACAATGCCAAGAACGGTTGCGTGCGTCGAGTTTGAAGCGTCACACAAAGCTTTGCGCCCCGACCAAGGGCCGTTACCATCAACCCCAATGTTTAAAGTGTGCCGTCCCCATGGCTTGCAAGCGTATTGGCCGTGCTGAGCCACCTCGTGTTTCGCGCGGGCACTTTTTGTGCAGCGTTCTTGCTGTTCTTGGTGCAGCCGCTCGTGGGTCGATGGCTATTGCCTGTGTTTGGCGGCACCCCCGCGGTTTGGAGCACCTGTTTGATGTTTTTTCAGACCACGCTGTTTGCAGGCTACCTGTGGGCGCACGTAGGGGGCCGCTGGCTGTTGCCCCGGACACAAGCACGGGGGCACACGTTTTTGATCGTGCTTGCGGTGGCGACGTTGTTTGTTTGGCCGCTGCAAGCGCCCACCCCTGACGAGTCTCTGCAGCAGCCGCAACTGTGGGTTTTGGCTTGGTTGCTGCGCACGGTGGGGCCGGCCTTCGTGGTTCTAGCGGCCACCGCCCCCTTGCTCCAGCGTTGGTGGGTGGGGATTACGAACCAGCCGCCTTACAAACTTTATGCGCTGTCCAACGCAGGTTCCCTGTTGGCGTTGCTCAGCTATCCTCTATGGATTGAGCCTTTGTTGGCGCTGCCCGTGCAAGCCAGCTTGTGGCGGACGGCCTACTTTGGATTCGCGGCGCTGGTGCTTGTGGCCGGTGCATTGGCTATGCGCGCGAGGGAAACGGCAGCTTTGCCTCCCTCGTTCACGCCCTCCTGGCCACAGCGGGTTCTGTGGCTAAGCCTTTCGGCTGCACCCAGCTTGCTGCTGGTGGCGGTGACGAATCACATCACGATTGACGTCGCCTCAGGCCCCTTGTTGTGGGTGCTGCCGTTGGGAATCTATTTGTTTTCGTTTGTCCTGGTCTTTGGTCCGCTGGCGTCGCGCGGGCGTTCGTTGTTCGCGCTGCTGTGGGTGCTTTGTGTGTTGGTGCTGGGAATCAATCTGTTCTTGGCCGGCAAAACCGGCTTGTGGCGTCAAATCTCGGTGTCGCTGGGCTTGCTCTTGTCGGGATGCCTGTTGTGCCATGGCGAACTTGTGCGCCTGCGACCGCCGGCAACAGGCTTAACATCATTTTACCTTTGGCTGTCAGGCGGCGGGGCCTTGGGCGGCGGGCTGGGCGCTTTGGTGGCGCCGCTTGTGCTCGTGGGTTTCTTTGAGTTGCAGGTGGCCGTGTTGCTTGTGTTTGGCTTGATGTTTGTAAGCCACCGCCAATGCGCGTTTGATTCAAAGTTCAGGCCGCGGGTGCCGCGGGTGTTGTTCCTGGGTTTGGGTGTGGGCGTGCCTTTGATGCTGGCCACCATCTGGTTGGGCTCCACGTCGAGGTTCAAGGACGCGCAGGTTTTGTGGCGGCAACGGGGCTTCTTTGGCCTTGTGCAAGTGACGCGCTTCAAGGACATCACCGCGTTGACTCATGGCCGGATTCGGCATGGCATGCAGTGGAATGATCCGCAAAAGCGGCGGGAGCCCACAATGTACTTCGCGCGCGAAACCGCGGTGGGGCAAGCTTTGCAAAATCTCAAACCCAACCAGCCCCGACGCATTGTTGTTTTGGGTTTGGGCGCGGGCACTTTGGCCACCTACGCGCGGGCAAACGATGTGTTCGTGTTTCTGGAGATCAACCCGCACATGGCCTTGGCCGCCCAACGGCATTTCTCCTTTCTGCGCGAGGCGCAAGGCCGCGTGGAGGTCAAAGTTGGGGATGGCCGAAGCTTGCTGAGACGTGAAGGCAGTGGCAGCGTTGATGCTCTGGTGCTTGATGCGTTCAGCAGCGACGCGGTGCCCACGCATCTACTCACTCAAGAGGCGTTTGCGCTTTACCAACGCGTGCTCAAGCCCGAGGGCATTCTGGTGGCGAACGTCTCCAACCGTCACCTGGCGGTTGAGCGCGTGGTTGCCGGCGGTGCCCAACGGTTTGGGTGGACCTACAAGGTTTTCGAGAGCGCTTCGGACCCGCTGCGGGGCAGCACTTTGGTTCGTTGGGTGGTCGCGGCTGCCGCTGAATCAATTTTAGATCCGTTGCATCTGGGTACTGCACAAGCGCTGCGGGGAGAGCCACTTGTGTGGACAGATGCGCGCAGCAGTGTGGTGTCTATCTTGCGCTGAAGCGCGCGCCTGCCCTCGAACTTCGTGCTAACTTCCGATCGCCCGATCTTTTTTAGGTCACAAAGTTCATGAGCAGGAAAACACAGAATTCGCCGAACAACCGCCCCTTCGACACAGCGTCTCCCGGTGTGCAGAGGGAACCGAATGTATCCATTGATGACGAAGGCACCGACCGGTCGTTAGAGGCGTTGGAGATGTTGATGTCGGCGCAGGAGCGCATGAAGGGCATCGTGGAATGTGCTTCTGCCTTGAATCGCTTGATGGCCGAGGCGGCGGACAAAGACAACATGCCGTTTCCCATTCCCCTTCTGCCTGCGGGTTTCACCAAGGGCATGCAGATGGGCGCAACGCTATCGACGGCCGCGCCGAAAGGCATGGCGCTCGTGAAGGAGTCGGAGCCGTCGTCGCCGCAAGGCCCAGCCTCCAACGGCGAGGCGTATTTGCGTCTTGAGGGGTTGATTCAAACGCGCGGGTTTATTACTAACGAGGACGTGCGCGAGGTCTTGTCTCTGTCCTCCATCAAAGCCACTTTTCGTTTGAAACAGTGGTTGGCGGAAAGATACATCGTTCAGCGCGGACAACGGCGAGGGGCGCGCTATGTGGCGGGACCTCGCTGGCCCCCCAAGTCATAAGCGCCGTTTAAACGTTGGCGGCGCTGGCCGGTGACACCAAGCCCAGTGCGTGACGGCTTGCGATGAGAGTGAAGTCGATCAAGGTTTCGTGGCGGCGGCTTGCCGGCACCACAAGACCTTCGTGAGCCGACACCATCTGTAGCTGCCGCAGCAAGCGGCGCACGTTGCGCCTAGCCACGTGAGACGCTTTGGTTTGCCCCGAAAGCTTCGCAAGCCATTGCTCAAGGCGTTGCTCCAAGAGGTCATGATGCTGGGCAATGAAGCGCGCCGCCGATTGATCAGGTTTGGCGCTCGCGGTCGCGCTGCGCTTCGAAGCGCGGCTTGCGAAGACCTCACGAAGGTCGCGGCGGTAGGCTGCCAGCACCGGATCAACGGCGTCTCGCAGCTTGAGGTAGTCGGCCACGGTTTCTTCAAGCTCGGTGTAAGGCACACGAAAGCCCACGCGGCTGTTGATGGGGCGTCCAGAGGCGGCCTGGTCCTCGGACAGCAACGTGTCAACAAACTCAAGCTTGCGCAAAGCGCCCGGCCAACCTTTGTAGCGCTTGCGCCAGTGCGTGCTGGGATCCAACCACACCGAGAAACTTTCGGCCCAGTCTTCGTCAGGGTGTTTCTGCGCGTAGTGGTACATGCCTGTGTCGTGCAGATAGCGAACGTGTTCCCGGCTCCAGGGGTTGGGGTCGTACGCATCTTCGTAGGGCGCGTGAAAATCTCCGAACATGGCGCGCCAATCGCGCCGCTTCCAAAACCCAAACGCGTACCCCAACGCGTGGCCAACTTCGTGGCGCAAGTACATCATGACGTCGCGCCGGGTGTAGGCGCACAGCCGCGTGTTGACGAGCCGCCACAGTGTAGCGTTGGCCAGGTACCAGGGGATGTTGATGCTGATCGCTCGATCCGAAGTCCAAAAATCGTCTTCGCCCAAATAAAACAGCGGCGCAAAGCTGATGTCTTTGTCGAGCAATTCATTGCGAAGCTGATCCAGGCACTCGGCCAGGATGCCCTCGGGCCGCAGGTCCAAGTCGCAGATCCTCGTCTCCAACAAACGCTGGCGGTCCAGGGCTCTTGCCCACGACGTAGCGGCGCGGGAGGGCCCTCGACGAACGGTGGTGGCAAGCAGAGGCATCGTCACTATCTTTACCACGGCCTCTTGCCCCAAGGCGAAGAACGCATATGATGCAATGTGGCGCCGTGGATCATGTGAGAATCCTTAGGGTGCGGCGTGTCGTTTGACGCGTCACCGAAGCGAAACGTGAGCTACCCTCTAGGCTGATGGCCGGCTTTCGGACATGGTCGCGCGCCGCATTGGTGTTGGTCCTTTACCTCGGGCTCGCGGCGGCCGGGTTTGTCTGGGCTTCCTTAGAAGGCCGACCCAATTTGTGGCGATATCCTGATCGAAGCGCGCCGCCGCAGGTTCTCTTGGGCGCGCTCGTGGGTTTGGTATTGGGGCTGGGCTTTGTGTTTATGTCTCGGTTGACGGTGCACCGCTACGCGTGGGCGCGCGCTTTACATCGCGATTTTCGCGCCCGCTTGGGCCCTCTGCCCGCGTGGGAGGTTGTGGTGCTGGCGGGTGCTTCCTCGTTGGGCGAGGAGTTGTTTTTTCGTGGTGCGCTGCTTCCCGCGACCGGGCTTGTGATCTCAAGCCTTGTGTTTGCTCTGCTTCACATTGGGCCCCGGCTTCGCTACTTGCCGTGGACGCTGTCGTCGTTTGTGGCGGGGCTGGTGTTTGCGCAGCTGTTTGTGTGGTCAGGCGATCTCACCGGGCCTGTGGTGGCGCACTTCACCGTCAACTATCTGAACCTGGGACATTTGCGAGACACCGATCTGCGTTCGTAGCAAAGCCGCCGCTAGCGAAAAAGGCCCACCACTTTCCAAGTGCCGCCGGCCGGCACCATCGCCGCCACCAAGCTTTCACCGCTGACAACCGCCACCGCGAACAAGGTGCGGGGATTGGTGGCAAACGCTTCGGGGGGCCGCACGCCTGCGCTTCGCAACCCCCCGCCGGTATAAACGTTCATGCTGCGCAGCTTTCGTGGGGTTGACATCTCTTGCACCAACGATTGCAATTGGCTTTGCAGCACGCTGGCCGAGGGCGTGGTATTGCCGGCAAGGCTATAAAACGGGAATGCCGATACCTTCACCATGCTGCGCACGTCGCCGCGCACCAGGGCCCGAAAGAAGCCTTCTGCCGCATGCCGGGCCAAAGGATCGTCAGGCCGAAACGCCTCGGAGGGTGTGGCCGGCGCTGCATGCGTTTCGTGTTCTTCGCCGTGCGCCTCGTGTGTGTGCGCGTGCGGAACCTGACTGCGCTCCAGCCGCTCCAGGCGACGCGCGTCGTTGCTGGGAATTTTCGGTGCGGCGTTGAACGCCAAGCCGCCCTTGTCTGATCCAGCCGGTGGATTGTCGAGAATGAAAGGCTCCGCGCCAAATGTGGCGCACTGTCGTTCGTCGCGCGCGAACGACCAATGTAGGTAAATTTTCCCGTTTTGCGATCGTATTTCGCGTGGCGGTTCGGGGTAAGGGCCGCCGCTATAAACAACATCAACCGCCGCCACGTCGAACATCGACAAACCCGACGTGCGTATCACTTTCACGTTGTCGATGGTGCCATCTGCATGAAGGACGATCTCTACCTTTGTTTCAAGCACCGGGTTGTTGAGCGGATCGTTGTGCGAGCGACCTTCCAAATCATCAAGGAAGCCCCAGCCCCACAAGGGATGGATGCTTCTGTGCATGGCCGCGATGAACGCTGCGAACGGCGCCGCGCGCGCGTTGAGAGCAGTTTGATTTCCGGGCTGCACTTCAGGAATGAAGTTTTCCAAGGCGGAACGCCCTTGATCAAGCCGGCGCGTAAACCGCCCTTTTTTCTGTGAGCGCGCCTTCTCGGCCAAAGCGCGCGCGGCGTTGTCTTGCTCGCCAAACAAATATTCGTAGTCGTCTGCCGACAGTTTCAGCCGCGGATCCGTCTTGGGGCCTTGCATGCCTTGGGTCTCGGCCAAGCTGCGAAAGCCTGGGGCGGGCAGGGGCATTTGCCCTTCCGCCGCGCGGGGCAAAAACGGGTTCGCCGTTTCTGGTGTAACGGTGTGGGCGCGCTGTTCAACGTTGCGCATGGAAAGCGCGGTGGGAGGCGCGTTGTGTGGCTGCGCGCCCGCTTGCGGTTTTGCGCTTGGGGTTGAAGGTGGCGCTCGCCTGCCTGCGAGCGACGGCGTGTCTTCAAGCTGTGCAATCTTGGTTTCGGCGTCTCCCGGATCGGGCGCTTGGTTCTCAGAAGCCGAGGACTGTTGTTCGCCCTTGCGTTCACGCTCAAGGTTGGTGTCTTGCGCGCGGGTTTCCACCTCGGCGCGGCTGTTGCGGTTGGCGAGGAAATTGGCTTTGTCGGGCGGGGGAGAATCGGTTTCGTCATCAAGCTCAACCACTTTTTCGCGGTTGCGCTTTGTCTCAGGCGGTTGTGGGGCGACAGGTGGCTCTTGCCGTTCGGGCTTCGCTTCTGGCACCACCTCTTCGGGCGCTGGTTCGGGTTTCACCTCAGCGAGCTTCGGCTTTGCCGACGGCCGCAGAGGCGGGGGCGCGGGTTCGGGTGCATCAAGGGGGGGCAAGTTGTCGGGTAAACTTGCCGGGTCAACGGCCTCCCACGTGACCTCCACTTCATCCTCGCGAAGCGCCGCCTCGCGGGCTCCCAAAACCAGAGCAAAGGCCACCAAAGGCCCCACCGCGGCCAAGTGAATCAGCAACGAATACGCCAAGCCCTTGCCCAAATTTGCGGGCGGGTTGGAACGGTTCGGTTGTGGAGCTGGGGGCCTCTTCACTGCTGCTTTGACTCTTGGTTGATGCCAAGCCTAACGAAAAAATGCGTCCATGCAGGCGCCCACAAGCGGTTTGACGCCCCGGGCGCGGGCGCAGGGGCGGCGTTCGGCCACCGTTGTCCGGGCGCCTATAGGGCTTCATACCACGTAAGTGGTTGAAACCTTGGATGAATGTGCGGTGAGCCGGGAGAGTGACTTTGGGCCCCGCCGCAGTTTCAGCTACCCCGCGGTTCCGCCGATTCATTACCTACGGGAAAACGTTTTGGGAGCGGCCTTGCCTGACAATGCGGCCTTCGTGGCCTTGAAGCCGGGGGATCGGTTAGGGGGCAAGTACAAGCTCGAGCAGCTTTTGGGGCAGGGCGCCGCGGGTCAAGTCTGGCTGGCGGTGCATGAAACCATAGGCCGCACGGTGGCGGTGAAGGTGCTGCGCAACGAAGCCAAGGGGAGGGCGGCTGTGCGGTTTTTGCAAGAGGCGCGCATCGCGGCTTCGCTGCAAAGTCGCTACGTGGTCAGCACCTTTGATTTCGGAAACACGTCAACAGGGTTGCTGTACATGGTGATGGAGCACCTGCACGGCGAGACCCTGGGTGCGCGGTTGATGCGTAGTCCGCCGTTGCGTGTGCGCGATCTGTTGCGCTACCTCGGGCAGGCACTTACGGGGCTGCACGAAGTTCACCGCGCGGGGATCGTGCACCGCGACTTGAAGCCCGAAAACATTTTTCTGGTGGAAGAGGGCGGGGAAATCTTTGCCAAGATTTTGGATTTCGGCGTGTCGCGGGCCGACGACGCGGGCATGTTGGGTCCCGAGATGAGCAAGCTGACGGCCACGGGCATGACCGTAGGAACACCGCTTTACATGGCGCCTGAGCAAGCGCGCGGCAAGCGGCAAGAGTTGGACGCGCGAACGGATCTCTACGCGATAGGCGTAATCCTTTACCGCGCGATTTCCGGCCAAGCGCCGTTTGGTGATGCCAATGTTGTAGACCTTCTGATGGCCGCGGTCAGCGCCACCGTGGCCCCCGCCTTGATTGACGTTCGTCCTGATGTCCCCGAGGCGCTATCCGAAGTGGTGCAAAAGGCGATGGCGCCGCGACAGGACCGGCGCTACGCGGATGCCGAAGCGTTGCGCATGGCTATGTCGGCCCTGCATACGCGAATTCCAGAAACATTGGCCTGCACGCAGGTAGGCGGCAGGCCGGCGTCCACAGACGAGTTCATGCCGTTGTCGACCTTGTTGCCCCACACGGACATGGACCCCACAATGCCCGCCAGCATGGTGTCGTCGCCCGGGACGGCACGTCGGTTCGTGGCGCGCTGGTGGGTCTGGGGCGCAGCGTCGGCCGTGATGCTTGTGGCACTGGTGGCCACGGTGGCGTTGTTGTGGAACCGGGCGGCTCCTCCCGCGGCCTTGGCGCCGCACGCGCCGGCGCAAACTCAACCCGTCGAGCTGCCCGCAATTGCTCCCGCTGTCGACGAGCGCGTGGCCAACCCGGCGCCTGCGGCTAGTCCCAAGAAGGCCCGCCCGCAAACGCTGCGACGTAAACCATCGGCGCCGTCCAAATCCGCCTCAGAGGCGCCAGAAGTGTTCACCCACCCTGGCTTCTAGCCGCCGCTTCTTAGGTGGCAATGAGGGCGGGTTCGGCGCCCAATACGTCTGTGAGGGGCGGCAAGTTTTTGTCTTGTTGCCTGCGGTTTTCGTAGGCGGTGACGAACTCTTTGAAGGCGCTTTGTAGCTCGTTCAAAGAATCTTCTTCGGCCTCTTGCTCTTCTTCGTCGAGCTCGCGGTCGTCCAACATGTCGCGCTCGCGCGTGATCTCGCTGTCGAGCGCAACGATGGCATTCAGTATGGCTGCAGTGGAGAACGTTTCCGTCGACATATCAACCTTCCCTCCCAACGCGTTTCCAACCGTTGCTTTTAACCGTTGCTTTTAGATGTGCACAGATTCGCCCAGCGCGGCCGCCGTGGCTTCCATCATAACTTCGGAAAGCGTGGGGTGCGGGTGCACAGCCGCCACGATGTCATGCGCGCCGGCTTCGGAATTGATCGCCAACGACATTTCGGCCACCAAATCGGTGACGCCGTGGCCGATGGCGTGCACGCCAATGATGCGGCCATGGTCTTTTTTATCGATCAACACTTTGATGAATCCCTCGGTGTAGCCCGCGCCCAAGGACTTGCCATTGGCTGCCATGGGGAAACGGCCCACCGACACATCCAAACCGGCGTCTTTGGCTTGTTGCTCGGTTTTTCCCACCGAGGCGATCTCAGGCTCGCAGTAGGTGCAGCCAGGGATCGCGTCGTAGTTCACGCCAGGGTGACTCTTGCCGGCCATGCGCTCCGCGCACGCGTGTCCTTCGGCTGAAGCCTTGTGGGCCAGCATGGGAGGGCCCGCACAATCGCCAATGGCGTAAATGCCAGGGCTGGTGGTTTGATAGGTGGTGCGATCGATCTTGATAAACCCACGATCCAGTTGCACACCCATGCCTTCAAGCCCAAAGCCTTCGGTGTTCGCCTGCACGCCGGCCGCCAACAGCAACCGATCGGTGGTGACGGTCTGGCTTTTGCCAGCGGCGTTCTCAAACGTGGTGTGAACCTTTTTGCCTTCGATCTTCACCGAGCTGACCTTGCAGCCCACGTTGACCTTGAGGCCCTTTTTCTTGAACGAGCGGGTAAGCGTCTCTGAGATTTCTTCGTCTTCCACTGGAACGATGCGCGGCGCCGCTTCCACGATGGTGACTTCGCTGCCAAATGCGTTCCAAAAATCGGCGAACTCGCAGCCAATGGCGCCTGCACCCACCACCAGCACGGAAGCCGGACGTTCAGGCAGCACCAAGGCGTCGCGATAAGTAATGATCCGATCGCCATCGGGCTCAATGCCGGGCAGGGCGCGTGCGCGGGCGCCCGTGGCCAAAATGATGCGTGGCGCTTCTAGACTGCGCATGCCGCTGGTGGTTTTTACGTCAACCTTGCCGCGCCCGGTGAGGGTGGCGGTGCCAGGCACGTGTTCCACACCGTATTTGCGAAACAAGCCTTCAACGCCGCCCGCCAATTTGTCGGACACGCCCCGGCTGCGTTTGATCACCTGCGGCCAATCAAATCCAATCTCGCCTTGCACCTTGATGCCGAAATCTGAAGCGTGGCGAATGGTGCGCATCGCTTCAGCCGATTTCAGCAACGCCTTGGTGGGAATGCAGCCCCAATTTAGACAAATGCCACCCGCACGTTCGCGTTCCACGCAGGCGGTCTTCAGGCCCAGCTGCGAAGCCCGAATGGCGGCCACGTAGCCGCCGGGACCCGCACCAATCACAACGAGATCAAATTTGTCAGCCATGCTTGTGTGTCGCTCAAAAAGAAAGAGGGTGAACTAAAACGCCAGGGTCATGGGGCGCTCGAGAATGCTCACGATGCTTTGCACCAGCTTCGCACCCAGAGCGCCATCGATCACGCGGTGATCGCAAGACAAGGTGATCGACATGCGTTGACCAATGACGATTTTGTCGTCTTTAACCACCGGCTCTTTGCGAACCGTGCCCACAGCCAAGATAGCGGCCTCGGGGGGATTGATGATGGCGCTGAAGTCTTTGATGCCCATCATGCCCAAGTTCGACACCGAGAAGGTGCTGCCCGACATCTCGTCTGGCTTGAGCTTGCGATCGCGAGCCTTGGTGGCGATGGTGCGGGCCTCTTGCGCAATTTGGCCCAAAGTTTTGGTGTCCACGTTGCGCAGCACGGGGGTGAGCAGCCCGTCTTCAACCGCCACCGCCATGCCAATGTCGATGCGCGCGTAGCGGACAATGCCTTCGTCAGTCCACGAAGCGTTGCATTCGGGGTTGCGCTTGAGCGACAGCGCCACGGCCTTCAAGATGAGGTCGTTGACCGAAAGCTTGGCACCGTGCACTTCGCTGATCTGTTGACGGAACGCCATGGCGGCGTCCATGTCGATGTCGGCGGTGAGGTAGAAGTGCGGAATCTGGGTTTTTGATTCCACCAAGCGGCGCGCGATGGTTTTGCGCATCAGCGACAGTGGAATCTTGGTGTCCTCCGAAGCCACGGCGGCAGGGGCCTCGTCAGGGCGGGGGGCCGTGCGGCGCTCGGGCAGAAGCGGCGTGGGCAAGCTGGCGTCCGCGGGCGCTGCGGCGGGGGACTTGGCGGCAGGTGCCTGGGCGGCAGGCGCTGCGGCGCCGTCGGCGGCGGCGCGCACGTCGCGCTCCACCACGCGGCCACCGGGGCCACTGCCTTGCACGCTGCGAATGTCCACGCCGAGGTCATCGGCCAACCGACGGGCCAGCGGGGAGGCGAGGATGCGGCCATTGGAAGCTGCGGGCTTGGGAGCGGGGGCCTTGCCAGCCGCGTTGGGGGCTGGCGTGTTTTCGGCCGCGCGCGGGGCGGGCGCCGTGTTCTTCGTGGGGGCGGGAGGAGGGGCTGCTGCAGGAGCCGCGGTTTTTGGTCCGTTGCTGGCGGCGGGCTTGGCGGGCGCGCCACCTTTGCCAGCGCTGGCCTCCAGCTCGGATGTGTCTTCGCCTGCGGCGCCAATGATGGCAATGGGAGCGCCCACGGGCACTGTGGCGCCATCGGCCACCAGCAGCTTCAGCAGCACGCCCGAATCAAATGCCTCGAAGTCCATGGTGGCTTTGTCGGTTTCCACCTCGGCAAGAACATCACCAGGTTCGATGGTGTCCCCCTCTCGCTTCGTCCACTTACGCAGGACACCCTCTTTCATGGTGTCGGAGAGCTTCGGCATGTCCACGAGCTGAGCCATCTTGTCTTATCTTCCTCGATGAAATTTACAGGTTTTCCGGGGCCAAACATGGGTTTGGGGGCAGGCACCCCGGGATGCCGCCCCCACACGAATCAAATCAAGCAGCTTGCGTCGCACTACTCGAGGTAAAGCACCTTCTTCACGAGCTTCGCGGCTTTTTCGGGATCGGGGCGAATCGACGCTTCCACTTGGCGGTGGTAGGGCGCGGGAACATCCAAGCTGTTCAGGCGCTCCACCGGGTGATCAAGGTCATCAAAGCAACGGCGTTGAATGCGGTAGGCGATTTCACTACCCACGCCGTTGAAGGGGTAGGCCTCTTCGAGAATCACGCAGCGGCCCGTCTTCTTTACCGACTGCACGATCAGTTCTTCGTCCAAGGGGCGCAGGGTGCGTGGGTCGAGCACTTCGGCTTCGATGCCTTCGGCTGCCAAGGCTTCAGCGGTCTTCAGCGCCACCTTGACCATCTTCCCCCAAGCGATGATCGTTGCGTCGCTGCCTTCGCGTTTGATGTCACCCACGCCCAAAGGAATGGTGTACTCGCCATCGGGAATCTCGCCCGTGTCGCCGTACATCACCTCGGACTCCATGAAGCACACGGGGTTGTTGTCGCGAATGGAGCTTTTCAGCAGGCCTTTGGCATCTTTACAAGAGCTGGGGGCGACAACTTTCAAGCCCGGAAAGTGCGTGAAGAGGGATTCCGTGGCTGTGCTGTGCTGCGCGCCCAGCTGGTTGGCGGGGCCGTTGGGGCCGCGGAAGGTCACGGGCACGTTGTATTGCCCGCCCGACATTTGCCGGATCTTGGCCGCGTGGTTGATGATTTGGTCAAACGCCACCAGCGAGAAGTTCCAGGTCATGAACTCGATGATGGGTCGCAAACCCACCATCGCGGCGCCCACGCCCAGGCCGGCAAAGCCGCATTCGGTGATCGGAGAATCGACCACGCGGCGTTCGCCGAACTTTTCCAGCATGCCCTGCGACACCTTATAGGCGCCGTTATAAAACCCAACTTCTTCGCCCATGAGGAAAACGGAATCGTCGCGTTCCATCTCCTCGGTCATGGCTTCTCGAACTGCTTCTCGTAACTGAACCGTACGCATTGTGAAAAGAGGCTCCTTGAGATCTCGTGTCGTGGTGCAAAGGGTTTAGGGAGGACACTAGTCGATGTAGTTGAACTCTTCCAAGCGTTCCACCGGCAACACGGGGCTTTCATCCGCGAACTTCACCGCGTCTTCAACTTCTTCCTTCACCGATTGCTCGATGGCCTTAAATTCGTCCTCGCCCACGCCTAGCTGCTCAAGGTAGTTGCGCGCAATCAGCAGGCAGTCGCGCTTCTTCATCTCCTCAACCTCGTCCTTGGTGCGATAGAGCCCCGGGTCGGACATCGAGTGGCCCCGATAGCGGTAGCAGCGAATCTCGATCAATGTGGGAAGCGATTCTTCCCGTGCGCGGCGCACAGCCTCGGCGATGCGGTTGCGTACAAGTAGTACGTCGTTGCCTTCAAAGCGATCGCGGGCCATGCCGTAGGCCAATGCCTTTTGCGACGTGTCTTCTACCGACAGCGAACGCGAAAGCGGCGTGCCCATGGAATACATGTTGTTTTCGCAGATGAAAACCACCGGCAGCTTCCACAACGCCGCCAAAGACATGGCTTCGTGGGCGGCGCCTTGGCTGGCGGCGCCGTCGCCGTAGAAGCACAAACAAACGCGCCCGTCATTGCGGTATTTCGAGGCGTAGGCAACGCCCGTGGCCAGCGGAAGGTGCGCGCCCACAATGCCCCATCCGCCCAGGAAGTTGTTTTCCAAGTCGAAGAAGTGCATTGAGCCGCCCAGGCCTTTGGAGCAGCCGGTTTCTTTGGCGAACAACTCAGCCAGGATCGCCCGCGCCGACATGCCTTTGGCGTACGCCAGGCCGTGGTCACGGTACGAGGTCATCACGTAGTCTGTGGGCTGCAGGGCAGCGATGGCACCAGCGGCGATGGCCTCTTGGCCTATATAAAGGTGGAGGAATCCGCCGATCTTTCCTTGCGAATAAGCCTTGGCAGATGCCTCCTCCACGCGACGAATGCCCAGCATGTCGCGGTAGTATTTGAGGAGCTTTTCTTTCTCGTCTGCTTGCAGGACCTCGCGCTCGATTCGGCTCATTGCGGGGGGCTTCTCCAAAAGGGGGTCGGGTTTTAAGGCGCGCATGATACATCACGCCCGGGGCGCAAAAGCTAGTGCGTTCTTGTAGGAAAATGCAGGCTTGTTCCTAGGTGGCACTTTGTTGCGGTGACGTTTCGCCGCTTTGGGGGGCCGCCAAGGAGCCCCTACGATAGCAGATGGCAGCCAACACGCCGAAGAGCCCCAGCGCAAACCACGCGAGGCGGGGTGCAACGGCGTCGAGGATGCCGGTGCCCAGCAGCGGACCTGCAGATTGTCCGGTGATCTGGGCCAGACCGAAGATGCCACTATAAGCGCCAATGCGGCCCGCCGGCGCCAACGAGGGCACGGTGGCTTGTTGGCTGGGGGCAGACAAAACTTCGGCCACCGTCACCGCCGCCACGCAGAGCAAAACCGAAAGATGCCCAACGGTTAGGCCCACCGCCGCGTAGGCGCAAGCGTAACCCAAACACCCGAGCAGCAGCGCACGCTCGCGCCCAACGCGCCGGATGTACATCACCGCCGGAAGCTGCAGCGCCACGACCAGCAACCCGTTAAGCGCATAGATATGGGTAACCTGAACCTGGCTTAGGCCCAAGGTGCGCGCCGCGTAATACGACAGCGTCACAAACATTTGTGCCTGCAGTACGAAAAACGCAAAGCTGCCGGCCAGAAACCACATGAAGCGGTGGTCGTGTCGGTAGGCGAGGAGGTCGGCGAGCATCGAGCGCCGCTGGGTCCGCGGGGTTGGCGCGGCCGTGAGACCTTCCGGAATCCAAATGAGCCCAACGGCGGCCAGTAGGGTGATCGGGGCGCTCCAAAAAAACAGCGTGCTGTATGCCACGCCGGCAGCCAGGGCCACGCCGGCCACGAGGGGACCTGCAGACCAGCCCACGTTTGTGCCCAAGCGCAAAAGCGAAAACGCCGCCACCCGCTGCCGATCCGAAGACAAATCGGCCACCAAGGCATTGCCAACAGGATCGAAGAAGGCGCGCAACACGCCGTTACACACGCACAAAAGCCCAATTGTGAGCATCGAGGCGTTGCTAGCCAGGGCCCATCCTAGGCCCAGCAAGTTGAATACGCGAAGCACGCTGGCGCCCCACATGAGGGGTTTGCGGCCCACGCGATCGGAAAGCCCACCCGCCACCGCTTGCATGGCCGCGCCCACGCCATTGGCCACGCTCCAGATAAAACCTACAGTGATCGCGGAAACGCCGCGCTCTTTGGCCAGGTGCCAGGTCAAGAGCGGCAGCACCATGGAAAAGCCCCAGGTCACAACCAAGCGGATGCCTGAAAGAACCCAGACACCGCGGTGCAGGCCACGGAACTCAGAAAACAAAGTCACCGGCGTGGCAGCGGTATAGCAGGCTGCGCCTCGAAGGAGGGCGTTTGCGGTGATAGGTTTCCCGGCACGATGTATCGCTTGGCGCATGTTACAGACCCTCACTTCCGTTCCTTCGCGGGCGCTTGGCCGTGGCGGCTGCTGAGCAAGCGCGCGCTGGGCATGGCGAACATCGTGGTGAGCCGGTGGCGCAAACATCGCATGGAACTGCTGGATGGCCTCGGGCAGCATTTGGCGGCGCAGAACGTGGATCACTTGGCGCTGACCGGCGACGTGGGGAACGTGGCGCTGGTGGGTGAATGGCGCGCGGGGATCAAATGGCTGCAAACCTACGCGGGGGTGCCGTCGCAAACGACGGTCATTCCCGGCAATCACGACGCCTACGTTAAGGACGTGGTGCGCGCGGCGGCGTTTGAAAAAGAGTTTGCGGCGTACCAAACGGCCGATGCGCCGTCAGAGGGGGCACCCGAGCGGGCCTTGGGGGGAGACAGCCGGCAGGCTTATCCGTTTGTTCGCTTTCGGGGTCCGCTGGCGCTGGTGGCGGTGAACACCTGCGTGCCCACTGGCGATCTGGGCGCCTGGGGCGACATTGGCTCTGAGCAATTGCTGCGGGTCGAGCGGGCGCTGCAGTCAGAGGCTGTAAAGCAGAAGATTCGCGTGGTGTTGATGCACCATCCGCCCGTGCTTCACCGCGCGGGCGAAAACCGAAACCTAAAAGATCGCGACGCGTTTGTGGACATGTTGTCGCGCGCTGGCGCCGATCTGGTGTTGCATGGCCACGATCACCGGGATCTGTCGGCCACCCTGCAAGGGCCTGGCGGGCGGCGCGTTTTCGTTGTGGGCGCTGGCTCGGCGTCTTACGCGGGCAAGCCCAGTGCGCGGGCCCGCTACAACGTGTACGAATTTTCCGGTTCCACCATCACGTGCGTGACGTACGCGCACGATGAGCAAAGCAACGGCTTTGAGGTTGCCAAGCGCTGGGAGCTGGTGTGACCCATGGTTTTCGATCCGCAAGCCACGCCCGAAGCGGGTTTGAACGCGCCCGCCACCCAGCGGAACAAAAGCTTCATTGCTGATGTTTTGGCCAAACATTTGCCCCGGCAAGGCTTGGTGTTGGAAACGGCCAGCGGCACCGGGCAGCACGTTGTGCACTTGGCTGCCTTGCATCCCGCGCTGCAGTTTTTGCCAACGGATCCCGATCCACGGCATCTGCAAAGCATCACCGCCTGGGTGCACGCCTCAGGCGTGAGCAATGTGCTCGAACCGCTTGCCCTGGACGTGTTGCAAGATGATTGGCCCGTGGCGCGGGCCGATGCCGTTTTGAACATCAACATGATTCACATCAGCCCTTGGGCTTCGTGTGCGGCGTTGATGTCGGGGGCGGCGCGGGTATTGCCCGTGGGTGCACCGCTTTATCTTTACGGTCCTTACAAACAAGGTGGCGTGCATACGGCGCCCAGCAACGAAGCGTTCGATGAAAGCTTGCGGCGGACGAACCCCGCGTGGGGCGTGCGCGATTTGGAAGCGGTTGTTGAGGCGGCCGCGCAAGCGGGGTTGGGTTTGCTGGAGGTGGTGCCCATGCCCGCCAACAATTTGTCGGTGATCTTTTGTCGACGCTAACGCCTAGCTTCGCCGCGGGCACGCGCGTGGCCGAACGCTACGAGATTCAACGCGCGCAAGGCGAGGGGATTTGGGTTGCGCAGGATTTGCAAACACAGGCGCGCGTTGTGATGTCATTTTTCCAAGCCATCGCCGTTTATGATGCGCCAGCCAAGGCGCGTTTCGTTGCGGCCGCAGAGCTGGCCGGCCAACTGGGAAACACAGCCCGGCATGTGGTGAAGGTGCAAGGGCATGGCTTTGTGCCTGCGCGCCAGGCTTCGGAGGTTCACCCCTTCGTGGTGACGGAATTTTTCAAAGGCGAGACGCTGGCGCAGCGCCTCGGAAGGCTCGGCCGGCTTTCCTTGATCGAGCTGCAACCCTTGGTGCGGCAGATGGCGCTGGGCCTGCAGGCGCTTCACAACCAAAACGTGGTGCACGCGGGGCTCGGGCCTCACAATGTGTTGCTTGCTGAAGCGGACGATGCTTCCGGCCAGCCTGAGGTGGTGAAGCTACTGGCTTGCGGCTTTGGCGAGGTAGATGGCCGTGACCGTGAGGTGGCGTTCATGAGCCCCGAGCAAGTGCGTGGCGCGTCCTCGCTCGGCGTACAATCCGATCTGTGGTCATTGGCCGCCATCATATACGCGGCGGCGGTGGGCAAACCGCCGTTTGGGAATGCCAGCCCCGAAGCGCTGGCCGGTTTGATTTTGTGGAAACCGGTGTTGTTGCCAAGTCAGGTGCAAAGCAAGGCGATGCCAAGTTTCGATGCGTGGGTGGCCAAGGCCTTGGCGCGGGAGCCGGCATCGCGGTTTCAAACCGCACAGGAATTGGCGCAAGCTTTTGAAGCGGTGGCGGTTGATGAAGGCACCCGCCAGCGCCGCATTCCTTTGCCCTTTGGCCTGGGGGGCGGCGACGAATTGTTTCCGGGCGTTTCCGCGTGGCGCGCGCAATTGATGAGCCGCACGGGCAAAGACAGAATGTGGAACCGGCAAACGTGGCTGCTGGTGTTCGGCTGCTTGCTTACGTTTGTGGGTGGCGGCGTGTTGGTGGCTTGGCTGGCGTCGCTTTGGCAAAGCCCACCTTAGAACGCATTTTCCAGGGTGTATGGCGGGTTGGGTCGCAAACTGGCCATGGGGGCGTCAACCACGTAGAACAACTCTCATGTTGTGTATGTCTCGCGTGCGGTCGCTCTGTTTGCCTGCCTTTTGGGCCACACTGGCGGTCGCTTGTGCGTTTGGCCCTATGGCCGGCTGCTCCAAACGAAACGTTTCGGAAGCGCGGGTTGACGCGGGCAAAGCTGCGGCTCTCGCGCCCACACCACCCAAGCCCGCGCCGCGTGTGCATCTGCCCAAGCCTGCCGCGTGGTTGTTGCCAGAGGCCTCTGACCTGCCGCCAGAGCGTCGGGCGGTCCAGGTGTCAGAGGCGAAAGAGCGGGTGGTGGATGCCGTCGCCGCGCGCGAAAAAGGTTTGGTGGTGGTGAACCTACAGGATAACTGGGCACCGGTGTTGTTTGAGGACGGGCAAACCGCCCATGGCAAGCCGCTCATCAACCGGTACCGGCAGGTGTTCGTGGGCTTGGCGAATGATGAAACGGATGGCGATGGGCAACCCCTGCCGCCCGGACAGAAAAACTTCCTCGAGCTTTACGGCATTCCCCCAGCGCTATCGGTTCTGCGGGAACGGTTTTTGGCTGACGAGGGGCGCGATTGTTCGCATGTGGACGCGGAAAAACTCTTGGCCACAAACAGCATTCCCGCATGGGGGGAACGCACCGAGCGCGAAGAAAACGCCAAACATCAAAAACGGCAAGCGCGTCTGGACAAGGTGGTGCAGGAGCTTGGCCTCACAGATGTACAAGCTTTGGCGGCCAGCGAAGATGCAGCCGCAGCCAAATACACAAAAGACGCACGCGCGCATCTGGCTTTCGAAGCGCGGGTTTCGGCGCTGGGCGAAGTGGAAAAGCGCATGCTCTGCGAAGGGCGCCTGAACGCCGAGAAGCATGAATTGGGCAAATACGACGGTCCGCTGCGGATGGCGGTTGTTGAGTTCCAAGAAGAGAACATGCTTTTGGATCGCACCGACATGGGTCGCGGCACGCTGGAAGCCATGACCCGTTCGATTGGCGAAAACAATCTGGCGGCTTTGCGTCGGGTGCTTACCGAGCGGGCTGCGCATGCAGGCGGTGTTTTGGAGGACGGCAGCGTAACGCCAGCACCCAACAAAGACGGCACGCCCCGACCCGGTCCCACTTACAAAACGATGACCGGCGAAGAGCGGCCCGTGCCAAATCTGGTGGCCGCGGCCACGGACGCCACGCTTGATTGGTTGGGCATCGAAACCGCTGACGACGCCTTGGCGTTCTTCAAGCGCCACGAGGCGAAGGACTTTGGTTGGTTGAAGGTGGCGGTTCCGTTTCCTGAAAAGCCCGAGTACTACAGCGATCACATGGACCTGAGCGTGCAGATCGATCGAGGCGACATTTGGTACGACCTGCCGTTCGCCAGCACGGGCGAACGGCTGCCACAGCCACGACGCATTTTGCCTTCGCTCACGTTGTTTACGAAGTGGCGCGATCAGAAAATTCCCCTGGTGAAGTGGCGCAGCACCATTGGCGGCTGGCGGGGCGAGATGGCCGCTGATGGTCACGAATACCTTCGCTACAAAGGCTCTGACGTGGGCCCGCGGGTGTGGCGGCACATTGTGGCGGCGCCCGTGTGGATTCCACCTGAAAGCACGCCTTTGGGGGGCATGATCAAAAAACGCTGGGTGAATGGCAAACCGCAGTGGGTAACCAATTACGATGAGGTGGGGCCCGGGTATTTGTCAGCTTACGGCCTGGCGATGGCCATTCACGTGGAAAAGCGCGTGCATCGCGATGGCCATGTTACCTACTTCGACAACGGAATAAGGTCACACGGCTCAAGCGACTATCGCTCTTTGCTGGGCCGGTTCTCGCACGGCTGCCACCGGCTTTATAACAACTTGGCTGTGCGTTTGTTTTCGTTCGTGCTGGCGCATCGTCAGATGCAAACCATGGGGCCTGTGACTTTGGATTTTCGTCGCACGTTCTACCGCGAGGAAAAAACGTTTGATCTACGTCTGCCGGTGCGTGGCTACTACTACCTGCTTGACCCACCGGTTCCCGTGGAGGTTTTGGAGGGCAACATCAAGGGCAAGTTGCAAGCGCCCGTCGGTGGGTACGTGAAAAAGCCCGGCGAGGAATATCCAAACGACCGTCCACCGCCGGTGGGTGGCACCCCTCTAGATCGCACCGGCGCGGCATCGACTGAAGGGAATGAAGCATGAGGTGCCAAGCAACATCATGGTGGTTGTGTTTAGGGGTGTTGGCCTTCGCCGCGTGTGACCAGCAGCCCCCGGCGGAGCCACAGCGAATCGAGCCCGCGCCCCCAGAGCAACCCGTGCCCGCTGTCGATGAACCTGAAGCATCTGGGGATGTGGAACCATCGGAGGAAAGCGAAGATCTCGCCACTGAAGCGCCTGAGGCCGACCCAGCGTCGAAAACCGTGAAGCTGCGGCTTGATGTGTCCCCTCGAAGCGCGCGGCCGGTGGTGTGGTGGGGCAAACAAAAGTTGGGCGAAGCGCCGCTGACGATCGAGCGGCCGCGGCGAAGCGGGCCCATGAACCTGGTGGTGAAGGCAGACGGCTATTTGGAGCATCACACGCGCTTGTTTACCGATCGAGACGACAGGTTGAGTGTGCAGCTGGTGCGCCCCACCGATGCGGTGGGAATGCTGGGTTTCAAACGCAAGCCGGGCATGGTCCCAGCGCCGGGCGCCGGCTCAGGTTCCCCGGATGCGCGCAATCCAGCGGCTGGCTCTACCGACGCTGGCGCATTTGTGGTGCCTCAGGGCGTGACCTTTTAACCGACCTGCCGCTCGCTCTCGCCTTTGGGTGCCTCTAGTTGACAAGGCATGCGCCTGCATGTCTTATGAGCGCAGCAAAAGGAGCATTATGAAGACAGGGCAGTTGATTGTGCGTGTTGCGTCGTTGGGATTCGTGGGTTTGCTTGCACTGGCGCCAGCCGGATGCGACAGCGATTCAGATGGACCGTCCAGCGCGCTAGGACAATCGTGCGTGCGAACCGCCGATTGCGGCAAGGGGCTCGTGTGCATCGACAACCGTTGTGCGGAAACGGGCAGGGCAGGCGACGATGGTGGCACCGGGCCCGCGGGGCCGGCCTTGGGGGCGGAAGGCGAAAGCTGCACCCGTCGCGCCGATTGCCAAGCGGGGCTCGCCTGCCTTCTGCAGCGCTGCACCGGACAGGCCCTGATCGGCGACGGCGGCGCGGCCCCGGGCCCGCGGTTGGGCCACCGAGGCGAATCCTGCACGCTGGTGTCGGATTGCGACCAGGGCCTCACTTGCCTTCCTCGCTCGTCGGCCGGTGGCGCCGTTTGCGACTACGAAAAATATGGCTTCATGCCCACCGGCAATGTGTGTGGCGGCGAATGCAAAGCGGCCGCTGATTGCTGCCAACTGCCGCCGAATCTTTTCTTCTCCAGCTTCAGTTACCGAGACATCAAATCTTGTGCGGATTTGCGCAGCGCCATCATGGGTGATCCGGCCACGGCGTGTGCGGGTGTGGTGACGCCAGCGAATCAACAGGCGTGTTTCTATTTGGAGGCCTTCTGCAACTGCGCCGCGAACACCTGGGGCTGCGAAGCCGGCCGTTGCGCCTACACTGCCAAATGCGAAAGAAACGGCGACACCTTGGGTGGATGCCCCGCGCGCACGCGCACAGGTTCAAATTTGAGCTCCCAATGCGATCTGGATACAAACACCTGCGGGTCTCCTGCGCCTACGGCCTGCGCCGATGACGCCGCCTGCGTGGGGCAAGATGTGTTTGACGACCGCAACGACACTTGTTCAGCCGACGAATGCAAATGTGTTCAGAATCGCTGCTACCGCCAATGCGATTCGATTTTGGATTGCGCAGCTGGCTTCACCTGTGATTTGGCAGCGAGCAAAGTTTGTGTTGCGGGCCCCAAATGCACACGGAATGAGCAGTGCGCGGTGTCGCTGCGCGATGTGCGCGCCGTCTGCACCGCAGGTGAATGCACGCTGCCTTGCGAATCTGACCGAGAATGCGGCCCTTCGGGCAGCGGGGGCTTGGGCGCCGGTCAGTTTTCGGGCTTGGTGTGCAGCGCGCGGGGCATGTGTGAAAGCCTGGGGTGTGCCACGGATGATGAGTGTTCTACGACAGGAGGCTTGAAGACCTTCTGTTTGCCCGCGGCCACCTTTGTGACTGGTGGCAGCAGCGGGTTTGCCTCGGCTGTCTCGGATTAGCAATGCCCACGAGGCTCACGTGGCGGCTCCTTAGTGCCGCTGCGTGAACCTAGCGGCGCGGCTTGGATCGCGGTTTGGGCGTTCGCCTTGCCGCTGGTCGGGGCCTGCGTGGACGCGGCGCCTTGGGCGTTGTGGAAGGCTTTGGGGTGGCGGCAGGCGCTTGCAGTGTGTCCAAGCGTTCGCGCAAGATCTGAACCTGATCGCGAAGCTTCTCCATTTCTGTTTTCAGATGGCCAACCGCTTCGTCTGACGTTTGGCCCTCGCGCAAGCGTCGCAGCGTGCGATCCATGATGCGCCATGCGCGGCCATCAGACTCGTGCCGCATAGCCGCTTCCAGCGCCGGTTCGGCCTTGCGATCGTTCAAAATGCCAAGGCCCATGGCCGCCGCGTACCGCACCGTAAAATCGCGGTCGGTCAAACCATGCTCGATGTGTTCGCGCGCGCGCCGGGCCGCGGGTGTGCCTTCAGCCAGCGCGGCCAAGGCGCGCAGACACATACGTCGCACGTGGGAAGGAGCGGTGGGCACATACGCGGCAATCAAGGGTGCAATGGCTTCGTCCAGTCCGCTGGCACCTAGCCCTGCAACCGCGCCCACGGCGACCACGCTTTGGAACGACGCCCGCCCAATCAACGGTGGCAAGACCGTGGCGGCGCGCGGATCGCGGGTTTGGCCCAGCGATCGGGCGGCGTTGGCCAAGGCAAACACGCTGGCATCGCCGGCAGCAATCCAACTGACCAACGCGTCGGCCGCAGGGGCCATCGCGCGGAAAGCACCCAAAGCCGCCGCCACCTCGCGGCGCACTTTCGGGTGCGAAGCGGTGCGCGCCTTCAACAGAGCCTGCAAAGCGTCTTGCCGAGGCGCAAGCTGAGCCAATTGCCGGGCGGCCATGGCTCGCACCCCCCAGAACACGTCGTTGTTTAAGGCGGCGGCGAGCGCAACCACCACCTGTGCTTCTGGCGTGTTTGTCAACGCACGTGCTGCCACAATGCGATCGATGGCTGCAGGACCGGCCGCCACTTGGCGCGTCAGCAGCGGTGCAGGCAAGTTTAGTTTCGTATCCGCGACCAAAACGCCGCCGGCATCAAACACCACCATGGTTGGTTTTTTTTCTAAACGCAGCTCGCGGCTGTTGTGCTTTTCGTTGATGAGAACGCGCTCGTGGTGCAGGCGCCCGTTGACCTCAAACGCCACAGGCACGATGAACTCGTAAACGAAGTCCTCTGATTGTGTTTGCACAACCTTCAGCACGCCTAACTGGCGATCATCATCCCAGCTCCACGAAACCTCTAGCTCTGGGTGGCCCGGACGGCCAACCCATTGGTCGAAGAAGCGATCCAGCGAACGACCCGAAAGCGCCTCGAAGGTGCGCACAAGATCGCGCGTTTCTACGGTTTTTCCTGCGAACTCGTTGCCATAGGCGCGCAGCGCTGCGAAGAATGTTTCATCGCCCACCAACTGCCGCAGCATGTGCAACACCCGGCCTCCCTTTTCATAAAGGTGGGCATCGAAGATCTCAATGGGCGCGCGGTACTGCCGGCACACAATGGGCCGTTGATAGTCGCCCGCCTCGTGCAGGTAGTGATCAAGCTGCTCTAGCGCATGCCAATCGGCTTCATCGCGGCTGCGATCGCGTTCAAGCCAGATGTACTCGAAATACGTGGCAAAGCCTTCGTTCAGCCAGGCTTCGGACCATTCGCGGCAGGTGACAAGATCGCCCCACCACTGATGCGCCAACTCGTGGGCCACCAGGTATTCAACATCGTGATCCAAAGCGGCTTCCTCATCCACCAGCGCGTGATCTGTCAGCGTGGTGGCGGTGGTGTTTTCCATGCCGCCGAAAACGAAATCGGAAACCACCACTTGGCTGTAGCGCTTGTGCGGGTAGGGGATGCCTATCACTTTTGAGAACACGTCGATCATACGAGGCGTGCTGGCAAGCGAACGCTGGGTGTCGGCCACGCGGTCGGGGGGCGCATAGTGATAAACGTCCACTTTGGTTTCCGTGGCCTGCTCGCGCAGCACAACGAAATCGCCGCACACCAAGGTCACCAGGTAACTGGCGTGCGGTGCCGACAGCTTGTAGTGCCACAGGGTTTGGGTTTTGTTGAGGTCGCGGGTCTCAAGCAGATCCCCGTTGGACAAAAACTGCTTGCCCTTGGGTACGGTGCAGATCACTTCGGTGGTGGCTTTTTCCGCTGGCGTGTCAATGCAGGGAAACACGTAGCGCGCGTCTTCATCTTGCCCCTGCGTCCAACATTGGGTGGGGCGCCGCGGGTCGTTGGCATCGGGCTGCAGAAAAAACAAACCCTTGGTGGGTTGCGCGCTGTAGTCGACTTTGATCTCGAACACGTCACCGCGGCGGACGGGAGGGTCCAAGGGGATTCGCAAGGTTTGCCCGTCGTAGCCTTCGGTGGCAACTGGCTTGCCCGCGGCGGTGGCGCTGGACAACGTCATGTTCACAGCGTTGAGGGTCACCGCCTCCAGGCCGTCTTGGCGGGCGCGCAAACGCAAACTGGCCACACCGCTGATTCGCTTGTTGGCGAAATCCAGGCTGATCTCCAATTTGATGTGTTCAACCGCGGCGGGGCGATCAACAAGATAGCGAGCGGGGGTTCCGGCAGGAACGAAAGGCGTGGTCATGAGGGATCCGAGGCGTGCGATGTCAGCGTTGATCAACCTGGGGTTTCGGGCAACGTTTCTGTTGTCCCATTGCCGTTGCGGCCCCAGGGCTCCGGCGTTGCTGAACCCGCCCGAACCTGATAGCTCATCGTAAAGATGACAACCGCACTTGAACCCGTTCGGCGCAGCCAGGTGTTTGCGGGCGTGAACCCAAAAACGGTTTACGACGCCGTCACCGACTTTGAGGCTTACCCCCGAATTTTCCCGGAGATCTCCGCCGCCCGGATCATTTCGCGAGACGGGCCTCGGGTGCGGGCAGAGTTTCGCCTACCCATGATGTTGCCCGTACGCTACGTGCTGGACCTGGTTTGTGACCCAGAGGCCTTTGGCGTTGCGTGGACCTTTGTAGAAGGCGACGTGGTCACCAACAACGAAGGCGGCTGGCGGTTTTCGGCCCAGGGGGCTGACACCTTGGTGGATTACCACGTGAAGTTGGTGGTCAAAGCCCCCGTGCCGGGGTTCGTTCTGCGGAAAATCACCGATGGCCTGGTCTCGGCGTCGCTACCCGGCATGTTTCGGGCGCTGGAAGCCGAGGCCAGACGGCGCGCGGGCTAGTCGCGGGTTACGGCCTTGATGTACTCCTCAAGGCACACCTTTTGTTCGTCGGTCAGCTTCTTCAGGGCGTTGCTGGGGGGCATCTTGTCCGCCTCATCGCCGTTTTCGCACTTCGGATCATTCTGAAGCGTCCGAAACATGAGGCTGTTTTCTGGGTTGTCCTTGTCAATAATTGGCTCATCTTTGCATTTGCCAGTTGATTTGGCCTCCATGGCGTCGGTGGCCCATGACTTGGTGGCCACGAAGCGGTAGTCGCCGAAACCAATATCTTTGCTGCGGTGGCAGCCGATGCCTGCGCAGGTGGGCCCGATGATCTTCTGTTCAACATCCTTCACGGTAGGCGCAATCTCACAGTTTGCGACCTCCCGTGCGTGTAGAGGATCCGTTCCGGCACCGCCCGAACCGCCTTTGCCGCCCGAACCGCCCCCGCCCCCCGTCTCATCATCTCCTTCCGAGCCTCCACAGGAGGGCGCGGCGAAACCAAGGATGGCCACCAGGGCACAAGCAGAAAACGCTTTGTATCTGTACAACATGTCTCGTCTTTCTTAGGCAGTGCGATTTTGGAAAAGAGGTCCGGTAGTATACGGACCGACAGTGATTTGGGTAGGCTGTGTCAACCGGTTGGCCCGCGCGTTCGCGGCCCCGAAACGCTGGGGTGCCCGGACACAAAAAACCTCAGCGGCGCCCCCGCCCAGTCCCCCGCGTATTCGACCCCCACCCGCGCCGACACGGCAACGGCTGGCGGCGTCCAGTTGTCACTCGCCAGATAAAAACCCGCTTTGGGGACCAAGACCAAGCCGTTGTCGGATCGTGTCAAGCTCATGCCCAGGCACAACTTACCCGGACCTCGCAGCCATCCGGCCGCGGCTTTGCCGGGCTCGTCGTCAAAACCGGTCAGCGGTTCGGCCGCACGCAACAGCACGGCGCCGGCCACGCCTTGGCGTTCGCACACCACGTTCATGCAATGGTGCATGCCGTAGATCAAATACACATACAGCCGCCCCGGCCGCCCAAACATGATGGCCGACCGAGGGGTAGGCCCTCGGCGCGCGTGTGAGGCGGCGTCGCGTTCTCCCAAATACGCCTCAACCTCCACCAACCGGGCCACCCGCGGGGCCTGACCTGGCAGCCGCCGCACCAGCAGTTTTCCGATGAGCTCACGCGCCACGAACTCCGTGGGCCGCGCGTAGAAAGACAGCGGTAAGGGCCGCAGGGCAGGGGGCTTAGACGCTTTCATCCAGTAGCAAGCGCTTGGGCTCGGTGTTCTCAATCAAGCGGGAAAACCGGCCGTCGGCCAGCAACACGTTCCACAAACCCCGCGCGGCCACCTTGTATGCCTGGTGATCAAGGGCGCCGCACAGCAGGCGATAGCGAAGAAACACAAACGCGGTTTGGGCCACATCAGAAAGGCAATACGCCTTGAGGGCCTCCATTTGCCCCGAAACGAACAAGCCCTCCACTTGGCTTCCATCAACGCCGTCCTTGCCCGGCAAACCGATAAGCTTGGCGGCGCCCGCCAACGACGTGCGCGAGGCCGCTCCGTGGTCCGACAGAAAATCGCACAGGTCGAAGTGCCCCATTTCGCTAAAGCGAAACCGCATGTCTTTGTCGCGGTAGTACCAAGGAAACGGCACCGCGTGACGAAGCGCCCGTAGCGCCAACACCGGCAAATCAAAGCCACGGCCATTCCAGGTCACTAGCGTGGGCTTGTGCTTGGCCATAAAATCCGAGAACCCACGCAAGGTTTCCGCTTCATCTTGACCGTCGCCAATGGTGCCCAGCCGCTTGACTTGCAGCTGCTCATCTAACCACAGCACGCCAATCACCACCGTTTGGCACGCGTACAGCGGCGGAAACGGCTTTTCGTTGCCGGGCTGAGGCTCGGGCGCCTGGTACAAGCTGTGATCGGGCACCGTTTCAATATCAAGCACCAGGTAGGAATCGTTGGGCACGCCCGCATCTTAGTCGTTTGCGCTAAAGCACCAACAGCCTTGTGGGGATTCCCCGATTGCCTGCGTTCCGGTCGCCTGGGCACCCAGGGTTTGCTCCCGCGAACGCGCCCGACGTAAAGTGTGGTCCTCGCCCTCAACCAAGCTCATGTCCAAACCCGGTTTCAGCCTCAAACACGTGCGCGCTGCCCAATTGCGGGCGCGCTTGTCACGTAGGGCCATCTGGCAGCTGTCGCTGGGCACGTTCTTTTTGATGGGCGCGTTGTCGTTTGGGTATGGTCCGCAGCGCCAGGAAGAACACGCCGCCGTGTGGATGGCGTTTCTCAGCGTGCTTTCCACGTTCAACATAGGCTCGGGCGCGCGCCTGCTGTCGCGCAGCCGGCGTTGGCCAACGCACACCTGGTGGATCGTCACGGTGGTGTGGGCGGTGCTGCTGGTGGCTTTGCTTTGGGGGTTGGGCCTTGTCTGAAATCGCCCCACGCGTGGTCCTCATCACCGGCTGCTCCAGCGGCTTTGGCTTGGCCGCCGCGCGCGCGTTTGGGCAAGCGGGCTGGCATGTGTTTGCGTCCATGCGCAACTTGCAGGCGGGCGAGGCGCTGCGCAGCGAAGCGCAAACAAACAACTGGCGCCTGTCCACCTTGGCGCTTGATGTAACCCAAGACGCCTCCGTGGAGGCAGCCATGGCCTCGCTTCTGGCCGAAACCAGCGGGCGTTTGGACGTGCTGGTGAACAACGCCGGATACTTCTGCTTTGGCCCGGTGGAGGAAACGCATCCCGATGAGCTACGCGCGCAACTTGAAACCAATGTGGTTGGCGTTCTGAGGGTTAGCCGCGCAGCGTTGCCCACCATGCGCAAACAGGGGCGGGGGCGCATCATCAATGTGAGTTCGTTGGCCGCGCTGGCCGTGGTGCCCGTGCTGGGGCCGTATCACGCGTCCAAGGCCGCGCTGGAAGCTTTGGGCGAAGCTTTGCACTTTGAAGTGGCGCCATTCGGCATTTTTGTCAGCTCCATCCTGCCCGGGCCGTTTGCCACCGAGCTTCACCAGAAGCAGGTTCGTGTGCAGGCGTCCAGCGAGGCCAACTCGCCCTACGCCGCGGTGACTGAGCATTTCGTCCGCGTCAACGCCCAGGCGCCGCGAGGCAAACCCGGGCGCGTGGTGGGCGCGATTTACAAAGCCGCCACCGCCCGCCGGCCTCGGGCGCGGTATTTGGTGGGGCCGCTGTCGTTTCTGGCCCGTTGGGCATACCCGCTGACGCCGCATTGGCTTTATCACTTTTTGGTTCGCAAGCTGTTTCGCCTCGACCGGCTGATCAAAGGCACGCCGCGGGCGCATTAGGCCAAATTCTGGGATACTGCTGAGGTGACCGCGAAGCCAACTTCTAAGCTCACAAGCGCGCAGGTGGAGCTGGTGTTGAAGCGCGCCGCAGAGCTGGAATCGTCGCGCCGAAATGAAGATGACGACACCGTTGAGGCGGCCGAGGTCGAACGCCTGGGCCAGGAGGTGGGGCTGTCAGCTCAGGCCGTAACGCAGGCACTGGCAGAGCTTCAGCGGGGGCAACTTGTCTCGGCCAAGCCGGATGCGCTTGATCGCGTTTTGGGGGATCCCGTCGTGTCCATCAGCCGCTGGGTGGCGCAGCCTCCAGCCTCGGTTGAGCGCCATTTGGCGCGGTTCATGAACGAGCAGCTGATGATTTTGGACCGCGATCTGGGCGAGCGGCGGGAATGGATCCAGGCCCCCGGCCTGTTCGCGGGCTTGGCGAGATCGGTGCGATTTGCCGACCGCTACAGCTTCGGCCCCGCCAGCCGCATTGAAACCATGGTGGTGCCCGATGACGAGGGCAGCCTGGTGTCTTTTCGGGTGGAGATGGGGGCGGCGCGCAGGCTGGGCACGTCCGCTTTGGCGTGGCGCGGGCTGGCTTTGTCAGGGATGGGGGCGCTGGTGTCTCAAGGCGCGGCCGACGTGTTCACGGCTGTGGCGTGCCTTGGCGTTTCGGGCTTGGGC
>JBBSJE010000021.1:0-43112 GCA_038257535.1 Polyangia bacterium
ATTAAAGCTGGCCGACCTGCCAGCGCAGGTCACGTGGGTGCAGGTCTTGGGCGTGGGGTGCTTGGCCGGGGTGGGCTTCACAATGGCGTTGTTCGTAGGTCAACTGGCCTTTGCCTCCAACATCAACAACGTTGAGTTGACGCGACTTGGGGTCCTGTGCGCTTCGGCTGTGGCCGCTTGTCTAGGTCTCTCCGTGCTGTGGTTTGGGCGCGCAGATGCCGTGCCGCTGCCCAAGACCCTGTGACCATGGAGCGCGGACCGCACTGGCTCGACGCGCTGTGCAGGTGCCTGGTCTGGCTTTCTCGTCGATGGCAGAGAAACGCAGTCGCCTGTGCGCTGGGGCTGCAAGCTTGGCAGCTTAGGCACGTCTTTTACACGCAATGGAGTCAGGGGCCCCCTTTCAAATAAGGGTTTCCCATGTAAGCTTCCCTTGTTGTTGTATTGACCCTTTGCTTCGCCTAGCCTTTGCTGGAGTTAAAAATGGCCGCCTCATATAGATTCAAAAGCTTGAATTGGTTAGTTGCTTTGGGGTTCCTGGCCTCCGCGTGTGGCCCGTCGTCAGGATCCGACACGGGAAGGCCCGCAGCTCCCTTCACGCCCGGCACTGGCGGCCTGGGCGGCGGCGGCCAAGGCGCCAATTCGGGTAGCAACGACGGTGGGGCGTTCGACGGGAACCCATTTGTGATTACGTTCCCCGATGCTTTGGCGACCACCGATGCCACCGGTGCGGGCGGCGGCGGCGAGGGCAGCCCCGATACGCTTGAGGCATGCGGTGCTACGGCGTTTCGACTGGAGCGCAATCCTCCCGAAGTGGTTTTGGTGTTAGACCGTTCAGGATCTATGCGCAGAACCGCCGAAGGCGGCGTGCCAGGTACGGAAGGCTTACCTTTCGATGCGATCGACCGGTGGACGTATACGAGCAACGCCGTCAACGCGGTGGTGAAGGCCACCGAGGACAACGTGAGGTGGGGGATGAAGATGTACCCCATGTGCACGCCAGGCGCGCAGTCCGGAAACGTTTATCCCTGTTCCCCCAACCCTTGCTCGGTTGAAGGTGGCTATACCAGCGCCGACGTCGGGCAATTTCAGACGATTTCATCGGCCGTGGCAGGCGCCAAGCCGGCGCTCAATTTCGGCGCCACCCCCACCGCACATGCGGTTAAGGACGCCGCTGCGAAAATCAAAGCCTCAGGTCGTGAAACCCAGAAGTATTTGCTACTGGCCACCGACGGTGTGCCCAATTGCAAGGTTATGCCTGATCCGCCTTTGAATCCTAGCTGGCCTGCGGGCACCGACATTGATGGTTCGCAGGTGCAATTTGCCGTGGACGCCGTGAAGGCGGCGCACGACGAAGGTATACCCGTTTTCGTCTTGGGCATTGCCATCTCCGAGGCCAGTGCCGGCGCAGAAGCGCAGAAGGCCCACGCCGCCCTCAACCAGATGGCACTCGCCGGGGGCAAGGCCCGCGAAAACGAAACCGTGAAGTACTACTCGGCCGTTAACGAAGCGGCGCTGAAAGACGCGCTGGCCGAGATCGCGGCCGCCACCGTGTCGTGTGACATTCCGCTGGGGCGCGAGCCGCCGGAAAATGCACAGACCCGCGTTGACGTTGACGACGGAGAAGTCAAAGAAGATGCCGCCCAAGGGTGGACTTGGACTACGCCCGCAAAAAAGAGCATCACGCTTAATGGGGATTTGTGCATGAAACTGAAGCGGGGCGAGCTCAAGAAGACGGTCATCAGCTTCGGTTGTCCCGGCAAGCCACCACCCAAGCCTCCGATCACGCTCTAGTCCGGCGTCGGCGGTTCTCTGAGCGTTAGTTTTTTGCCGGGGCCTTAGGCTTTGTGAGCGCCTCAAGTGCAGGCGCTGCGGGACTTGGGCCCTCGGTGGATTTTGCGCCGCAGGAAGATCTTACGACCAACTGCGTTTGCAGCCGGATGCGCGCTACGGGCCGGTCTGGCTCGCGGATGCGTTCCAGCAGCAGCCGAGCTGCGGTGGCGCCCATTTCGTACGTGGCTTGCGCCACCGCGGTCAACGGAGGTGACAGGGCGGCAGCCCACGGCATATCGTCAAAGCTCACCACGGCCACGTCGTCGGGGATGCGGGTGCGACGCTCATGAAGCGCCCGCAAAACGCCTAAGGCCAGAAAGTCAGACGCCGCAAAGATCGCGGTGGGTGGCTCTGGTAGGCTCATGAGGCGGGTAGCCGCCTCGTACCCGCCCTCCTGCCGAAACACCACGTGGTGAATCAAGTTGGGATCCACGGCGATCTTGGCAGCCCCCAAGGCCGATACGTAGCCGGCCAATCGTTCGGTGGCCGTTGAGACGTTTTTGGGCCCGGTGACCATCGCCACCCGCTTGTGCCCCAACGCAATCAAGTGACGGATGGCCGCGGCTGCGCCTTCTTCATTGGCCACGGTAACGCTGTCGCACGGAAGCTCCGCAACGAATCGGTCGATGGTCACCACAGGGATGCCAGCCGCGAGCACGTCGTTATAGGTTTTCACGGCATCCACACCGGGCACCACGATGAGCCCGCCCACCCCTTCAGCGCGCAACAAGTCTAAGTAGTTGCGCTCGCGTTTGGGATCGTCGTCGGAGTTTCCCAGCAGCAGCGTGTAGTCGGTGGCCTGCAAAAGGTCTTCGATGCCGCGAATGACCCCCGTGAAAAACGGGTTCTGAATGTTCGGGATCAAAACGCCCACGATCCGCGACTTTTGCGATCGCAGGCTGCGCGCCACGCGATTGGGCTGATATTTCAATTGGGCGGCAACTTCGCGAACCCGGTCGGCAAGATCATCGCTTACCACGTTGATGCCAGCCAGCACCCGCGAGACGGTGGCGGTGGACACTTTGGCTTTGCGAGCCACGTCGCGTATCGTGGCTTTTCGGGTCACATCACCCTTGGGCGGCATGCGCGTAACGTAAACGATTGCAGGTCTGCTTTCCAGGCGTAGCGCTGGCAATCATGTGTCTGAGCTATGCTTTGGCCCCGCGGCGAGGTGGTGGTGGCGGCATGGGTTGTGCTTTGCTGGCCTTGGCTTGGCGCAAAGCCTGGCTGGCTTTAGGAATTTCGTGGCTACGTCTCTTCCTCAACACGCAACAGTTTTTCAGCGGCGTGACTCAAGTTGCGCAACCCACGCGCCGAGCGGTTATGCGATGCTACGCCCACCGGGCAGGCGCTTGTGTGCCCAAATCACTGGAACCCTGCGGCCGGGGCGTGTTCAGGGGCTAGGTTGGCTGGCGGGCGTGTGCGTTATCATGTACGCGGCTGCGGTTTGGGCGGGTCCATCCCCTGACGAGCCTTTGGGCACCTACCTAGACGCGCTGGAGCGGGCGGGCCGCACCCCTGCCGAAGGCGCGACCTCGCAGCGGCTGCGGGAAATCCTCGTTCGCGCCGAAACGCTTTTGGCCGCTGGCGACGCGCGATCGGCCACAGCGCTTCTGTTCGGCGTGGTGGAGGCCAAGCGGTTCGCGCCGCTGGGCCAAACCGACGCGTACCAGAACGCCGAGTTCCTTTTGGGGCGTGCGCTCTCCCGTGGCCGGGCTTATCTGGGCGCGCAGCGGTATCTCGGTCGCGTTGTGGCGCGGGGGCCGCAAGCCGCGTACTTCGTGCCGGCCTTCCGCGCGCTGGTTGACGTCGCGCTGGAAACCGGGCGTTTTGGCGACATGGTCTCGCAACTGCAAAGCCTCACGCGCACGGCCGGTTTACCACCTGACAGCGCCAGTGAACTGGCCTACCTCAAAGGACGCGCGGCGTGGGGCGATGCCCAGCAGGCCGATCAAGCCTTCGCGCAGGTGACGGCGGCGTCGCGGCTTTATCCCGCCGCGCAGTACTTCCGAGCGCTGGCGGCGGTACAACGCCAAGATTTTAAGGCCGCCAAAGCGGCGCTGTGTTTGGTGGCAGACCAGAAGGATCAAGACAGCGTTGGGTTCAACATTGACCAACGTTTCTTTCGGCTCAAGGACATGGCGCGTTTGGCTTTGGCCCGCATTGCTCACGAGCAGGCACACTACGACGAAGCGTATTATTACTATTTCGCGATTCCTGAAGAATCAGAGCGTTTGAACGCCGCGCTGTTTGAGGCGTCGTGGTCGATGTCGCAGCAAGGGCAGTTTGCCGCGGCCCGCGCTTTTGCCGACCAGTTTGATCGCCTGTTCCCCGCATCTGCCTTGCGCCCCGAGATGGCCCTGTTGCGCGCCAACCTGGCTGTGAAAACCTGCAATTTTGATAGCGCGCGGGCCGAAGCCACGGCTTTGGTCACGCGCTACCAGCCTCTGTCGACGTTGGCCTCGTCGCTAAGGGTTAGTGCGCCTGATCGCGAGCGCCTGTTGGCGCGCTTGATCAAAGGCCACAACGAATCAGCGCGCGATCTTGAAGGCCAGCTGATTGAGATTTTGAAACTGGACGACGAATTTCGCGAGCTTGTGGGGATGTTGGCCGACCTCGACGTTGACACGGCAGAAGCGCTAGCCGGCGTGAAGAACTGGCGCACATTGGGGGCCTTGTCCAAGCAACACACCAAGGCGCTTCCCCCGCCGGCGTCCGTCGAAGCCGTGGGTGTGTTACAAGACGCGCAAGCGCTGCTGGATGAAGGCGGCCACGATCCCCACATGGTCAAACGGCTGGGAGATCTGATCTTGGACTCGTCTTTGGCTGCGTTTCCGGTGTCGCAAGCGGGCCCCTACGAAGCTGAGGCTCGGCAGGCGCAAGCTTTGGCGCGTGCCCTGTTCAGCCTTCGCTGGCATATTGCAGATGCGTTGCGGGCACAACTCGAGGTGGCGATTGCCAACACCGACAATCGTTTGCGTAGCATACTGGGCGCCACCCGCTTGGTTCACATTGACGCCGTGGTGGGCAAAAAAAAGAAGCTCGAGCTGCAGATCAGCGCGCTGACGGAAGGCCGGATTCCCGCCGAGGTGTTTCACAAGCTACAAGCCGAGGGCACCATTGCGGACGACGAGATCTACTGGCCTTTCGAGGGCGAACAGTGGGCGGACGAATACGAGAATTTTCGATGAAGCGCCGACTCTGCCTGCCGCTGCTGTGTTTGCTGGTGGGCGCCGCCAGTGCGGCGCAAGCCGCGCGTACGCCCAGCGAGGACGAACCTGACGCGAAAATTTCCGCCTCGGTCAGCGACGCCCCGCCGCCGCTTTCGCCAGAAGTCGAAGCGCTCATTCAGCTAAAGGAAAAGCAAGCGGCGGCGGCCCGTCGCGAGGGCATCACGTTGCTGGAATCCTATCTGAGGCAATCGCGCAGCCCGGAAGAAACCGCCGAGGTCCTCTACAAACTTGCAGAACTAAGTTGGGAAGACGCGCAAGCCAACTATCTAGACAGCATGGGCCGCTATCAGGCCGCGGTGGAGGCCTGCCGCAACAGCAAAGCCGCGTGCAAGGATGTGCCGCGGCGCAACCCGCGCTTGGACCTTTCGCGGGCGCAGGGCACTTACCGAAGGCTGATTGAAGAGTTTCCCAAGTTCCGGAAAATCGACACGGTTTTGTACCTGTACGCGTTTTCGTTGCGCGAACAAGGCCGCAACGACGAAGCTGTAGGCCACTTTCAGAAGATCTTGCGCGATTTTCCCACCTCGCGCTTTCGAGGCGATGCCTGGATGGCGCTTGGCGAATATCGGTTCTACGAACGGCGAGATTATGCGGGCGCGCTGCGGGCCTATAACAATGTGGCCAAGTTTCCTGGTTCGCCCCTTTATGGTCTGGGATTGTTCAAGAGCGCCTGGTGTCACTGGAAATTGGGGCAATCTGATTTGGCGGCGCGCCGCTTTAAGGATGTTCTTGATCTTACTGAGTCTGCGAAATCAAAAGGCCAGCGCGCCCAGAAGCAGGCGGCTGAATTGCAAGACCAAGCGCTGGAATACTTGGTTGAGCTGTTCATTGAAGATGACACCAAATCGGCCCAGGACGCGTTCGACTTTTTGCTGCAGATCGGGGGCAAGACGTATTCGCAACGCGTGCTCAAACGGCTTGCCGACACCGTGTTTGATCAAACCCGCTATGAACGGGCAGCGGAAGCGTATTTGTTTTTGTTGAGTTTGGACCCCTTGGGGGGGGACGCGCCGGAACACCAAATTCGGGTGGTGGAGTGCTTTCAGTCACTGGGCAAGGGCGAAAGGGCCGGCGCCGAGATGCGACGATTGGCCACGCAATACGGTCCTGGATCGGCGTGGGCCAAAGCCAATGTGGATCGGCCGAAAACCTTGCAGCGAACCCGCGCCCGCGCTGAAAGCTTTATCCGTGAACATGTGCAGCGGCTTCACGCTGCCGCGCAGAAGAATGAGAAAGAATCCAAGGTTGTTGACAAAGACCTCTACGGCCAAGTCGCTGAGGGCTACGGCTTTTATCTCGACCAATTTCCCGATGCCGCGGGCGCAACGGGCCTTCGTTATTACCGCGCCGACATTCTTTATTTCAAGCTCGCGAACTACCGCGACGCCGGGGATGAGTATTTGCGGGTGGGGAAATCAAAGCCCGTGGGAGATCTTCACAAAGACGCCCTGATGCAGGCCATGAGCGCGTTTGAAAAATTGCGCCCCCCCGCGCCCAAAACGCTGCAAGAGAAGCAACGTCGCAAAGTGACTGACGAAGACCGAAAGTTTGCGGCCGCCGCGGATCTTTATGCAGAGATTCTGCCTGGAGGCAAAGACATCATCACGGTGATCTACAAAAACGGACAGTTCTTCTATGATTACGGTGATTACGACGAGGCCACCAAACGCTTTGGCCTGATCGTCGAGAAGTATCCCAACGATCCCAATGCGGGTGCGGCCGGTGATCGTTTGCTCGAATGTTTGGCTGAGGCCAAGGACTATCAGAACATCCAGACTTGGGCGCGGCGGCTCAAAAACGCCAAAGCTTTCTCGTCGAAGGCGGACCAAACGCGATTGGATGCCCTGATCTTCGGCGCGCTAACCAAACAAGCCGAAGCGCTTGCAGCACAGGAAAAGTTTGCTGAAGCGGCGGTGGCGTTTGCGGAGGTGGCAAAAGAGTTCCCCGCACAAGCTGGCGCGGCGCAATCGTGGTTCAATGCCGGTGCGGCCTACGAACGCGCAGGTCGTCCTGCCGCTGCCGTTGCCGCCTACGAGGGTTTGGCGCAAAGCTTTCCAAAATCCGACAAAGCCCCCGAAGCGCTGTTTGTGGCCGCCAAACTAGAAGAAAGCATCGCCAACTACGCCGGGGCGGCCAGCCTGTACGAAACGCTTGCCAAGGGCTATCCGCGCTGGCCCCGCCATGCTGAGGCGCTGCGGAACGCGGGCATTCTTCGGCAGACCTTGGGGCATTACGACAAAGCGGCGGCGCACTTCAGCGATTATGAGCAACGGCACAAAGGCACGGCCTCAGCCGCCGATGTGGCGTTTGCCCGCGCCGCGATGTTCGAGGACAAAAAGGACGCCAAGCAAGCCGCGCGTGGCTTTGCTGAGTTTGCAGCTGCTTACCCGAAAGACGACCGCGTGCTTGAAGCGCATGTGCGCCACGCCCGCGCCTGGCTCAACGCGCGCAACGAACGCAAAGCCAAGGAGGTTCTCGACGAGGCATTGGCCACCTACAAACGCCGCAAGTCGACTCCGGAAGCGGCGTCGTTTGCCGCCGAGGCCCGCTACCTTCAGGCGGAAATCCTATTTCGTGACTATGAAGCGGTGAAGATTGAAGGCGGGGCCCGACAACTGGGCAAAGCGCTTGAGCGCAAGGCCGTGCTTTTGGATGAGGCCCGCACGGTGTTTATGGATGTGCTTTCGTACAAAGTGCCTGAATGGGCCACTGGGGCGCTTTATCGCATTGGTCAAGGGTACGCTCTGTTTGCCAAAACGCTTCGGGGCACCAAGGTGCCTGGGGGACTGTCCGCGGTTGAAAAGGAAGTGTATCGGGAGGAACTCGACAAATTCGTGATCGTCATCGAGGACAAGGCGCTCAACGCCTTCCGCACGGGTTATGCCAAAGCGCTAGAAATTGGCGTCTACAACCGCCACACCAAGGCGCTGCGCGAGGCTTTGGCGGAGCTAGACGCCACGGCTTATCCACCTGAAGTTGAAGTTCGCACAGGCCCACAGTTGGGGGAGACCGTCGTGGCCGCCCAGGTGATGCAGGAGATCAGGCGTGATTAGGGTTTCCAGACATTGTTTGCTTGTGGCTGCCGCGGCTTTCGCCCTGGGGGCCTGTGGCGCCGCCAGCCCACAGGTCAAGCCAGGGGGCGGGGTTGTGCGTGCACAAGTGCCCAATGCCGTGCCTGCAGCGCAGTTGGCGTTCGAGGAAGGAATGCGCCAGTTCGCCTTAGGGCCGAATCACTACGGCGAAGCCCGTGCGGCGCTTCTGCGTGCCATTGAGCTCGACAAAAATTTGTTCGAGGCGTGGCACAACCTGGGTGTGATCGAAGCGCAACAGGGGCAATGGGGGGCGTCGGCCAAGGCGTTTGAAAAATCACTGGACGTGCAACCGGCATCGAAGAATTCTGTTTTGGGACTAGGTCAAGCCTACGTGCAGCAGGGGCAGCCCGACAAAGCCAACAAGGTGTTCAAATCCTGGCTGACGGCGGCGCCTGAAGATCGTGAGGTCCGCTTCGCTTACATCGCGTCGTTGCGCGAGGGCGGGCAGGGGCCCACCGCGCTTGAGGAATGTCGAAGCCTGCTTGCGAACAACAGCCACGACGCAGAGGCCTTCAATGCATTGGGACTGGTGTATCGCAAATTGGGGCGGTTGCGTTTGGCGGAAACGGCGTTTCGTCGCGCGCTTGAGCTGCAGCCGACCTCGGCGCACGTTTGGAACAACTTGGGCTTGTTGGCGCTGGACCAGGGGGACGATCCTGCGGCGTTTGCCGCGTTTCAAAAGGCCATCGACATCGATCCCCTGTACGCCACCTCTTTGCTGAATCAGGCCGTCGTTTACCTGGACAGTGGGGCCTACGACAAAGCGCTTCCCGTTCTAGAGGAGGCCGCCAAAGCGCGCCCGCACGACGCCGACGTCCATGTGGCTTTGGGAGTGGCGTTTCGGGGCGTGGGCCGCTTTGCTGATGCCGCGTCCCAGTATGAGCTGGCGCTGAACCTACATCCAGACCATCCGCCCGCGCTCTATAATCTGGGGGTCTTGTACATGGACCACCAAGAAGACAGCCAAAAGGCGAAGGAGGCTTTGACCTCGTTTGCGAAGGTGGCGCCTGAAAAAGATCCGAAGCGCAGTGACGTCAAATTGCGGCTAAGGATGTTGAAATGACGTGCGCCCGCCAACCGATGCCACCACCTGCGCACGCAAAACGCTTCGGGTGGTCGTTGTTGCTGGCTTTCGTATGCACGTTGATGGCAGCACCCGCCCAGGCGGCGCCCAAGACAAAAGGCAAAGTAGATCCGAAGGCAACCCGCGCAGCCACGTCGGAAAACGCCACCTCTAAAAAGCCCAGCGAGGAAGATGCCCCAGCCGCTGAACGCAATGATGATGCGCGCGTAGATGGCAAGAAGGCCAAGGTTCTTACTTTCGGGGCGCTTGATGTTGAAGGAAAGATGCGCACGCCTCAGTTGTTGTTCTTTTTGAACCGTGTGAAGGCCGAGCTTGATTCCACCACGGCGCTGCGACGCTCGTTTATGAACGAATTGCACGCCACGGCGAAGGAAAAGGGGCTTTGAGTTCCACGATTCGGCTGCAGGTGGTGTGCGCGTGGCAGCGGCGCTTGCTGGGCTATCATCTGCTTGCGCCCCGCGATTCCTTATGGGTGGGGCCGTCAAAGCGCGCCAATTTTGCTTGCCCGCAATTTGAGGCGGCGCCCCGTGCGTTGCGCTTGTGCAGGCCGGCGCGTGGTGGTGGCTTTGTCCTGCGTTTGGCGCCCGGTATGACGGGCCACATCGAAAGCCAAAGCCGCGGCAAGTTGGAGGTGCAACAGCTGCTGGCCGCGCCGGTGACCAAGCGTTTCGGCAACCCGCGCTTGCGCGACGTGGATCTACGGCCTGGCGATTCGGCGGTGATTCACGTGCCGGATTCAAATCTGCGATTTCAAATCGCGTTTGTTGATCCCCCCGAAACGTTGCCCCGGCCTGCCGCGCGCGATGGCAATCCGTTTTTTTATCGCGTCTTGGGATCAACCGCCGTCTTGTTGGGGGCGGCCGTGGCGCTGCTGATGATTTTGGGGCCCACGCAAATCACCGACTCGGCGATCAGCGAAGAGCGTTTTGCCAAAGTGATTCAGCCTGAATTGTTAAAACCGAAGCTGCAGCAAGCGCGCGAACAGATAAAGAAACAGGGCGAAAAGCGCAAGCAAGACAAACAAGCGGCTGAATCAAAACGCGCCAGAGACAAACAAGGCCGCCTGGGCCGCCAAGACGCCAAGGGTGAAACCACTTTGCCGAAAGGCGAAAAGGACATCCTGCGCGACAAGGTGGCAAACACTGGTGTGTTGGCGTTGTTGGGTAAAGCCAAGGCTGGCGGCTCCGGATTGGGCAAGCTGCTCAACGACGACAACACAAACGATCTGGATCAGGCGGTGACGGGTTTGACGGGGGCGAAGCTGGCGGTGGGCAGGGGCGAAGGCGGGCTTGGATCGGCTGGTACGGGTTTGGGAGGGGGCGGCACTGGGTTCGGCAACATTTCAGGCTCGGGCAATCTGGCGGTGGGGGCCGGACGGGGCAAAGGTCGCAGTGGGCCAGGTTTGGGAACCGGGAAAGAAAAAGCGGTGGCCGTGGGGTTAAGCACCGGAAGCCCGGAAGCCGATGGTGGGTTAACCAAGGAGCAGATCAACAGAGTGGTTATGGCTCACAAGGCCGCGCTGAAGTATTGCTACGAAAAAGAGCTGCAGCGAAAGCCCAGCCTTGAAGGGAAAGTGGAACTGTTTTGGGTGATAGATGTTGGCGGTGAGGTGCAGAAGGTGAAGGTTGCCACGTCCACCATGTCGGACGCAGAAGTAGAGTCGTGCATGCAACGACAGGTGAAAAATTGGCGTTTCCCCAAAGCCACGGCGCCTACCATCGTTTCCCGCTATCCATTCCTGTTCAAAGGTGGCGCCTAAAATGCCAAGGAGGGTGACAATGCGTTGGCAGTTCAAACTCGCGGGCGCAGCGCTTTTGCTCTCGTGCAACACCAACTCGCCTCGATATTTCGGGCCGGAGATGCCGCTTCAGACCACAGCCGAGGTTGGGCAAGCGACAGCGGTGGTTGAGTTGCCGTTTCGCCAGCCCACCGACGCCGAGCGAGAAACCATGCAGAAGCGTAAGCAGGCGCTGGGGTTTGCGGCGCCGTTTTTGCGTCGGGAAGATTTGGATGTGTCCATCCAATACACCATCACCAACTTATCCGCCGAGGCGGGCCGTGCGCAGATTGTTGTGAACGGCGCCAACGAATACACCAGCTACGACCTTGCGGCCATTACCGAATACCTGGCCGGCCTGGTGTTGCCCGACGACGACGTTAGCTTGTGGTCTTTGGTGCAGGGCACGCCTGTAACGGTTGCTGGTGGGCAGACGCTTTCGGGCATGATTCGGGAAGACGACATATTGGAAGCCGCAAAGGATCTGGACGCGATCGGCAGGTGGCAAGCGCCGTTTTTGACGGTGCTGCTGAATCGCTCACAAGCCAACCCCTTGGGCATGGAGATGGTGCCCGCGAATGTGCAACTGCCACAGTTGTTTCGGTTCATTGTGTCTTTCTCGGCAAATCAGCCCATGCGACTGGACTTTCTTGTTCGGGTCAGAGACAAAGCTGGCCTGCTGGCCGAAGGCGATGAACCGCGTTTTCGGCCCAACCCAAAGCCCTTCACGCCCATGATCGAAGGCGCGGTTCCCATCGTTCCGGACGACGGCATGATGGGCATGGGCGGCACGGGTGGAACGATGGGTATGGGTGGCACCGGTGGCATGGGCGGCACCGGTGGTATGGGTGGCATGATGAGCACCGGTGGCATGGGCGGCACCGGTGGCATGGGCGGCACCGGTGGCATGGGCGGCACCGGTGGCATGATGGGCACGGGTGGCATGGGCGGCACCGGCGGCATGATGGGCACGGGTGGCATGGGCGGCACCGGCGGCACGATGGGCACTGGCGGCATGATGGTGGACGCCGGCACGGGTGAAGGCGGCGCAGACGCCGGCCTCTAGGTATGATGAAGCCATCTCTATGAAGCTTCGGTGTGTTTCGAAGGCGGCCGCGGTGACCGTCTTGCTTGCAACCTCGATCATCCCGTCAGCGCAAGCGCAGATTACCGAAGAGCCTCACGCGCCCTTGCCGGATCCGCGCAAGTTTGCCCGCGGATGGTTTGTGGATGCCGAAGTGGGGGCCTTCGTGCCTGTAGGCGAGGCAAAAGCCGTGGGTCCGGGGGTGGGCGTGGGCGCGCGCCTCGGGTACGATCTGCTGCGCTTCGTGGCGGTGCAGCTTCATGCCTTTGGCTCCACCCATCGCACCAACTTTAAAGCTGCGCCGCAAACGGGTCAGCTGCTTCAGATCTACCAACTGACAACTGAGCTTAGGGTCACTGTTCCCATTCGTCAGGTGTCGCTGTTTGCGTCAGGTGGAGTTGGGTTGGCTTTGTTGTCCACAAACATCTTGGGCACCACTGATCTAACCTCACCCGACAGCACCTCGGGCTTGATGTTCACGGGCAGCGCGGGCGTTGATTACCATCCTCTGTCGCGGCATTTCAGCTTTGGCATTCAAGGTGGTTTCACCAAATTGCAAGAGCTCAACGCCCCTGGCGGCGTGCTGGCCACAGTGTATCTGCGTCACACATTTTGAGATTCCCCACAGCCTGCGCCTGCGTGCTAAGACGCGCAAACGTCCATGCCACACCCCGTTCCCTTTCTTGTGCTCACTGGCTTTCTAGGCGCTGGGAAAACCAGCCTGCTGAACCGGGTTTTGGGGGCGCAGCATCAGCGCCGCGTGGCCGTCATAGTGAATGAATTGGGGCGCATCGACATTGACGGCAAGCTGCTCAAAAGCCGTTCCGGAGATGTGGTTGAATTGGTGGGCGGTTGCGTGTGCCATGAGATCACCACCCAGGAAGAATTGTGGGGCGGTTTGCAGGAGGTCGTGGACCGATCGCAGCCGGAAGTCATCGTGTTGGAAACCAGCGGCATTGCCGAACCGCGGCCCATCATCGAGGGGCTGGCGGCAATGCCAGAAGACACGCGCATCGTGCAAGCGGCGGGCGTGGTGACCGTGGTGGACGCCGTGGCCGGCCTGGGGCAACTTGAGCGCTACGAAGAAGCGCGACAACAGGTGCAAGACGCTGATCGCATCTTGTTGTCCAAACTGGATGTGGCTAGCAACACCGTGCTGCCGCGCTTGCATGAACGTTTGGCCGCGCTCAACGCGGAATGCGAACGTGCGGGCTTTCCGTTGACCGCCGAAGGCACTGCAGAACTTGTTCCCTGGTTGTTGCAAACCGGTACGCCGCGTGTGCTGTTGTCACAATCCCACGGTCATCATCATCATCACCACGATCATGCGCGCCAGCTTACCGCCGCCAGCTTTGTGGATGAAACGCCGTTGCTTGCCGAACCCTTGGTGCGTTTGGCCACCCAATGGGGACCCAGCCTCGTTCGCATCAAAGGCCACGTAAACATTCATGGCGAAGATCGCCGCGGGTATCTTGAGCGCGCGGGCGCCCACACCAGTTTGCGTTTCGACGAGCCCTGGCCGCCGGGGCCGCGACGCACCGAGGTGGTGTTCATCGGCGAAGATTTGGACCCGGCGGCAGTGCGTCGGCAATTGTGGGCTTGTCGAGCCAGCGAAGGTGCTTCGACTTAAAAGCACGCATGGAGGGCGAGATCGAATCGGTGGTCCGAAGCGCGCCCCACAAGGCGCCCGTTGACGCGTGGGCGCTGGTTCTTGCTTCACAATCAATACCCCACCGCTTGGTGATGCGGCGCCTTGCGCCCGCTGAGGGTGAAATCGCTGAGCACAGTTTCGATTTTGCTTTGGTGGTCCCGTCACAACAGCTTGGCCGCGCCTCTGCGGCCTTGGCCCACACCGACGCCGAAGACGCCGAGCGTGCGCAAACCCCCGAGGCACCGCCCCCTGATCGTGGACGGCCCTTGGCGCCGTTGTTGGTGTGCGTGGCGTTGGCGGTGTTTTTCTTGGCCACAGGGCCTCGATCTGGTGCGCGGTTTTGGTTTGCCTTGGGCAGCTCCGACGCGAGCGCGATCACAAGCGGCGCCTGGTGGCGGGCGGTAACGGGCATGACCCTGCACGCCGATGCCATGCATCTGTTCGGCAACGTGGTGGCCATGCTTGTGTTCCTAAGCGCGGTGTCGCGCTGGTTGGGCGGTGGGCTGGCGGTGCTTTTGATGTTGCTGGCAGGATTCGGCGGCAACTTCACCACCGCGCTGTTTTATGGCAGCCACCACAACTCCGTGGGTGCCTCCACCGCCACTTTTGCGGCCTTGGGGTTGCTGGGCGGGCTGCAGGCGCGGCACCGGGTGCGCTATGGGTGGTGGCACCGATCGCGTCGCGTGGGGCGCGCGTGGCCGATGGTGGCAGCGTGTTTGGCGCTGTTTGCGATGCTGGGCGTGGGCGGCGAGGACAACAAATCGGTGGATGTGGTCGCTCACGCCACCGGATTGGGCTGGGGGGTATTTGTAGGGCTGGTGGCCGCATGGCTGCCCACACCAGGACGGCGCGCAAATGTGATTTACGGGCTGATCGCCAGCGCTTCCGTGGTGGGCTGCTGGTTGTGGGTGTTGCGCGCGGTTGCGTGATTCCAGTGGCGCCACTGGCAGGCGCACATTGAATCCCTTTCTTGGTTGGCGAAAGGGGCTGGGTTGCGTTTACAATGGCGCCCAGGGCATGAGACGCGTTTTTAATGCCGTCGGTCTCGCAGCTGCGATGACGATGGGTTGTGGCACCGTTGATCTGGGCCCCACCCCTGCGGATCTAAACACCTGTCGCCCCAGCCAAGCGTTCTTCGCTCAGCGCGTGTGGCCTGAGCTTTTGGCCAAAGACTACAGTGGCAAGACCTGTGGCGATGCGCGATGCCACGGCATCACCAGTGGACGCGCGTTGATCGTGGTTCAACCCACAAGCATGGCCACGCAACCCTTGCCCGAAGACTGGATGCAAGTGTATCGATCCACCACGTCGCAGTTGCAATGCACCGATGTGGCGCAGTCAACGTTGCTTACCAAAATCGATGGCCGGCAATCGCATGGCGGCGGGAAACTGGTTGAGCCCGGCGGCCCCGAGAGCACTTTGCTGCGCATGTGGGTGGAGGCGCAATGAACGCGCGTTTTTGCTTGGGTGCTCTTGCCCTCTTGTTGGTAGCAGCCACGCGGGTGGGGCACGCGCTTGCGGACGACGCCCTTGTTGCGCAAGCGGCCGAGCGACCTTGGGGCGTGGTGCGCGTGATCGCCGAGCTGGCCGAAGTGCGCACGGGACCGGGTTTCACGTACCGCACGGTTTATGTGGCGCCGCGGGGGGAAACACTTACCGCGGTAGAGCGAGCCAATCGAGATTTCTGGTTTCGCGTGCGCTTGCCGGACGGCACCTACGGTTGGGTGATGGGCGATCAAGTGTTGGCCATGAACGTAGACCCGGCCGCTGGCGCACCGCCAGGCTTCTTCGGCCGCATGGCGGATGCGATCTTTGCACCACCTGCTTTGCTGGTGGGCGACGCGGGTTTGGCGTTTTCAGCCGGGTTGTTGGGCGGCGAGGGCATGGTGATGTTTCGCCCGTCAATCTTGTTGGCGCCGCATTTGGCGCTTGAAGGCTTTGTGGGGCAAACGGCGGGCGAGCAGTTGTCGGTGGTGTACTACGGCTTGGCCGCAAACCTGTTTGTGTGGCCGCGATCGCCTGTGACACCCTTCTTTAGCTTGGGCGGCGGCGGCACGTGGGGCCGCTCCAAATTGGATCAGTTTGCGGTGGAGGCGCAAGGCGATCTTGTACAATCGCGCCTGGGGCATTTGGCCACCGCCGCCGTGGGAGGCGGGCTATTGCTTTCTTTCAAGAAGCGTTTGACGTTCCGTTTCGATTATCGCAATTACGCGGTTTTCGATCCCAACAAAACCGCAGAGCTTCAGGAGTATTCCGGTGGTTTGGCCGTTTTCTTTTAGTCAACGTTCGAAGGGCCTGCGTGGCCTGTTAGGTTTGGCGTTGGCAGCGCTGTGTTTGGGCAGCGCGGCCTGCGCAGGTTCGTCGCCGGCGTGGCTGGTCAAGCCACACCAACGTGAGTATCTGGCCGATCGAATCATGCGTCCAGAAGCCAACGCGCAAGAAAACGCCGCTGATCAACACGTGCTCACCACCCGCGAGGGCGCGGTGGGCGGTGGTGGCACGGTGGGAGGAGGCTGCGGGTGCAACTAAGGCGCCGCCTGCCACCCGCGCTGGCGCTGAGCGTGCCGGCGCTTGCCATGGCCAGCGTAGTGGCCGTGCGCGCCCACGCCGACGTAGAAGCCGCTTCGCGGGTGACTGTGTTTCGCGAAACCAGCACGCAAAACGCGGGCGTTTCGGTGATTCATCCGCAAACCGACGTAAGCGCCAATTTGGGTGGGGCCCAGATGGCGGCGGGCTACGATCTCGACATCGTCAGCGGCGCCAGCCCGCGGGTTTTTGGTGGTGTGGATGCGGTTTCGGCGGCCACGCGGTTTTCGGACGTGCGGCAAACCGCGCGCGCCGCTTTGGGCTGGAACATCTCGGACGTGGGACTATCGGCGGGCTACTCATATGGCTGGGAAAGCGACTATCTGTCGCACACGATGCAGGTGGCGGCGCGTGGTGATTTTTTGGAGAAAAACTTCACCTTGAATCTGGCTTACACCCGCAACTTCGACAGCGTATGCGACGCCAACAACATCTTGGCCCAAGATCGCCTCTCGCGGCGCGCGTTGACCTCTTCAGATCGATGTTTTGAAAGCGGGCAAACAGAAACCATAACCCGCAGCGTGGACATCAACACCTTCGAGCCCTCGCTCACGTGGACCGCCACGCCAAGGCTGCTGTTGCATGCGGGCGCCACGCTGCAAATTCTCGATGGGTTCCAATCAAACCCCTATCGCCGCGTTTTGGTGGGCAGCCAGGGCCGCACGCCGCAGGAAAGCGTGCCCGAAAAGCGCCAACGCTACGCTCTGTTCGCCCGCGCCAATTACGCGATACCTGCCTTTCGCGCGGCGTTTGCACTCACAGGCCGGGCGTATCGCGATTCGTGGGATCTGTTCGCGGCCACGGGCGATCTGTGGTTTCACAAGTACATAATGGACGGCCTACTGTTGGGCCTTCATGGCCGCTACCACCGACAAACCGGCGCGGTGTTTTATCGTTCCGCACCCAACTACGAAATATTGGGACCTCCGGGGCAATATTGGACGGGCGATCGCGAACTGGCGCCCATGGGCACGCTGATGGGGGGCTTGAAGCTCAGTTACATTCGCTCGCGCAGGCAGAAACCTGACGCTTGGCTGGACGAGTTGGAGGTCAGCATGAAGATGGAGGGCATGTTTTACGATCTCAGCCAAGGCGCACCCAACAGCGATCGCACCGCGGCGCTGATCGCACAGTTGGGGATGTCGGCCCGGTTCTGAAACGAAAAAGGCACGGGGATAAGCCCGTGCCCTTTCGTGGTGGTGAACGCTGCGGTTTGTTTAGCCGCCGGTTCCAGCGTCGCCTGTCGTGGTGTCGGCGTTGGAAGCGGCATCCCCGGCAGAGCCATCTTGGCCGCCAGCGTCTGGCATCGACGCCATTCGAGATAGACCCGCGGTCACCGTGCCTTGGCACATGATGGTTGCCCCCAAGAACTGCGCGCTGGCCGTTCCTGAGAGGTTCATGCTTGCCTGGACGCCGCTAGCGAAGGTGAGGCTGCCGGTGGAAACGGTGAAGGTGCCCATCGTGCCTTGAAACGCAAACGTGCAACTTTGATTGGCCACCGGCGTGGCCACGTTGCCTTTCAAGTTCATCTGCAACGCGCAGCTTTGGAACGTGGGGTCCGAAAGCGTGACCACGAGGTCGGCGGCGGTGCCCTTGGTGATGCTCACGGCCCCCGAAATGGCAATGTTTTGGGTGCCAAGATTCATGCAGTTCATATTTACATTTCCCTGCCCGATGTACCACTGCCCTACATACGGCGTGACGTCCGGTTTGTCGTCGTCGCTGCCACAAGACACAAAACCGATCGATGCCACCGCCACTGCGAACAACCCAAGCAATATACGTTTCATAAATTCCCCCTTTGTGAGAGGCCCAGACTACAGGTTTGTGGGATCCGTGTCGAATTCGGCGCCTTGCAGGGCGTCGACGTCTTCGTCCTGATCCGCCGGCGCATCGGCATCGGCGGCTGCAAAAGCGCTTTCCAGTGCGTCTGCGTCGGCCTGCGCTTCACCCTCCTGACCCGGCGCCGCGTCCGCGGGGGGGAGCAAGGGGAGGTCGGCGGGCAGCCGCGCGAAATGATCCAAGACCGCCTGCGCCGCTGCTTTGGACATGCCGGGCACGCTGGCCAGATCGTCCAATCTGGCCTCGCGGATTTTTTTTAAGCTTCCAAAATGGCGCAACAGCGCGCGCTGGCGGGTGCCGCCGATCCCCGCAATGTCAGACAACGATGATCTCAAGGTGCGCCGCTTGCGTTGGGCGCGGTGAAAGCCGATGGCAAAGCGGTGCGATTCATCGCGTAGCCGCTGCAGCACAAACATTTCGGCGCTGTTGGGGCGAATGGCGATAGGATCTTTGGCGTGCGGCAGAAACACGCGGTCGGGGCGGCGGCTGTCGTCGCCTTCGGGGCTTATGCTGGCGCGCCCGCGACGGGGACGCGCCTTGGGCGTGGGGGCGCGGTCGGGGATGGCGGTGTCGGGTGCTTCGTCGCTGCGTCCCTTGGCCAAACCCACGATCGCCAAACCCGTGCCCATGTTGGTGTCGATGCCCACGTCGCGGGCCGCAGCCAAAGCCATGCCCAGCTGCCCCTTGCCGCCATCCACCACCAAGAGATCCGGCAAGCCCCAAGTGGAATCGGCGTCGCCTTCTTCCATCGCTTGGCGCGCGCGCCGAAACCGCCGCGACAGCACTTCGTACATCGACGCAAAATCATCACCGCCAGCCCTGTCGCCGGCCGCGGCGTATTTCAGCTTGAACGTGCGGTAGCGGGTTTTGTCCGGCCGACCATCCACAAACACCACCATCGACGCCACCGTGTCGGTGCCTTGCACGTGAGAGATGTCGTAGCACTCGATGGTGCGCGGGGGGTGGGGCAACTTCAGCCGCCGCTGCAGCAAGGCCAAAGTTTCTTCAGCGTCATTGTCGGCGTTGCGGCGGCTGGCAAAGCAAGCGGCGGCGTTTTTGCGCGCCAATTCAACCAACGCCACTTTCGATCCCCGCTGCGGCACGAACAAGGTCACCTTGCGCGCAGGGCCTCCCTTGCTCTTGAGCTCCGACAGCCATTCGGCTTTCAGTTCGGCATCAGCGATGCCAAACGGAAGCAAAATTTCGCTGGGTGGCGAGGGATTCAAATCGTAGTAAAGCCCCAAGAATGTGGACAGCAGCTCTTCATCGGGGAACTCCTGCCCGCCGAAAGAAAAGTTGCGGGTGCCCACCATCTGCCCATTGCGGATGGAGATCACAGCGATCTCTAGCGCCACGCCCTCGCGGTGGAAACCCAGTACGTCTTGATCGGAAAAATCGCCAGACACCACGCGCTGTTCTTGCAGCGTTGATTCCAGCGCACGAATTTGATCGCGAATGGTGGCAGCGGTTTCAAACGACAAAGCCTGCGCGGCGGCTTTCATGCGTTCGCCCAGGCGCGACATCAGTTCATCGCTTTTTCCATCAAGGAACAAGCGCACGTCGCGCACCTGCTCGCCATAGTCGTCGTGCGGAACCGCCAGCACACAGGGCGCCGGGCAGCGTTTGATCTGATGCTGCAAACACGGGCGCCGCCGCGTTTGCAACACGTGATCTGTGCATGTGCGCAACTGAAAGTGACGGTTCACCACCCGCAAAGCTTCACGGCACGATGACGCCGAATGGTAGGGCCCAAAATAGTAGGCGCCGTCATCGCGCAACTGCCGCACCACTTCAAGTCGGGGCCAAGCCGCGGAGGGGTCTAGGCGCAGAACCAGGTAGTTCTTGTCGTCGCGCAGGTTTACGTTGAAACGCGGCTTGTGCTTCTTGATGAGCGTGTTTTCGAGCAGCAGCGCTTCTTTTTCATTGCTGGTGATAACCGTTTCAATATCGGCAACGATGCTGCCCAGCAGCGGCACGAAGTCACGAACGTCGCCGGTGTTGGGTTGGAAATACTGCCGCACGCGGTTGCGCAGGTTGCCGGCTTTGCCGATGTAAAGAATCTTGCGCTGGCCATCCTTCATGATGTACACGCCCGGCGACGTGGGCAGGTGGGCCAGGATCTCCTCCAGTGAACGCGGCGCTTCGCCGTCGCGGCTTTCGCGTAGTTGCGGGCTTGGAGGAGCGAAGTCTTCCGACATGGCGTGGGTGGGGCCTGATGCAGCCTTGCCCTAGGTATAACGGATGCGTGGCGCCTTGGGGGCCCAACAATTTGCCGTGTTGGGGCTAAGCCTCACCTCCTTTGTTGCGTTTGCAGCGGGCTTTGGCTAAGCAACGCCTGTTCATGCCCCCCCAAACCCCTGCCGGGCCGCCGGTTTTGCCGCCCGTTTCGGACACGGAGGCGGTGCGCCGTGCAGGGCTTCAACTGGTGTTGGGAGCGGTCTTCTTCGGTCTGATGGCCGTGGGCGCCAAAGCCGTGGCGCAAACGTTACCGGGACCGCAGGTGGCCTTGCTGCGCATGCTGTTTGGTCTGCTGGTGTTCGCAGCTGTGGCGTGCCATTCCCCTCAGGTTCTGCGCAGCAGCCGCCCGAAGTGGTTGGCCGCGCGCGGGTTGTTCGGGGGGCTGTCTGTGCTGCTTTATTTCGTCTCGATTGAGAAAGTGGGCGTGGGTTTGGCCACCGTGATCCATTACAGCGCCCCGGTGTGGGCGGCCATGCTGGGTTGGCTTGTGCTCAAAGAGCGCTTGAAGACAGCCACCGTTGTGGCGATGTTGGTGGCGCTGGCGGGCGTGTGTTTGGTGATGGCGCCCACGCTGCTGCGGGCGTGGCGGGGCGGCGGTGTGGGGAGTGTCTCAACCCTTTGGTATTTCGTTTCGCTGGCGTCAGCCGTGGTTTCAGCCGCGGCGTTGGTGTCAATTCGAGCGGGGCGCCGGGCCTATTTGGGCGTGTCCGGCAAGGGTGCACCTCCCGACGGCGCTTGGACGTTGTTTGGGGGATTTTCCTTTTTCGGCGCGCTGGCTGCGGCTCCGTTCGCGCTGCCGCCGTTGGGTCGCTGGGTTTGGCCTGCTTCCACCGCGTGGTTGTTGCTGTTGGGCGTTTGCGTGGTGAGCGTGTTGGCTCAGCTCATCATGACCCGCGCCTTGGCGCATGTGTCGGCCGCTGCGCCGGGCGTGGCCAATCAGTTGGCGGTGGCGATTGCTGCGGTGGGGGGAATTGTTTTCTTTAACGAGAGGCTGTCATGGGTCTCAGGTTTTGGGGCCGTGCTTGTGGTCATGGGCGTGGTCTTGAATCTGCGAGCGCCGCCGCCGGCCAGTTAGGCTCCCCGAGCTTAAGGTTGCTTGGATTTTTCCAATTTCACCTTTAGCGAGTGCGCCTCGTTCGCGCGCCGCTCAAAGTTTTGCGATTGGTAGCCAGGCGCTGAAACCAAAATTTTGTGTACCTCCTGGGAGCGGGGCAAGCGGATGGGATTCGACGAAGCCAGTTGGTCGTCCACAAAAATTCGTGCGTCGCGCGGCTGCACCCTCACATCGATCAACACGCCGTCTTCGCCGGAGCCCACGGGTTGCCATTGCGTGGGCTTTTCAACCATCTTCGTAAGTGCCGAAAGATCCGGCGGCTGTATTGCCAACCGCCTTGTGGCTGCGGCAAATGCCAGAACCACCGCCCCCACACCTATGAGAGCAAAGATCCAAATCACAAGCGGTGTGTTGAGCGGGCGCCGGTAGCGGGTGGTGCGGCGAGGCTTGGGCGCTGCAAGCGCGTCTTCAAACGCTGCGCCTGGGGTGGGCGAGGGGCGCGCCACAATGTCGGAAGGAAGGTCGGGGGCAGGAGGCGGCGCAAACCGATCGTCGTTCATCTCGGTGACCTGGATTTGGCGCCAAGCTGATCAACGAAGCGCACAATTTCCTCGCGTGAGGCCTCTCCATAAAGCGCGCCCACCAATTGCCCCGAGGGCAGATACGCCATTAGTGCCGGTATTGATCCTTCCCAACGTGGATCGATGCCTTCCACGAACGCGTCTGGATCTTCAAACCGTGCAATCGCCCGCGTGAGCGCGCCTGCCGCCTTTTGATCAATCACGCGCGAAACCCGCACGGCGTTTTTGCGGGTGGCGTTGTCCATGGCCACCGAAAACAACTCGATGTCCCGCAAGGGCAGGCTGCGGGCAAGTTCCGTCATGGCGGGCATTTCCTCCATGCACGGGGAACACCATGTGGCCCACATATGCAGCAGCACCAATTTGTGGGGGGTTGCGCGAATGCGGCTGTGAATGTCGCGCAGGCTCACAAAGCGCGCTGGGCCCTGGGTCCGTAACGGATCGGCTGCGTCGACACCGCCGCTGGGGGCCATTCCTGCGGTTGCCCGTTCGGACGCCGCGCTGGATCCACAACCCAACCACAGCGCCAAGGCGGCCAGCGTCGCAAAACGGAACAGATGCATCTAGGGGTAGTTTCGCGCAGGAGAGGCCGAAATTCAAACCACAGCCGTCCGATTACTCGGTGCGGTTCAAAATGCCGTGCGCTTCCGGCAAGATGGCCAAAATGCGGTCAATGTGGGGGGATCCTGCCAAGCCCCTTGCCAGCGCGCGGGGGTCGTAATTGACCGCTTTGTTGCCGGGAAACCAGTGATCGTCCTGACCCAGCATATTGTAGCGAGACTGTGCGTAAGGAAGCAGATCGAAGGCCTTGACCAACCCCCATAACCACAGGGTTTTGCGCACATTCACCCCGCCCGGCAGCTGGTCCCACTCAGGAACGCCTTGCAGATAGCTGTGGGCAAAAGGCTCACCTAAAACCGCGCGCCATCTGGCCTCTAGCCGTTGGACAATTGGTTCCAGATGGGTGTCCGGCGCATTCAAAATGGGCAGCACCTCAAGATGTTCATCAAATTGTGCGGGGTTGGCGGCGCCAAGGGAAAGCGTGGCGACATTAGGGTTGGCCAGGCAAAACAGATCGTTGAATTGCATGGGTGTCAGCGGCGCACAGTCTTGCAGCCACAACGGTCGTGGGGTGTGGAGATGCCCGCCCTTATCTGAGGGGCTTATGATGAATACCCCCATGTCCCGTGCGGCGGCGGCGGCAATGGCCGGCGCGTTTTCTTGAAAAATGAAGTACCAGTGAAGGTTAACGTAGTCGAACTTGTTGGAATTGATCGCGTCCACTATCACATCGCAGGGCGCATGCGTTGAAAAGCCGATGTGGCCGATACGGCCGGCTTTGCGAAAACGCTCAGCCACTTCGTAGCAGCCGCCCGAGCGCAGGGTCCATTCGACGTACTTCTTCGCGTTTAGCCCGTGAAAGCCAAACAGGTCCACCCGATCAACACGGAGTCGCTCGAACGATTCTTCCAGACATTGCTCGAACTCGCGCGGATCCGCTTTGGGAGGCACTTTCGTCTGCAGAATCAAGCGATCCCGGGGAATGGGCGCCAACGCCTGCCCGAGCTGAGCTTCGCTGGTGCCGTAACCGCGCGCGGTCTCGAAATGGTTAATCCCCAAAGACAGGGCTCGTTCCACGGTGGCGGTGAGTTTCTGTTGGCTGCTTTCGCTTACGGGGTGCGACGCCGTCCATGATTGCTGGAACCGCATGCCGCCGCATGAAAACACGGGCATAGAAAGCTCGGTGCGGCCAAATCGGCGGTATTGCATGCGGCCATTCTGACAAGTTTTCAGCCCGCCAGCGAAGCTAGGCGCCTGCAAACAGGACGTTCGTGGTATGAGCCTGGGCGATGAAACACGAACTGCGCTTGTTCTTCATCGCGTTGCAGTTCTTTACCCGCATTCCCGTGCCGCGATGGGTGGGCTATTCACCGGCCTGGCTCAACGCCAGCGCCCGGCATTTTCCTGCGGTGGGCCTATTCGTAGGGGTGTTGGCGGCCGGTGTGTATGTTGCGGCTAGTCTCAGGTTTCCGGCAATCGTTTCGGCGTGGTTGTGCGTGGCGTTCACCACGCTGCTGACGGGCGCCTTCCATGAAGATGGCTTGGCCGACACCTGCGATGGCTTGGGAGGGGCTGTCAGTCGCGCGCGCGCGCTCGATATCATGAAGGACTCGCGGCTAGGCACGTATGGCGCGGTGGGCTTGCTCATCGTGCTGGCTTTGAAGACGCATGCGTTGGCGGGGCTACCGCCGCTATGGGCCGCACCCGCGATTGTGCTGTCACACACCCTGTCGCGGAGTTTGGCCGTGGTGCTGATCCGTTCGCTGCCGTACGCGGGCGATGTGGACAAGGCGAAAGCCAAGCCGCTGGCCACACAACTGGAGGGCGCGGGCGTTGTGGTGGCGCTCTTGTGGTCAAGCGTGGTGGTGTTGGCGATTCTATGGATCAAACCAAACTTTTGGGAGGCCTGCACGGCGTCGGCTCTGGCGGCGTCGGCCACGACGCTGTGGTGCCACCGTTGGTTTCGCCGCCGTGTGGGCGGCTTCACCGGCGATCTCTTGGGCGCCACCCAGCAGCTTAGCGAATTGACCATCGTGCTGGCTTGGTTGGCCGTGCGTGGACCGGGGCCTTATTGACGTTCCGTGCACGACCTGATCGAGCCAGCGCCAGAATGAGAAGAAAAAGGACCTGAACGACGTTTCAGAAAAGCCATTGGGACACGCATCATTCCTGCGACTTTTACGTTGGGGGGGGCGGAACGGTCCGGCACATTGTGTTTTTCGTGATGCAGGTCAAGACGCGAACGGTACCAGGTCAATTTGCGACAGCGCGCCATCTGGAAGGTGACACGCTAGCCCCAATCTTTGGCTGGCGATGCATGTTCAAACGTGACTACGTGCTGCCGCTCACGGGCGCGTCGCTACCAGCGGCGACGGACGCGCAGGCCGTCAAGGCGTAATTGCAGAGGCGCCCGGGCGGCCATGGTAACCATCGCTGCCTTTTCGTCGCTTCCCCGCTGGGAAACGCGTCTACGTAAGTTTCAGCTTTGAGCTTGCATCGGCGAACAGCGAGGTGCTTATGTGAGTACCGGTAGACCTACAACTCCAGGCATGTCACTTGCTAACCAACTTGCCGCGGCGTTTGGCGATCATTGGCGCGGGCCCCATCGGATGTGAGCTGGCGCAAGCATTTTTCCGCTTCGGCGCGCATGTCACGGTGCTGGCCAAAGATCCCGTGGTGTTGCCGCGTGAGGAGCCTGCCGCCAGCCACCTCTTGGGCAACATTCTGGGGCGCGCAGGTGTTGTGTTGAAGCTGGGGGTTGAGCTGGTTTCAGTGAAGCAAGGCTCCCAAGGCAAAGAGATTGTGCTTAAGACCGCGCAAGGCGCACAAGAAACGCTTGTGTTCGATGAAATCTTGGTAGCGGCAGGGCGCGCACCCAATGTTGAGAACATGGGTTTGGAGGCTGCGGGGGTGCGTTTCGATAAGCGCAAAGGCGTTGAGGTGAATGACCACCTTCGAACAAGCAACAAGCGCATCTACGCGGCGGGCGATGTGGCGGGTCTTTTTCAGTTCACCCACGCGGCCGACGCCATGGCCCGCATCGTGATCAAAAACGCATTGTTGTTCGGCCGGGACAAACAGAGCGCGCTGGTGATGCCATGGGCTTGTTGACAAAAAGGGCTACATTTTTGGGGCCACCATCGTGGCGCGCCATGCGGGGGAGATGATCACGCCCATCGCCTTGGCAATGACCAACAAATTGAAACTCTCAGCCATGGGCGCAACGATCTTTCCTTATCCCACGCAAACCGAGGTGCTCAAGCGCGTGGCCGACACGGCCAATCGAGGGCGGCTAACCCCCCTGGTGAAAGCCTTCTTTTTAGGCGCTTCTTGAAGTGGCGACGATGAGATTCGCGGCGGGGGCCACGGTGCTGCAAGAGCTCAATCACCTGAGGGCGCGATCATCAGCAGCGGCGCCGACCCGTCGCTCGCCCCCGCGAAATACCTGGGACGCGGCTTGTAGGTGTAATTACATTGCGCTAAACCACGGCCGCCATGTCGCCAACCCCCGAACGCTTGCCCGTCACCGTGCTCTCGGGGTTTTTGGGAGCGGGCAAAACCAGCTTGTTGAACCATGTTCTGCGCAACAGGCAGGGGCTCCGGGTGGCGGTGATCGTAAACGACATGAGCGAAGTAAACATCGATGTGGCCGTGGTGAAGGGCGAGGCATCGCTCAACCGCATTGATGAAAAGCTTATTGAAATGTCCAATGGCTGCATCTGCTGCACGCTGCGGGAAGACCTTTTGCTGGAAGTGGCGGCGTTGGCGCGTATGGGGCGGTTCGACCATTTGCTCATCGAATCCACCGGCATCTCTGAACCGCTTCCGGTGGCTGAGACATTTACCTTCCAAGATGAACAGGGACAAAGTCTGTCGGAGTTGGCGCGGCTGGACACCATGGTCACCGTGGTCGACGCACAAAGATTTTTGGCAGATTGGACCAGCGAAGATGATTTGCGTGCGCGCCAAGCGGAACTTGACGGCCAAGACGAGCGAACGGTCGCTGACTTGTTGGTACAGCAAGTTGAATTTGCGAATGTGCTGGTAATCAACAAAACGGATCGGGTCGCCGGCGATGAACTTGATCGTCTCGAAGGTTTGTTGCGTAAGCTAAATCCGGGCGCGCGAATCCTTCGCACAAGCCATGGCAAGGTTGATGTGAAGGAGATATTAGGCACCAACCTTTTTGATTTTGACACCGCCGAACGGTCGCCCGGTTGGTTGCGGGAGCTGCGGGGCGAACACGTGCCAGAAACCGAAACCTATGGAATCAGCAGCTTCGTGTACCGCGCACGTCGCCCTTTCCATCCCGCGCGATTTTGGGCAGTCTTTAGCGGCGAACATGCGCTTTGGAAAACCGTGTTGCGCTCGAAAGGTTTTTTTTGGCTGGCCTCGCGTTCCGATGTAACGGGAAGCTGGTCGCAAGCGGGGGGTGGCGCCGTTTGTGAAGCCGCGGGCATGTGGTATGCAGCGCTGCCGCGAGAGGAATGGCCAACTGATGCCGAGGAGCTACAAGAGCTCAATGAAACATGGCAAACGCCGTACGGCGATCGTCGGCAGGAATTGGTGTTTATTGGCGCCGGTATGAATGAAGCCAACGTGCGTGCGGCGCTTGACGCCTGCCTGCTGGATGAATCCGAGATGGCCGGCGGTGACGCATTATGGGCGGGTTTTCGAGATCCCTTGCCACCTTGGCAGGTTTGTGATGACAGCCATCACCACTTGGACTAAGGCAACTTCTGTTCAAGTGGTGCGCCTATGTGAGTGGCGCCACGGCCTCTCACTGCCACCATCAGAAGGTGTGCTGTGATTAAAGCCACGGAGGCAGCCGCCATCAGTGCCCAGGTGCTGCGACCGAGCGTTGCGAGCGAAACGCCGCTAATCGGCGCGTTGGCGTTCCAATAGATCAACATGGTCGCTCGTAACAGCGCGAACACTCCCAGAGTTGCGGCAGGAACCGCCCACCATGACATGCGCTGACGGCTCCACGCCAAAGCCAGTCCTACCGCGAAGTACACGCTGCCGAAAACGGCTGCTTCAACGACCCCGTGACGCGAGGGAACTGTCATCCACATGAAGGATACGAAGTGGGTGCCCAGGGCCAACCAGACCGCCAAGCCCAAGCGCACGTTTACCACCGACAAACCGGCGCCCACCAAAAGCAACAGGACCTGCAGTGCCAAAAACATTCAAGCGGGAAGCTAGCATCAGCTGGCGCCCAGCTTGGGCCGTTTGTGATAAACCGTGCGCATGCCCAGCTTTGCCTGCCAAACCTGCAGCCGCCCATTTGACGTTCCCGAAGCCACCCTGGCAAAATTTCCGGGCTGGCAACCTAAAACTTGTCTGGCGTGCAAGAACAAAGCACAGGTGGGCAAAGGGGCCGGCGGTGCGGCGCGCGGGCGATCGTCTGCTGGTGGCGCGCGCCGCGGTGGCAGTCGTTCGGCCGGTTCGCGCGAGGAAAACCTCACCTGCGCCCAAGTGCTGGAGCGCTATACGGCTGGCCCCACCGAAGGCGTGTTCACCGACGGCGCGGCCGATCCCAACCCGGGCCCCGGCGGTTGGGGGGCTGTTTACGTTACGGGCAACAACGTGGTGAGGGAAAGCTGCGGCAGCGAGCCTCACACCACCAACAACCGCATGGAGCTGATGGCGTTGATAGCCGGGTGCAAGTTGGTGCCTGAGGGCACCACGGCGGTGATGTACACCGACAGCGAGCTGTGCGTGAAAACGATCAACGAGTGGGCGGCGGCGTGGAAAGCCCGCGGGTGGAAGCGCAAAACGGGGCCGATCAAAAATTTGGAATTGGTGCAGGAGCTCTACGATATTGTGCAGCGCCGCAAGGAATTGTCGTTGCGGTGGATCGCTGCGCACTCGGGAAACCGCTGGAACGAATACGCCGATGCGTTGGCCACGGCGTACCGCCGCCCCGTGCGGTGAGCAAGAATAGAGCTTTCATTTTGCCCGATTGACGGGTTGCGGCACATGAAAAAATCGCTTTGCCGCCAGCTACCCTATCGCTTGACAATTGATATTGATTGTCATAATCATTGGATCTGCAGCGGCCAGCGACCCCAGAGTCCCGAGTCCTTTCACCCCTTCTTTTTGCGCAGGTACCGCTATGGGTTTTCCGTTGCCACAGCCGCTTGTTGAAGCCTCGTGTGAGGTGCGCTGCGGCTGTGGGTCTTTGTTGGCGCGTCAGATCCCCGAAGGCATCGAACTGAAATGCCGGCGGTGTCGTCGGCGCATGTTGCTGGCGTGGGCCGAAGACGGAAGCATCAGCGTGCGTGACATTGGATCTTCGTCCGAGGGGTAGTGGTTCGCTGTCGGGCAAGTTGCCATGAAGCTGTCTCGCCACGCCTTCACGACGTTCTGGGATGTGCATGCGTGGGCAGGCGTGGTTTTGGCGCTCGTGCTGCATGTCATGTTTTTTATGGGCGTGTTCGCCCTATTTCATGAAGACATGGGCAATTGGCAAGAGGGCGGGGGGCACGCCTCTGTCGCTGGTGCCCCCCCCGCGGCATTAGAACCGTTGCTGGCGCCTTTGTGGGCACGCGGCGATGTGCAAACGCATCAGATTGGTGTTTACGAGCTCGACAAACCGGGGCCGCTGCACGTTTTGTATCGCGCCACCGCTGCAGGACCGCAATGGAAAGAGGTGCACCTGGATCGCGTTACCGGTGAGGTGAGCGAGCCGCGTTCGCAACTAGGGCACTTTCTCTATGGGTTGCACTTCCTGTGGCATGACGCCGTGCCTTGGCTTTATTACCTGGCCGGCTTTTTATCGGTGGGTTTGTTGTTGGCGGTGGTGACAGGCGTGGTTCTGCACCTGAAAGATTTCACGCGCCAGTTGGATCAATTGCGCCCGCATGCCAAGCCGCGGGTGTTCTGGTCGGATTTGCACAAAGTCTTGGGCGTGTATTCGCTGCCATTCCAAATCTTGTTCGCTTTTACGGGTGTGCTTTTGTGTTTGGGGCCGTTCATGGCGCGCCCCTTTGTGGGCCCCGTGTTCAAGAACATGGCGGAAATTGAATCTCTCTTCGGCCGCCAAAGGTTTGATGCGGTCAAGCCCGGGCAAAGCGCTCCTTCGCTAACCTTCGATGAGGTGCTTGAGCGTGCGACCAAGCTTGTGCCCGATGGGGTTGTTGAAGGCATCACGCTCTATCATCGCGGCTTCGAGACCGGCGTGGCCCGCGTTGTTTACAATCGCCCGGGGGTGTTTGGGGCGCGTGGAAACCTTTATCTATCTTTGGTAGACGGGCGGGTGTTGTCGTCGTCAGTGCCTGGAACCGCCAGCGAAACAAAAACCAGCGCAATCGCGCGTTGGCTCTACGGATTGCACTTCGCCCGCTTTGGTGGCGATGCCTTGCGCATTCTTTATGCGTTTGCCGCCTTGTCTGTTTGTTTTGTGCTGCTGTCAGGAAATTGGATTTGGCTCGCGCGAAGGGAAAGGCGCCGCGCCTCCTTGGCCAATCAGCTTCTGGCGCGATTAACGTTGGTGATTGGCGGTGGCGTGGTGTTGGCCACCGTGGCGGCATTTTGGGCGAATCGGTTGTTGCCGTGGACCCTGCCGGCACGCGCGGATTGGGAACAAAGAGCTTTCTTCGCGGCCTGGCTTGCGATTGGTACAGTTTTGTTGTTGCGACCAGCCACCCGCCGTTTGTGGTCACAAACTTTGTACGCGGCTGCCCTAGGCTTTGGGGCCATACCGTTGCTGAGCTTGCTGCGCGCCCATGCCCATGCGTTCAATGTGGCCCAACACGGTGATTGGAGTGTGTTTGGTGTAGACGTGGCGTTGCTGTTCGCGGGCCTTGTGTTGGCTCTGCTGGCGCGGGTTGTGGGGGGCGCTAACGCCGCACGCGGCGCGGCGTCTTTGGCCCCTCAGTTGTCAACCGCGTCCCTGCCCCCAAGCCTCAAAGAGGAGTTGAGCCATGGTTGATTTGGCCGGCGTGGCTGCCACTTGGCTTTGCGTGCTGTGTTTGTTCGCGCGCTCTCGTCGTTTGGCATTGCTGTCACCTGCCGTGGCGTCGCACGCGCTTGCTCGCTTCATACCTGTGCTGGGCTCACCCGTGTTGGCCGGCGCGGCTTTCGGATTTTTTCGTTTGCAACATGGCATGGACGAAGGCATTCCGTTGCTGCTCACCGGCCTTGCCGCTTTCGCGATGATTGTGGTCTTGCTAGGCGCTTTGGCACCACAAGTTGTACGCGGCCTAGCGATGCTTGGCGTGGTGGTTGTATTTGTCGCGGGGGGGCTTGGTGTTGGCTGAACGAACCACCCGGTCGAAGCGCATCAACGCTTTCTTGCGGATCACGGCGGCGATACTGGGCGCGGGCGTCGCCGCTGTAGCGCTGTCGGTCTTGTTGTCTTCGCTGCTGCCGCTTTCTGCGGACGGGCGATTTGCGGTTGGTTTTTTTCTTATGCCGCTTTTGTGGGTGGCCGCCATGTGCCTGGGGCTTCTGTTTCGATCAGGAGGGCGCGCGTGGGGGGGCATGGTGGGAACAACGGCCTTGGCGTGGGTGGGCATATGGCTGCTTTCCCATGTTTAAAGCCCCAAGAATGAAATAGAGGAGCTGAAAATGCATCTTGTTGAAACGATTGAACGCTTGTTCGTGGGCGCCGGCGCAAGCTGGGTCTTGTGGTTGCTGCTGGGCTTGGCGGTAGGAAGTTTGGCCGTGGCCTTCGAGCGCGCGCTGTTTTTTCGCGGGCGGGGTGGCAATCTGGCGGCGCTCTCGTTAGCGCTTGAACAGCGCTTGCAAGCGGGCGACATTGAGGGGGCGCGACAACACCTGCAAGGCAACCGGGCGCTGGCGGCGCAAGTGGCAGACGCTGGCCTTAGGCTTGCGCATCTGGGGCCCGCGGGCGTGGAGAAAGCGATGCAAGGCGCATGTGCGGTGCAACGTGAGCAGCTGGAATCGCGACTTGCGTTCTTGGGCACCTTAGGCAACAACGCGCCTTTTGTAGGCTTGTTCGGCACTGTAATCGGCGTGATCCAAGCGTTCAATCATTTGGGCGTGCAAACTGGTGGCACGGGAGCGGCTGCGGGGGCATCGCAAGCGGTTATGGCCGGCATCGCCGAAGCGTTGATCGCCACCGCCGTGGGCATCGGCGTGGCGCTGCCCGCTGTGGTCTTCTACAATCACTTTCAGCGCCGCATCGCTCGTTTGCTTGCGGGCACCGAGGCTTTAACCAGCGTTGTGCTTGCGCATTTGCTGGCGGAATACGCTGCAACAGCCACCGCAATTTCACCTGCCGCTCCGGTGCGCGCAAAAGCCACACACGACAACGGCCACAACCTTACCGGTAAAGCCTCTCATGCGGGCGGCGAGGGCTCGCTGGCTTTGCGAGGGGCTTGATATGGCTGGTGTAACGTCCTCGCGCCCCGGAGGCATCATCGAGGGCATCAACATGACGCCGCTTGTGGACATCATGTTGGTGCTGCTGGTGATCTTCATCGTTACCGCAAAGATTCTTGTTTCGCCTGCTGTACCGCTTGAGCTGCCACAGGCCACGCAAACAGAACAAGTGCAGGTGGTTTATGCGGTTACGGTGCCGGCCGAGGGGCCCACGTTGATCAACGGGCAGCAGATGTCGGACAACAAAGCCATCGAAGCCCACGCGCGGCAAGCCTTGGCCAACGACAGGAATCTGCAAGCGGTGATTCAGGCCGATGGCAACGTGCCCCATCGCCGCGTGATTGCCACGCTGGATGCGCTTCGGCGCGGCGGTTTGGTGAAAGTGGCGTTTGGCACACAGCCCGCGGCGGATGAAACGCCGTGAAGGGCTTGGGCAAAACGCGAACGCGTCGCGTGCCCTGCCGACGCTGGGTGTTTGCACATCCACCGAGCGGAGGCGCGCTCGTGTCGGCGGCCGTGATGCCAAAGCCAGACGGCGCCCACGGACGGCTTCGCCAGCTTGTATCTGCCGGTGGTGCATTCTTGATTTACGGCGGTGTTGCCACGTGGGCGTGGCTGGCCCCCGCGCCAAGCCCCATACAAGCGGCAGCGCCTCCGCCGCCCATGCAGGTGGAACTGTTTGCGCCGCCGCCAGCCCCACCGCCTGTACCCCCACCGCCTCCTCCCCCGCGCGCAAAAATCACAACGCCGCGTGCGGCTGCGCCCGCAGAAGCGCCTGCGCAAGCGGCCGAGGTTGTGGCTCAGGAAGCCGCGCCTGGGGCGCTCGATCTCACGGCATTTACCGTGGTAGCGGGGCGTGCCGACAAATACGCGGGCGGCAACACCGCATCGCAGGGAGCCAGCGCGGAAGCGGTTGATGGCCCTGCGGTTGCGGGCGGCCAACCCGGCGGCACAGGCACAGCGGCGCGAGGCGATCTGTCACGACTGGCTCGCCTGGCCAACGACGAATGGGATTGCCCATGGCCCGCAGAAGCCGATGCCCTGGGCGTTAACGAACAAACGGTGCTTTTGCGGGTCAACGTGCGCGCGGATGGTTCCGTGCAAGCGGTCATCGTTGTGAAAGATCCTGGCTATGGCTTTGGCCCTGAAGCCTTGGCGTGCGCCCGCGAAGCGCGGTTTGAGGCTGCGCTTGATCTCAATGGTCAGCCGACGCAGAGCCACCGCCTGCTGCGGGTGGCGTTTACGCGGTGAAACGCGATCTGCATGTCAGACGTAGGAACGGCTCTTAGGGCGCTGGTGCCGGCTCAGCATCCTGCTCTTGGGGCTCGGGTTGCTGCCCCCCAAAAGGATCTGCCATGGCGGCAGCGCTCTCATCGAAGTCAGTGCCGCGCGTGCTGTAATAATAAGCGCCAACGATGATGGAAACACCGACGACGGACAGGATCAGATAAAGAACCTTTCGGCCCCTGCCTGCCTGCGCCTTCTTCAAAGCGGCCTGTAATGATGGATCCTCGTTTTGCATAACCTGCATGATAGCCCCAAGTCGCCTTCAGAACGAAATGCCGAGGCGCTTGGGACTAAAAAAGGGCTCCACCTCCCGGCAGCGAATAGCGCTTACCGAACGCGGGCCACGTCCAATGCGAAGCCCGAGAACGAAAGTCCGCTTGCCGGTGCTGCGCCTGCCAGATTCACCATGGTGGTTTCTGAATAATCAGGTTTGGTTTGGCTGATGAAGAGATCGCTGCCCAAGGCGAATGCCGTGCCTGCGTAAGCGCCAGGGTCGCCGGCAATGGGCGTGGCCTGCGTGGGGGAAGCAAGCTCCAGGTGCGACCAACCCCAGCCTTTGGAGTACCACTCAAGGTAGGTGCTGCCAGCCGTCTTCGGGGCTACGGCGCCATCAACAGCTTGAATCCAAGCGCGTCCTTGTGGGCTTAGGGCCACAACCGTGGCGAACTTTCCGGGGAAGGCCGCGGCCACAGTGCCCACAAACGTGGGATCAAATGTGGATTGCCCCGGGGCCACACGCAAAAAGCAATCTGCTTGGCCGCCGTCGTTTGGATAAACGGCGTGGCCGAAGCCATTGATGACATCGCTGAAGAAGTACAGGGCGCCTGCCACTTCGCCTGTTTTGTTCAAGCCCCGGCACCGCGTGTCTTTCGTGACCACGACGCTGTCTGTGGTGGTGTCAATGCGAATCAAAGTTGTGTTGGGCGCCACGCGGTCATAGGTCTTGTTTGTGAATCCCACAGCGAAAAATGCCTCGCCTGCACGTGATGCCCACTGGCTAAATCCTAGAAGATGTTCGGCGGGGCCCGCGGTCACTTCTGTGGGTAAAGCTAAGGTTTTGGTGATGGTCATGGTGCTGGGATCCCAAACGATCACTTGTCCTTCGTCAGCGTCTTTGTAGTAGGCCTTCGTGGGGCTTATGAACAACACGGCTTGGGCGCCCATGCTCTTGACGCCCAGCTGCTGCAAAGACATCTGTTGTCCCTTTTTGAAGGCATTGTCTGTGCCGATTTCATAGCGCGTGATGATGGGCGCCTCGCCATCCGCAAGTGCGAAGAAGCCGATGCCAGGCGCGGCGTAAAGGCGTGCACGGCCCGGAAGTGCCAGCGATTGTGTGTGGTCGAGCCGCTTGGCCTCCCTTAAGGAATTCACCAAGCTAAAGTGGTTGGTCCGACCGGTCATGTCTTGGACCGCCGAGTGGATCAAATAAAGCGGGGGCGTTTCGGGCGCGCCAGCCTCGGCAACGCCTGCGTCGTTGCTTGCCATTGCGTCGCCTGCGTCGACGACGTTTGTTGGAGTTTGGTAGGCGTCGCTCAAGGGAGCGGCATCGACCGTAGCTGAAGGCGTTAATTCGTCTTCGCAAGCGGCCGAGAGAAGTGCCATCGTGAATAAGGGAAGCCCTGCGGCCAAAGTGCTGTTCATACGCATCCGAGTGTCTCCGATCCTGTTTTCAAGCGGCCTGCGCCGCAATGGGCACAGGCATTCACGGTCCGGGCGCTGGACTCAGGGCCGCTGGCCTCAATTTGGAAATGATTATGATAACCACTTTCATTTGTCAACGTGTTCGACGCTTCGAGCTCAATACTCTGCCGTCAATTTCATGAAGAAAGCCCGCCCTGGTCGCTGCACGCCGAAATTGTCGAAGACCTTGGCGTCTGTCAGATTCTGAATCTCTGCGGTCCACGTTTGTGTCAGCGCTCCGCGCGCGATGTACGTGAGGGCCAAGGTGTGCGTGGTCTGCGACGGCACCGTTTGCTTGAATTCCCGCAAACCCACATTCTCCCAGCCCCTGAAAAACCCGTTTACGTACCGGAGGTGATATGCCAAGGACAGCTCATCCCGCTGCGACGAAACATTGGCTTTTCGTGCGCGCGCCGATAGGTTCCCAAACAAGTACGGGCGATTGGGAATGCGATCGCCACGGTAGTCTTTGAACGCTCCTTTGCTCGAAGCGTTGCGAAGGCTTTGCCACGTTACGTTGCCATCTAGAGAGAAAAAATCGCCAGGCGAAGTCCAACCTGCACTGGTCTCTAGCCCCTGGCTGCGCGCCGTGAACACGTTTTGATGGTTGAACACCATGTCGTTCCCCAGCAAGATGATGAGATTTTCGGCGTGGCGCAAAAACGCATTGACGTCGCTGCGAAAGGCACCCGCGCGTGTTTGCTGAAGACCCAAGGTGAGTCCCAAGTTTCCGTTGTGACTGCGCTCGGGAATTAACCGAAGGTTGGGCAAGATCAAAACGCCATCGCCAAACACTTCATCTGCTCTGGGCAGGCGCGTGGCGCGTTCGTACGACAACTTCGCCCATAGCCAGGGGGCGAAGCGATAGCGAAGCTGTTCGCCATAGCCCAGGGTGTGGAAATCTTGATTCAGACGTCGAAACACGCCGCCAGACAAAGCTTCTTCCGACTGCACATCATAAACGTAATTCTTCACGAACGCGATCGACTCAAGGCGCTGACCAAAGGCGTTCACTTGATACTCGAAACCATTGGTTAGAGCGAAGTAATCTCGTTGCGCTGAAAGCGGATCGCGGCCCATCGTGATGAGTGCGTCGCGCCCGGTGCGATCCACCAATGTTGGCGCCAGCGACAGTCGCAGCACATGTTGTGGGTGCAAAACGTACGAAAGCTGCACACGAGCCAAGACGGTGTGCTGCCAAAGCCGATCATCCGAAGCCTCTCCCAATTCACCCAAACGCCGCCGCTCGCGAATGCGGCGGCCGAACCAGTCGTACACGAAGGGCGATAGATCCTTAAAATCAGTCGTGCGCCGGCTAAACGCCGCCACAGCGGTTACACCGAATGGCGTGCCGACCACGTGCGGTTGCTCATACCGAAGCGTGGCGCCGCGGGTGGCTTCCCAAAAGCGAGCTTCGCCGTAGGGCATACTCATGATGAGGTTGTTCTGCAGCTCTTTGTCTTGCCGTGTTCCATAGACGCGCAGCGCGAGGCGCTTGGCCCAGGACCGGTTGGCCACGCCCATTTCAGCGTTTCCCCCGTAGGCGTCGTAAGCGTCGTGAAAGCGATGCACGCGCGCAGGTGACAAACGCCCCTTTTCGTCAGGCACCTCGACGTTTACCTTGTAGTCGTTGTCGGCGTGATCAAGAAAAGTGTTGAAGCTGGCGAAAAGTCCTGTGGGCGCGTGCGTGTGGCGCGCAGCAAGGGTCAGTCGATAGGTTCCGAACGATCCCAGTTGTGCCGAGCCCACGGCGTGAGTGCCGCGCGTGTCCTCGTTGCTGACCAAATTCACTGCGCCCCCCAGCGCGTCGGCGCCGAAACGAATGGGCACCACGCCGCGGTAGATCTCCACCCGCTCAACCAAATTGACCGGTACGTTCTGCAGGCCCCAGCCAAAGCCGGCAACTTCTAGCGGTACGCCATCAAGGAAAAACCGAATCTGATCATCGGTAAGTCCATTCAGCGAAAATCGCGCACTTGATCCCAGACCTCCAGATCGCTGATCGACACGCCCTGCGTACGCGCAAGCACCTCGCCGAGATCGGCGTTTTCCCGCTGCGCCGTTTCAGTTTCAACAATAGTTACCGCCTCGGCCGATTCGCGCATGCGTTGGGCGGTGGTTTTGCCTCGAACCGTTACGTCTTGAGTTTGCGCCTCTGCCGCCGGCTTCGGCGCGGGCGTTGTGGCCGGCGGCAAGGGTGGTTGAGGAGGTGGGGGAGGGGGCGCTGGTGGTGGCGGTGGTGTTTCGTCGGGCACCACCGCAACTGGCAAGCGCCAAGTGTGATCGTAGCGAATACGCGCAGGCGTGGGATCACCGTTTCGTCGTGCCGGCGAGAATCGGAACCCAACCACAGCCGCCAGCGTCGCTTCATCAAGCGCCGGGTGAAGCGGTTGCACAAGGTTGGCCTCTGTGACCGCGCCTTCCGCATCAAGCGTGAGCATCAGGCTAACCACGCCTTCAATGCCACTTGCATCAGCGTCATCCGGGTAAGGGATGATAGGGGCCTCTTGCAATTCGGGAAGCGTAATGTCTGGAGGCAGTGTCACCTCGCCAGCAGGCGCCTCGGCTTGTGCGCCCTCGGTGGCTAACGCCGTTTGAGGGCAGGTTAAGACCACAAGAAGGGGCAAAGACGCGAGTCCTGCGAATTGGCGTTTCATAGGTCGTCAGAACGCATAAGAGTCGTCTCCGAACATGTTGTTGGTGACCGCCTGCCTCCTTGAGTGAGGCAAGATGCTTCATGGTTCGGGCGCTGGACTCTAGGCCGCGGGCCGCTGGCATTGTGTGAATATGAGAGTCAGTCTCAGTTGTCAAGCAGGGGGCGGGTGTCGAGTTTTCTACCTTGACACTTGAGAGTGATTCCCATATTCATTTGGCATCGGCGGCCAGCGGCCCATAGTCCAGCGCCCGAAACATCATGATCGGGAGCCACCTCATATGCGTTTTAATGCCTTCGGAACTGTAAGCACCTTCTCCCTGGCCACCGCCACGCTTCTCTTTGCGTTGGGTTGTGGCAGCGACGACAAGAATCCAGACGTCACCAACAATGCAAACGCCCCAGCGCTGTACGCGGTTCAACACAATGTGAACGCGCCCGATGGGCGATTGGTTTACGTGAATGTCATTCCCTCGCTCGACACCCCTGGTGAAGCCCTCAAACCCGCAAACGCGATTGAACTTTCTGGCTACGCCGCCATGCAAAGCTTCAACGGAGCGCTCTACATTTCGAACGGTGAGAAACGAACGATCACCAAATGGAATGTGGACCCCAACGGCAAGTTGGTACCTGGCCCCGCTTTGAGTCTTGCCAACGAGGAGCTAGGGACTTTCTGGAACGAAAACTTTCTTTATATCGATGCGAACACGGCTTGGTACGCCAATGAAAGAGCCAAACAAATCATTGTTTGGAACCCCACGTCCATGGAGCTGGTGGGGCGCATCCCGATGCCCGGCCTTGATAAATCCGCACTGCCCGCGGCGTTTCAGGGCATGGTTCGCATTGGTGACAGAGTTCTTCTACCCGTGATGTTCGCAGATTGGGACACCTATACGGCGTTACCCGAAGTCGGTTCTGGTTGTGTTGTCCGCAAGCCAAGGCACCGTGTTGGGCGTATGGGAAGACGACCGGTGCGCGTTGCCTATGTCAGCGCTTCCACACCTAAGCGTGGCGGACGACAACACCTTGTACATCTTGGGTGATGCCGGCTATGCGGCGTGGAAACATGGTGCCATGCCAAAGGTGGCTTCGACCTGTGTTTTGCGCGTGCTTCCGGGTGCCGACGGCTTCGATCCCACCTGGTCCGTCAGCATGGATTCAGTGGTGCCCGGCCATTCAGGGCCGAGGTGCAAACGCCATGCGGCTTGGGAACGCGATGCTTGAGCGGCTCGCCTCAGCGGGCATCGAAGGGGCTCGCGCGGCGGAAGCGCTGAGGAGCCTGCTGATCTACACACTTAGTTTTGCGGCGCACGAAGCACCACGCGCCAACGATCCTGCCGGCCAGGCCCGCATCCGGGAAAGCCAGGCCGCGTTCCAGTCGGCAAAACACCTCGGGCGTCTGCAAGCGCTGTCCGAGCAGCTGGCGCAACATGCAGATGAGCGGACGTTCGAAACGGGTCTCGGCTGGCTACTCGACGGGATCGCGCTAAATGAGCGTCAGGGTCGATCGCGAAGTGGCCTGTAGCGCCGCCCTCGTTCTGCCGACCCTGACGCGGCTCCAGCAGAGCGCGCGTCTTTAATCACCAAGGAGCGCCATTGTGAAGCGCACCCACCTGCTCCGTATCGACCATTACGGCGCGACAACGTTGACCGCGAAGTTTACCTCCACGTCAGATCCGCCTCCGATCGCGTTCAAGCCGCCCGTGCGCACGGTGTCGGCCAGGCTGGCCACCTTCGCCGGCATGCCGTTCACGGGAGGCAAGTGGCGCAGCACCAAAGTTAGGCTGCCCGTGCCGGCCGAGGCGGTGACGGTGTTGGCGAGCCCTATGGGTAGGCCCTTTGCGTCCATGTCTGCATAGGCGTGCAAAAGCGGTGCGGTGGGTTGGTTTGTTGCCGGGCCATTGACGGCGGTTCCGAGGAAAAAGACCTGGTGCTCGTCCGCTTCGTCCTTGATCTCGGTGGTGATGTCCTCTGCCGGCGTTTCTTGGCGGTTCTCAAACGCCACCGCCAAGGTGTAGGCGCCTGCAGACAGATTGATGGGATCAATGACGGGCGGATTGCCGCCGTCGCCATCTGGATCGTTGAATCGGGCGACGATCGCGGCGCCACCCGCTGTGGGGGTGAACGTGAGGCTGACAGTGGTGATGACTTCGTTTTCATGGCCGTGATCGTCATGGCTGTCGCAGCCTGCCGCAACGAGCGCCGAAGCAGAAAGGGTCATCGCAGAAATCAATTTAAAACAAGTACGCATGTAAATTTTCTCCAATTGCTATTGAGGTTGATGGTTCGAGTTTCATCAGGCGATAAATGGAACACAGGGCCCTGCGGGCGCGATGGGTCGAGCCACCACGAGCCGATCCGAAGTGGCGGAGAACACCAGGTTGTGAAAGCGGCATTCGTGCATGGAAACGGTCTGAAGATGGTGAGTGCCTTCGATCCAACGCGGTTCTGAAACCTGGAAGCCGTGAAGGCGAAACTCATCTAGCAGATCGTCGGCGGCGAGATGGTCTGCAGCGTCGGGTGCGTGGTAACCAAGCGGCCCCACGTGCACGAATTGACCACCTCGGCGAAGCACCCGCCGGATCTCGGGGATGAGCTTCTTCGGTGGCACAACGTCGGTGAAATAGACCGAAATCACGACATCGACGCTTTCATTGCCATGTGGAAGCGCGGTGGCATCGGCAATGAGTGGCTGAGCCGCTTGTCGCCCATCGCCTGCGACCCAATGTGCCTCGAATCGCCGTGCCTGATCCAGCGCTCGGTAGGCGTTGCGTGTTTGAATGCAATACGCTTCCAGCGGGCCCTTCCGCACAAGCGCAGCGGCAATGGCAAGCGGCGCCGCCAGTTCCACCGCATGCGTCTTGAATCCCATGCCCGCCACCTCTTCGGCCAACCTGCCAAGGCCGGCGCCTAGCACAAGGGCGCGTCCGCCGCGTATGCCCGCCGATTGCAATTCACCGCGTGTGGCCGCTAGCAAACCCTCAAGTTCCGCTTCACACTCGGGCTCATGGCTCCAATCGCGGCGGAGGTGGGCGATTAATCCCTCGGCGCCGTAGGCCGAGTCCATCGGCGCTCCTTCGAACACCCGTAAAACCGCATCGGCGGAAAGCGCTGGCAGCAGGCAGGCCCGCACCCGATCCAGCAGCCGCACGTTCGCGGCAAACGCCTCAGCCAAATTTTGCATCAAAGCAGCGCGATCGGGCCTTCGGCGGGTTGCCGACGCCGCCAATTGCTGTTGCTGCCGCCACCGCGTGAGCGCCCGTTCGAGCTCCAAGGCTTGAATTGCGAGTCGCTCCTCGGCCCTTTCGAGATATACGGGCACGCCCGCCACACACAGTTGTGGCGCCGGCAATGCCAAGTGCGTGCGCTGAAGAAGGTTCGCCATACTTATGCCTGCAAAGGCCAAGCGGCCACGCGCCCCTCGGCGTCGCACGCCACCATCCGAAGGGTCGCGGTTTCGGCATCCGGCACCCATTCGATGGCTTCGATGCGCGTTGGTAGCGCATGACGGCGCACGGGGGTGTGGGCATCGTCGGGAAACCACAGATGCATCTCGCCCGTGCGATCGCCGCTGGCGAGAACCTTCACAAGTGGCGAGAAGGCAAGGTGAGTGATCGGTGCGCGGTGGCCCTGCAAAACCAAAGGCGCTGACCCCTCCGGCCCCTTGCCACCAAACTCCCACACCGTGATCTCCTCGCCACCGCCCGTCGCCAACAAGGCGCTGTCATGGCTCCAGGCAATGGTGCTGGGCTTTAACGGATAGCCCGACATCATGGAATCTTTCCCCGTCGCTAAGCGCCAGAAGTGCACGCTATTGTCCTGACAGCCGCAAGCAATCACTTTGCTGTTTGGACTGTATGCCAGGTTGATCATGGAGCCCTTCCAATCGAGCTTGCGAGCGCGCCGCCCGCTCTTTGGATCGAAGAGCCGGACGCCGCCGTAGCAGGCAACCGCCACCAATTCTCCGTCGGGGGCCCAGGCAAGGCCAGCGACGGTGCTTTCCACCTCGGGCAGTTCCTGATGGCCGCGACCATCCAAAGCATAGATGCGCGTTCGTCGCCCCACCGCCGAGGCCAGCTTCGAGCCCTTTGGGTTCCACGCAACATGCTGCGCCCAGAGATCGCCCGGTGGCGTGGCCTCTTGGTGCCCACCGCGCGCAAGATCGTGCACCCGAACCGCGCCATCCTCGCCCGCGACCGCGAGCAGCGGCGTTCGTGGGTTCCATGCGAGGTGAGCAATCGCGCCCTCGCACACGCGCACGCGCTGATCCAATTGACCGGTGTCGCAGCGGATGAGCTGAACGTGGCCGTGGTCGAGGCCCACCGCCAGCCAGCGGCCGTCGGCCGAAGCGTGAAGCGCGCGGGGATAGCCGTCGAGGGAAACCTGCCAGGCGGGGTCTATTTGACGAGCCGTCGTAGCTCCAGCCGCGATCTCGCAGAAGATTGCGTTTGGCGTGACACTCCCGCGTTCTGAACGATCACCCGGTTGGCCCCGCGCACAACTTCGAATTCATGCCAAGCAAGCCTCGAAGCCGCTGGTGAGCGCTTCGCGATCCAGGTTGCGCCCGATGAAGACGATTTGGCTCGACCGCGGGGTGTCACCCCAAGGGCGGTCGGGCAGGCCATCCACCAACATGTGCACGCCTTGGAACACGAAGCGCCGATCGTCGTCGCTCATGGCCACGATGCCCTTCATGCGGAAGATGTCGGCGCCTTGTTTGCGCAACACGCCCGACAACCACGTGTTGAATTTGTCGGAATCAACATCCCGATCGTAACTGAGCCCCACGGAGGTCACCGTCTCGTCGTGGATATGGCCTTCGGCGTAGGCCTTTTGCGAAAGCGGAGTCAACGGGCCGTTTGGACCCACCAGCGTCGCCTGGAACTCGTCCGGCATGTGCTCGGTGAAAAGTGCATAAAGCCCAGGGCGTGGCGCCTGAAGTGTGAAGCGCTTCTCGCCACTGGCCTCGAGCTCCAGTGTGTACTGGCCTTCACCCGCGATGATGTTGCCACCGGCGGGCAGGGGGCGCCCCTGTCGGTTGAAAAGCCGAAACGCTTGTTCTGCGGCTTTGGCCAAGTTGGGCTCGTCTGCGCGGTCCACCGGCAAGGCCAGCAGCGACAGGCTGGGGTCGGGGCCTTCTTGCAACGTGAGCGTTGTCTCGGCAGGCAGCTCGTAGATGCCGCTCCACTCGAAGGGGTACTCGGGCTCAAGGAACGTGGGTTTGTGTTCCAAGGCCCGATCGAGATCGAAGCCGCCCACGTCGAGCACCTCGGCAAGTGGAACTTCGGCCATATGCGTGCGCCGGATGCGTGCGAGGGCGTTCATGCCCCGCAGCTGCCGTTCGAGGGCGTCTGCCTCAGCCGGGGAGACCAAGTCGATCTTGTTGAGCACCATCACGTCAGCGAAGGCCACTTGCTCACGCGCCTCAGCGGCCTCTTCGATGTGCAGGTGCAAATGCTTGGCGTCTATCAAGGTGATGATGCCGTCCAGGCGAAAATCCGCCTTGATGTCCTCGTCCATGAAAAAGG
>JBBSJE010000022.1:0-41842 GCA_038257535.1 Polyangia bacterium
GTGCCGCAGGCGCGCGGCGAGGTGGTGTTTCTTACTGACGTGCGCCAGCAGGTGGATGCCGGTGTGTTGCGGGCCTTGGTGTCGCCTTTGGCCGATCCGCGGGTGGGTATGGTTAGCGGCGCGTTGACGCTGACGGGTTCCGCCGGCAGTGGCATGTACTGGCGTTATGAAAAGTGGATCCGCAGCAACGAAGCGCGCTTTCGTTCGGTTGTGGGTGTGTCCGGTGCGGTGGCGGCCATTCGCAAAGCCGACATGCCGGTGCTGCCAGCCGATTTGATTTTGGACGATGTGTTCACGCCCATGCGTCTGCGCCTGCAGGGCCGCCTGATTTGGCTTGCCAACGACGCCCTTGTTTACGACGAGGCGTTTGAAGACGAGCGCGAGTTTGGCCGCAAGGTGCGTACGCTGGCGGGCAACTTTCAGTTGTTTGCGTTGCTGCCGCGGTTGCTTTTGCCGGGACTGAATCCCTCGTGGTTTGAAACCATGTCGCACAAACTGGCGCGTCTCGTTTGTCCGTTGGCGCTGATGGCGGCGTTGGGTATCAACTTGGCGCTGGTGGACACGGCCTCCGGATGGCAGCTGCGTTTGGCGCAAACGCTGCTGGTGGGGCAGGCGCTGTTTTACGCTGCGGCGTGGGTGGGTCCACGGGCCGGCAAAGTGGGAAGCTTATGCCGCACGTTTGTGGTGCTGCACACGGCGATCGTGGTGGGGTTTGTGCGGTTTGTGCGGGGCCGGCAGCGGGTCACTTGGTGAGGAGGGGGCGGTAGGGGCGGGAGCAACGTCGGAGCCTCCCGCGCTTTAAGAAATAAAGCGATGAGTCATTCGTAGGCTCAGGCTCCGGGGTGGGTCTCAGGTTTTATGATACCTTTGATGCTTGAATGCCCTCCAAGACGTATTGCGAGTTGTTGCCAGCCTGAACAAGGAGGGTGTTAACTACGTCGTTGTGGGCGGCGTGGCTCTGAACTTTCACGGTTTGATCCGCGCCACTGAGGATTTAGACCTCTTCGTTCATCCTGACGCCGAAAACATCGCTCGGCTGCGTCAGGCACTCAAAAGTGTTTGGCAAGATCCTGAAATCGATAAGATCACCGCAGAGGATCTTTGCGGCGATTACCCTGCTGTTCGGTACGGGCCTCCTGAGGGAACGCTCTATCTCGATATTCTGACTAGGCTGGGCGAAGCGACAGCGTTTGCGGAAATTGAAGTCGAAGACAAAGAAATTGCAGGTATTCGCGTTCGGCTGGCCAGCCCTCAATCGCTTTATCGAATGAAGCGCGACACTGTTAGACCGATCGACAAAGCAGACGCTGAGGCCTTGCGGGCCGCTTTTGATTTGGATGCGGAGAGCTAAGCCATGCCGTTGCAAAAATATCGTTCTGTCGCCGAGATGCCTGCCTTGAAGGTCGAGCGCGAGGACGATCTCGCAGCCCGGATTGGCAGTTTGTGGGACAGATCGTTTTCGCTTTGTCCTCCCTCGTGGCCGGTGGGCGTCAAGCGCTTCGCGTCTCTAGAGGAGGCGAACGAGGATCGGTTGCGCATGACCCTGATGCGAATGAGACGTACCAGAGACGCACCAAAATAATGGGCTCGCACGATTGGGCTTCCTTCAAAGGGAGACGAACACCGATTGACGGTCGGTTTTTCTTCCCATATTCTGTTCCAAGTGAAACCTGGCCCCTTTCGCCCTCCGCTGCTCGGTGAGCTTGAGACCGCCGTGATGAACCACCTATGGTCGGGTGGCGACGGCGAGGCGAAGGAGGTGCACGCGGCGCTTGGCAAACGGCGTGGCATCACCCTCAACACCATTCAGTCGACGCTGAAGCGCCTTTTTGAAAAGGCATTGTTGGAGCGCGACAAGGTGAGCCATGCGCACGTTTACCGAGCGCGCGTCAGCCGTGAAGACTTCCATCGTGGTCTGCTTGGTGACTTGGTCGGCGAATTGATGCATGGGCAAGCGGATGCGGTGGTTTCCGCGTTCGTAGATCTCACTGAGCGAGCCGGTCCGCAGCACTTGGCGCGGCTTGAAGCCCTGGTTGCGGAGCGACGTCGAAAACTCGAGCGGGGTTCACGATGAGCCCGGTTTTGCAAAGCGCTCAGCTGTTCCTGCTTGCCGGGTTTGTGTTCCTCGTTTTCGGATCGCTGGTGTCTGCGGTGATCACGCGCTTTGCTTACGGCAGGCTTTTGCGCTTAGAGCCGCGCGCCCGTCACCGCGCGATAGCCATGTTCGCAGCGATGCCAGCCGCGATCACGCTTGTGTTGTTTTTCGCCGCGAGCCTCCCGGCATTTGTTGCGCTCGTTGCCCCTGGGCTCGACCACTGCCTGCTGCACGACGATGCGCACGCGCATCTTTGCTTTGTTCACCTTCCGCAGGCGGCCATTCACACCGGACTTTTGTTGTTGCTCGTGTTTCTGGTGACTTACGCCGTGTTTCGGGCGGCGTTTGCCGCATCGAGTGTGCTGCGCGCCTTACGTGTTGTTGCGGCGCTCGCCAAGACGGGCGAGCCGCGCAGCGATCTTGGCATCACGGTTGTCGAGACCGCGCAACCGGTGTGCGTCGCCGCAGGACTGCTTTGGCCCCGCGTGCTGCTGTCGCGGGGGCTTTTGAAAGCTCTTACAGCGGAGGAACGCGCGGTGGTTCTTGCGCACGAGCGCGCGCACGTACGTCGTCACGATGCGCTCGTGGGCAGCGTGGTGCGCGCGCTTGCGGTGGTGCATTTGCCTCCTGTGGGCCGGTGGCTGGTGCGAGAACTTGAGGTTGCCGCTGAGCAGGCGTGCGACGAAGAGGCGGCTCGGGTTGTGGGAGACCGCGTGTCGGTGGCCGCGGCAATCCTTGCGGTCGAGCGGACTTTGCAGCAGGCAGCCACACGCGAAGTCGCGTCCGTCGCCGTGGGTTTCGGAGCTCGTGCCGTTGAGCGCCGCGTGGCGGCCCTGCTTTGTGAACCCGCACCGCCGCAGTCGTTGCGACCGCTGGCGCTTTGCTTAGGCGCGGCTTTGGTCGCCATGCTGGTCGGTGCCTATGATTTGCACCACTTGACCGAGTCAGTGCTCTCCGCACTCGCGCACTGAGGCGTCGATGACAGCCGCCGGTTGCAGCGCACGCCCATTTAGAAACCCGAGCGTCCCTCGGTGTTTTGCAGCCCTGATGCTTGCGCTGCTGTTCCCGCGCAACACACCTGCGCAGCAGACAGACGCGCCGGTGGCGCTGACCGAAGCCGAGGTCGTGGCGCGCGTGCTTGCGCGTGCCCCTTTGCACGACGCGATCGAGGGCAATGTCGTGATTGAAGAGGGTCGCGGGCTCGCCGCCAAGGCGTATCCCAACCCACAGCTCTCCTACATGCGGGAGCAAACGTTCGGCAGCTTCGGCACAGCTGAGGACTACCTCTCGATTGCCCAGATCTTCGACCTTGGCAACCGCCGCGGTCTATACGGCGAGGCTGGCGATGCGCGTGCCCGCGCCGCACGGCGAGAGGGAGAATCCTCGCGCTTGCTTATCGCCGCCGATGCCCGATTGCGTTTTTACGAAACGTTGTATCGGCAGGCGCGCGCCGTCGCTTTGGAAGCGTGGCTCGTGCGGATCGAAGACGCCCTCGCCATCGTTACACGCCGAGAGCAGCGTGGCGATGCAGCCAAGTATGATAGGCGTCGTCTCGAACGCGAGCGCACGGTCGCCACAGGCCGTGTGAAAATGGAGCGAGCGGCGCTTGAGCGCGCGCGTGCGGGGTTGCAGGCTCTGCTTGCAACGGGGGCTGGCGGCGGGCGCCTCGATGTGACGGGCACGCTGTTGCCCGACAGCGATCCCGCCGCGCTTCCCTCGTTGCGTGCGGCCAGCCGCGCGCGTCCCGACCTGCTCGGGCTTGACCTTCGCATTGAGGCTGCCGCTCGCGAGCAAACCGCGGCCTCCCGCTGGTGGGCGCCGGACCTTCGGCTTGAAGGGGGATGGAAAGGGGTTGACCTCGGGCGCCAGGGACGCACCGATGGCTTCCTGCTGGCGGCGTCACTGTCACTTCCGTTTTGGGACCAATGGGCGGGACTCTCGCGGATGGCTGAAGGTCAGGCCCGTGCCACCCGTGGGCGTCGTGCGCTTCTCGAAGGGGAGCTGCTTGGCACCGTGGACGGCGCGCGCGCCGAAGCCGCGGGTCTCAGGCACGCAGCCGCCGAATTCCGCGAGCAAGCCACTGTGATCTCTGCCGATCTCGTGCGGATCGCTTCCGCGGGCTATGAGGGCGGTGAACTTGGGTTGCTTGAGTTGCTCGATGCCTATCGCGGCGCCGCAGACGACGCGTTGACCGCGCTCGACATGGAGCTGGCCGCCCGTCGCGCGCGCATCGAGCTGGATCGACTGACAGGCGCAGGGCTTCCATGAAAGGCTTGATCACGCTCGCGATGCTTGGTTTCCTGGCGTCCTGCCATTCGCATCCTCATGGCGACGGTGCGCACAAGCACAAAGTTGACCCTGCGAACGAGCGGCCCGTGCTTTCCTTCACCCAACGGACCAACGCGAGTGAGCTGTTCGTGGAGGTGCCAGCGTTTGTGCGTGGCCAGGCTTCCGCTTTTGTAGCGCACGTGACAAAGCTCAAAGGGTTCACACCACTTTACGAAGGTCGCGTGAGCGTGGTGCTCCAAGGGGCGTCTGGGGCCCAGCGCTTTGACGCTGGGCCGAGCGTGCCCGGCATCTTTCGGCCCGTCGCAAAACCCACCGCAAGCGGAAAACAGCGGCTGATGGTTGAGGTGCGCGCCGCCAGTTTCTCGGCGGATCACGATCTCGGCGAGGTCACCGTATTCGACAGCGCCGCGGACGCGCGCGCGGCGCTTCCGGAGGCCGCCGTAGCCGCGGGCCGCATCCAGTTCTCGAAGGAGCAGCAGTGGGCGATCGAGTTCGGGACCGAGGTTGTCTCCGAACGGGGCATTCGGCCCACGTTGCCCGTGACCGGCACTGTCGTGGCCAGATCTGATGGCGAGGTTGTGGTCATCGCGCCGGTTGCGGGGCGTGTGGCCACGAGCGGTCGGGCGTTCCTGCGGCTTGGCGAGCGCGTGACGGTCAATGAACTGTTGGGCGTTCTCGCGCCGCAACTTGAAGCCGCCGATCTTGCGTCTTTGGAGCTCGCCTCCACGAGCGCGAACCTCGAATTGCGCTTTGCCGAGCGCGAGCGTCAGCGGCTCGAAGCGCTGCGTTCCGAGGGCGTGGTGCCAGAACGTAGGGTGCAAGAGGCGGTCTTGAACGCCGAAGCGGCGCAGGCTTCGTTAGCGGCTGCCCAGCGCAGGCTCCAGCAGTTTCGGCGCGTTCAGCATACGGCAGGACGCGGCGGAGGAAACGTCCAGCTGCGCGCCCCACTTTCCGGAACGGTGACGGAGGTGTTGGTGGCACCAGGCGCTTTTGTCGAAGCGGGCACCCCGTTGTTTCGAATCACCGATCTGACGCAGCTTTGGCTTGAGGCGCGCGTGCCGGAAGCGGACGTCGTGGCATTGGGCGCGCCTCGCGGCGCCTCGTTCTTCATTGAAGGGTTCGACGAAAGCATCGAGCTTTCGGCCGACGCGATCGTCGCGCGGGGTGGACGCATCGACCCGCGAACGCACACGCTTCCCATCGTCTTCGCGGTGGACAACGCGAGCGGACAGATTCCCGTGGGCGCTTTCGCTCGCGTTCACCTTGTACACGGCGACGAGCGACGCGCGCTTGCTGTGCCAGAATCTGCCCTCGTTGACGACAGCGGCACCTTCGTGGTTTTCGTGCAGGTCGCGGGTGAGGCTTTTGAACGGCGGGTGGTGCGGCTTGGTGAACGCGATCGGGGTTACGCTGAGACACTGAGCGGTGTGCGCGCCGGCGAGCACGTGGTCACACGGGGCGCGTGGTCGGTGAAGCTGGCCGCCTCAAGCGGCTCCCTTCCTGGCCACGGCCACGCGCACTGAAGGAGATCAGCGTGATCGACGCCATCCTTCGCTGGTCCCTCTCGCATCGCCTCGCGGTGCTCATCGTCGCGGCCGTCATGCTCGTGTGGGGCGCGGTTGTCACCACCGGCATGCCGGTCGATGTGTTCCCGGATCTCACGGCGCCCACCGTAACGGTGATCACCGAGGCCCACGGCATGGCGCCCGAAGAGCTGGAGACGCGGGTGACGTTTCCGATCGAGTCATCCTTGAACGGCGCGCCGGGCGTTCGCCGCGTGCGCTCAGCGACGGGCGTTGGCATCTCTGTGATCTATGCCGAGTTCGACTGGGGCACAGACGTGTTCCGCGCGCGGCAGATCGTGAGCGAAAAGCTTCAGCTCGTGCAGGGCACGCTGCCGGCCGAGGTGGAGCCGCCGATCCTCGCGCCGATCTCGTCGATCATGGGCGAGGTGCTTTTCCTTGCCGTGACGACCAACGGTGCCACCGCGATGGACGCGCGCACATTTGCGGATTTCACGCTTCGGCGGCGGCTGCTGGCCGTTTCGGGCGTGTCGCAGGTCATCGTGACCGGCGGCGCGCGCAGGCAGTTCGAGGTGGCGCTGCGGCCCGAACGCCTGGCCGCGTACGATTTGACCGTGGACGAGGTGGTTCGCGCGCTCGAGCAGACCAACACAAGCGTGTCCGCCGGCTTCATCAACGAAGGCGGCCAGGAGTACCTGGTGCACGGCGTGGGGCGCGTGCGCACGCCCGAAGATGTGGGCGAGACGCTGGTGGTTCTGCGCGGTGAGGAGCCGGTGCTTGTTCGGCACCTGGGCGACGTTCGTGTGGGCGTTGCGCTTCGGCGCGGGGAGGGCTCTTATGGCGGAAAGCCGGCGGTGATCGTAGGCATCCAGAAGCAGCCGGGAACCAACACGCTGGAGCTCACGGCGCGCATCGACCGCGAACTTGACGAGCTCACTGCCGCTTTGCCCCCGGGGCTGTCGATCCAGCGCAATGTTTTTAGGCAAGCGGACTTCATCGAGGTTGCGCTTCACAACGTGGTGTCGGTGCTGCGTGACGGGATTGTGCTTGTGCTGCTCATCGTGTTCGTGTTTCTTGCCAGCGCCCGCGCAAGCGCGATCACGATCGTTGCCATCCCGCTGTCGCTCGTCACTGCGGTGTTCGCGCTTTGGGCCTTCGGAGCCACCTTGAACACGATGACCTTGGGAGGCATGGCGATCGCTGTGGGTGAGCTTGTCGACGACGCCGTCATCGACGTTGAAAATGTGGTGCGCCGCTTGCGTCTGAACGCGCTTCTGCCCGAAGCCGAGCGCCGACCAGCGCTTCGCGTTGTGCTTGGCGCAAGTCGGGAGATTCGCAGCAGCATCGTGTTCGCGACGCTGGTTGTCGTGCTGGTGTTTCTGCCGCTGTTCTTCCTGTCTGGGGTCGAGGGGCGCCTACTCTCGCCGCTTGCGGTGGCGTACGTGGTGTCGCTTGCCGCCTCTTTGTTCGTCGCGGTGACGGTGACCCCCGTGCTGTGTTCGTTCCTGCTTCCTGGCAGCCAGGCGGTGAGCAAGGTGCACGAGCCGCGCTTGGCCGCGTGGCTCAAGCGGCGCTACCTGCCGATGCTGGATGTGGTGGTTGCACGCTGGCGGCTCGTCGCGGCGCTGTCGTTCGCGCTGCTGGCGACCGCCGCTGTGGCGCTCGCGTTCGCCGGGCGCTCGTTTCTGCCCGAGTTTCGTGAGGGCACGTTGACCATTGCGGCTGTGACCCTGCCCGGCACCTCGCTCGCCGAGTCGGACGCCATGGGGCGCCGCATGGAGAAGCTGCTTCTGCGCCACCCCGAGGTGGTTTCGGTTGCCCGGCGGACGGGGCGTGCCGAGATGGACGAGCATGCCCAAGGGGTGAACGCCGCCGAACTCGACGTGACCCTTCGCCCGACGGATCGTTCGCGTGAGGAATTCTTGGAGGAGCTGAGGCGCGACTTCTTGCTGCTGCCGGGCATGAACATCACGATTGGTCAGCCGATCGGACATCGCATCGACCACATGCTGTCGGGGACTCGCGCCAGCATCGCAGTGAAGATCTTTGGCGACGACCTTTCGGAGCTGCGCCGCCTTGGCGCCGAGGTTGAGGAGGCAATGCGAGGCGTGCCGGGCGTGGTTGACCTCGCGCGCGAGCAGCAGGCTGACATTCCTTTCGCGCGTGTTCGCTTCGATCGTGTGGCCATCGCTCGGCATGGAATGCGCATCGCCGACGTGGCGCGCGCGCTGGCGATCGGCTCAGGGGTTCACGTTGTCTCCCAGGTGTTGGAAGGGCAAGCAATCTTCGACCTCGTCGTGCGCACGGAGCAGAGCCGCGTGCAAAGTTTCGAAGATCTCCGGGAGCTGCTGATCACGACGCCGAGGGGCGCGAGGTTGCCCCTGCGTGCGCTCGCACACGTGCACCGCGATCGAGGGCCGAGCGAGATCGGACGTGAGAACGTACAAAGAAGGCTCGTCGTAAGCTGCAACGTCGCCGAGCGCGACGTGGGCAGTGTGGTGCGCGAGATAGAGTCGACCGTTGCGCGCGCCGTGGCCCTGCCGGCTGGATACCGCGTTGCCTACGGCGGCCAATTCGAAAGCGCAGAGGATGCCACGCGCACCCTGGGCCTGCTGGGGCTGGTTTGCCTGCTGGGCATGGTGAGCCTGCTTTACACCGCGTTTGGTTCGGTGCGAGATGCCGTGCTTGTGATGTTGAATCTTCCGCTGGCGCTCATTGGTGGCGCGGTGGGTGTGTTCCTGCAGGGGGGCGTGCTCTCGGTGGCTTCCATCGTTGGCTTCATCACCCTCTTCGGCATCGCCACCCGCAACGGCATCATGCTCATTTCTCACATTCGCCATCTGGCCATTTCAGAGGGCGTCACGGATGTGGACGAGGCTGTGCAGCGTGGGGCGCAGGAGCGGCTGATCCCAATCTTGATGACCGCGTTGGCGACGGGGCTGGGACTGGTGCCGCTTGCGCTCTCGGGTGGTGACCCCGGCAGCGAGATTCAGGCGCCGATGGCGGTGGTCATCTTATGCGGGCTTGCCAGCTCAACCGCGCTCAACATGTTCGTGGTGCCGGCGCTTTATCGGCAGTTCGGCTCACATGTTCGTCCCAGCCGCCTACCGGCCGATCGCGATGATCTGCTCTAGAGTGTCGCAGGCCGCATCGAAGGGCTCCTGTGCAACCCGCTTTAAGGGATGCGGTTTGGCATGGCGTGCGCGCCAATCGAACGACTTAGGCTGATGCCCCAAAATGTAGCTTGTCGCACCCGTCGCGCCCTTGAATCGCACGGCGAACGGGTTTGTCTCATTGAACGCAGCCGTGGTCATCGGCAATCCTATGACGATCCCTGTGCGCAGGTTGAACTCGCGCGGAGAAAGCACCACAAGAGGATGAACATCCTTCATTTCTTTTCCCGCCTGCGGATTGCAATCAATCCAAATCATGTCTCGTCTATCCGGACACCAGGACGCTTTGGGAATAGCCACTACAACGCTTCTTTCCCGCGTGGCACCGTAGCCATTACCTCGCCCCCGTGTTTGACTGGATCGAAGGCGGCTAGCTTCTGTGCGAGGGTGAGCTTGGGTTTCCCCAAAGAACGCACCACAACTGTCGATTCTTCAGCAACCACTTCCACTGGCTGGCCAATCTCAAAGTGAGCCGAGCGCGCCACTGCCGCGGGAATCCGAACCGCCAAGCTATTCCCCCACTGCTGGACTGTTGAGCTTGATCGCTTTGCGTTGCCCATGTAGATACAAGTATATACACAAAAACGGGCCGCGGCAAGGGTAGATTGCTCTGCGGCAGGCAACGTCGACGCCACGCCGAACCTTTACGGCGTGACGGTGACCGTGAAGTTTACTTCCGCGTCAGTGCCGCCTCCGATGGCGTTCAAGCCGCCCGTGCGCACTGTGTCGGCCAGGCTGGCCACCTTCGCCGGCATGCCGTTCACGGGAGGCAAGTGGCGCAGCACCAAAGTTAGGCTGCCCGTGCCGGCCGAGGCGGTGACGGTGTTGGCAAGCCCGATGGGGAGGCCCTTTGCATCCATGTCCGCATAGGCGTGCAAAAGCGGCGCGGCGGGTTGATTTGTGGCGGGGCCATTAACGGCGGTGCCCAGCAAAAAGACCTGGTGCTCGTCCGCTTCGTCCTTGATCTCGGTGGTGATGTCCTCTGCCTGCATTTCTAGGCGATTCTCGAACGCCACCGCCAAGGTATAGGCACCCGCAGTCAGATTGATGGGATCAATGACGGGCGCATTGCCGCCCTCGCCATCTGGATCGTTGAAGCGGGCGACAATCGGGGCGCCACCCGTTGTAGGGGAAAACGTGAGGGTGACCGTGGTGATGACTTCGGGTTCGTCGCCGTCATCGCCATGGCTGTCGCAGCCTGCCATTGCGAGCGCCGAAGCAAAAAGCGCCATCGCAGAAATCAACTTGAAAGAAGTACGCATGTAAATTTTCTCCTATTTCTATTTAGGTTCATTGTTTGAGTCGAAATTCATCGTCATGCGCAACATGACTTGCCGGCCGGGCTGATCCGCAAAGTAGCGCAGCAGGCTCGCGTATTCGCGGTAGCGGGTTCCCAGCAGGTTCGTGCCGGCAAGCGCGATGTGAAGATCTCTGCCGCCAACGTTTGTCTTCACGCTCACTGTGGCATCGCCTAGAACGTAAGCGTCGGGGGGCGGCGCAAGATCCGCGGCAGGGTCGAAGCGGCTCTGGCGCCGCACGTAGGTGCTTCCAACGCTTACCGCCCAATCGAACCCACGGGGCAAGTCTTCGTGATTGAGGCCCACAGAGGCACGGAAACGATCAGGTGGCACGAAGACAAGGTAGCTGTCGTCACTGACGTTGCGTGCCCGTGTCAGCGCGCCTTGCAGGTCGAGCGTGAGCCACCGCCACGGCGAAGCGCTGACATAACCATCGGCCCCGTGGAATGTGGCGTCCACCGCGCGGGTGGTAAAGCGTGGGAAAGCGCCGCGGATGATCACATCGAAGATGGGGTTGCCATCCGCGCCGATCGCTGGCGCAAAATAGATGTAATTGTCGATGTAGTTTCCGAATGCAGACAGCTCGCCCGAGATGCGTTCGCTTGCATAGCTGGCCGTAACCGAGGCACCGTAGGTGGTTTCGGCCCCGATGTCGGGATCTCCAAGCGCAAAGATCGGCAGCGAGGGCGCCGTGCCGTTGATGTACTGCTCATCGGGATTGGGTGGCCGAGACGCCGTCGACAGATTGAGTTTGAGGGCCCAGCCAGGTAGCGACGGTGGCCGCCACAGACCACCCAACGATCCTGAAAGCGTATGAAACGTGGATTGGCAGGCGACCGGATCGGTCTGCGCATCAAAAGCTCCACAATCCGTCTCGGCCAGTTGGCCGGCCCGCACGAGCCTAAGGAAGTCGCGCCGCATGAGAGAGGCTTCGCGCACGAGCACGTCGTAGCGCACCCCCGCTTCGATCTCATAATCGTGCCCCCACAAACGCTCGCTGGCGTGAACCCCTACGGCGCCTGCTTGGTGATCAGGCACAAGGGGAAGGCCCGTGTACTGATGCGTTTGCACCATGCCCACCAGCCCCACTGACCCACTAAGATGAAGGTGCTCGCTGAGGTGAATAGGGTTGTGATCGAGCACGGCATCCACATCCTGCGTCCACAGGCGAAACGCGAACTGAGGTGTGGTGATCGCGCTGCGGACCACGTCGAACTCTTTGCGGTCATCGTGTTGAAATGCGTAGCTGACGGTCAGTTTGCCCAGGCGGGGCAAGGTCCATCGGGCACGCCCAAGAACCAGATCGTGAGCCACCGCTTGGTAAGGCCTGGCAATGCCCCAGTTGGCGGCATAGAACTCGGCGCCGATGGGCCGCTGGCGGTCAAGTTGGGCGCGAAAGTCGCTGGACGAATCCATGCGGAAGCAGCTGCACACGCCGAGATCAGCGTCGTAGTGTCGATACGAGAGTTTGTAGTCGTGGTCGCCGGTGCGGTAGCTGGCTGTGGCGCCCGCCGACCATTCGGCGATGCCGGTGTTGTCGAGCGCGTAATTGGGCGTGGTCACGGCGCGCTGGCGTTTGGCGCCGCCTTCAAGCTGAAGTGAGAACCCCGGTAGAGCCGCAGGCTGCGTCTGCACCCGCCCCATGACGGCACCGCCCAACCCATTGGAAATGCCCAGCACGTGGGCCTCGCCGCGGGTGCCAGGGCGTGTGGGCATCGCCGGCGGGTCTATCAGCAGCGCCCCTCCCAGCGCATCGGGGCCGTGGCGCACGCCCGAAGCGCCTCTGACGATCGAGATGTGATCCGCGATGAAGGGATCCATCTCGGGCGCGTGATCGATGCCCCAATCTTGCGAACGGTGCCGGACGCCATCCACAATGATGGGCAAACGCCGGCCGAACTGCCCCCGCACGATGGGTTTCGCCTGGCCGCTTCCTGAGCGAAGCTGCGACACGCCAGGCACATTGGCAATCACGTCCGAAAGCGCCTGACCTCGCTTGGCTTCGAGTTGTTCGCCGGTGAGCACCGCCGTCGCGCGTGTGTCCGGCGCCTCGATGGGCTTTACTTCGAAAACAGCCGTCTCGAAAATTGGTTCGAGCTGAATCTCCACTGTGCTGTGCGGGGTCACTGTGATCCACCGGCGGCGAGGCGCGTACCCCGCCGACGTCACTTCGAGGGATGCGCGCGGCTGACACAGTCCCTCTGCTGCGAAACGGCCGCGGGCGTCTGTTTGGCCTATCTGCCGCCCATCGAGATTTACGTTGGCGCCCGAAAGGGGCTCGTGCACCAGCTCATCAAACACGTGCACGTCGAGGGAGCCTGCGCACTTGCCGTTTCCGGCGGCGGCAGAGTCGTCTTCTTGCGGCTGGGGTGCCGCTTGCCCCCCACGCGCCGATAGCAGCACGCAGATCAGCCCCGAAGCTTGTGCCATGCGCTTGGCGTGACAACGCAATTTCAGGGTCCTCATGAGGCCACAAATGGCACACATGGCCCTGCGTGCGCGACGGGGGGAGCCACCACGGCCCGATCTAAGGTGGCGGATAAGACGAGGTTATGAAAACGGCATTCGTGCATGGAGACGGCCTGCAGACGGTGCGTTCCTTGGATCCAACATGGTTCTGAGACCTCAAACCCCGGGAGGCGGAACTCGTCTAGCAGATCGTCGGTGGCGAGGTGGTTAGCGTCGAGCGCGTGGCAACCAAGCGGTCCCACACGCACAAATTGCCCGCCTGGGCGCAGCACCCGCCGGATCTCGGGAATGAGCTTCTTGGGGGAAGTCCCATGCGACGAACTCATCGGACCGACCATATTGCATCCATGGTCGATATGCAATACCATTGCGATTGCGATGCGGCGACGAAAACGGTCTCAGTAATAGTGTGGCAGGCCATACCTGCTGGCGCCGCCGGCTGATGTCGCCAACTCGTCGTTAAAGCTGCGCCCGTGCCTTAACCCCGGCTTGCCTCGTGGGCGTCTGCCTGCGGAAAAAATTGGCCCTCAGTGTTGCGAGAAACCTGGGGAGGTTTCCTCGCGCTGTCCACTGATGGCTGGCACCGGATGTTAGCGCGAGCGGGCTTCGGGCTGGCAGTCATCGCAAACGCCCTGAACCTGCACCACCACGGCAGTGGCAAACAGGCCCTTGGGGGCGCCCTTCGTGCGCTTGAGCGAGATGGCCCCTTCGGGCAGGCAGGACACGCCGCCGCAATCGGTGCAGAGAAAATGCGGGTGTTGCTCTCGGTGGCTCTGCTTTCCGTCTCCGCGCAGCTCAAACCGCCAAACGTGGTCGCCCAAATCAGTTCGCACCACCAACCCAACCTGAGTTAGGTCGGTGAGGTTGCGAAAAATGGTGGCGTGGTCGAACCCAGCGTCTTCCAGTTCGCCCGAAACCTCTGCATGTGTTAACGGCCGTTCCGCTTCGGCCAACGCGCGATAGACCGCGATGCGCGCGCCGGTGCTGCGAAGCCCGAGGGAGTGAAACAGCGATTTTAGGGTTTGCGCGTCAGTAGCTGCCATGGCCTCCCCCAAAGCTAGCCCTGCCACTTGGTAAAAGCAATTGCAATGCGTTTGAAGCTGTCCCAGAGGGCGCGGCGGTGGGCTGGTCAGGGGGAGGTGTAGCCCATACGCCGCCGGGCGCCGGTTACTAACCCGAATAAAGTTCCGACAAGCCGCCGCTGCACCATTGGGCATCGCCGACCGTGTCCTTTTTGAGGCCCATCGACTTTTGCACCGACACCCAGAGGTCTGCCAAGCTCTTGTTGCTGGCTTTGCGAGATTCCGACAAGGCCGCCCCCTGAAAGAAGTTTTTGCCGGGCGAGGAGAAGGGGTAAACGATGTTTTGGTTTAGCTTGATGCCCAGGTTGCGCCCGCCGGCCACTACAAAAACCATGTCGTTCTGGTTGTGATTCTCAGCGATGCCGCTGCCCCATACCACGATGGTGTTGTTCAAAGCGCCCACAGCCTTCATCTTTTCCACGAAGTACACGAACCTGTCCGCATACCACTTATCAATGTCGATCCACACGCTCTGAGGCGCCTCTCCATGACTTACGTCGTGGTGCCCAGGGCTCGCCGAGACCGGGTTGATGCCGCCTGAGTCGCGCTGCCAAACCAAGGTGCCCACACGCCGCGAGCCGCAAGCCATGGCTGTGGCCGCAATGTCGAGCAGCACTTCACCAATGGCTTGGAACTTGGGCACGTTGCCGGCCGTGCGCTCCGCCGCGGACATCTTGGCGGACAGCGAAGTTGGGTCGCAGGACGCCGCTTCCATGGCGATGGGTTTGTTGTTGGCGAGCTTGTTTTCGATCTCGCGAATCGAGGTGAGATAGCGCTCCAGATTGTCTTTGTCTTCGCCCACAAGCCGGCCTTGCAGCCGCTGAATGTCACCGTCGACGAAATCAAGCACGCTCTTGCGTTTCTCAAGCAGCAGATCTACGCCGCCTGCGTTGCCGCCCGGCATGATGCCACCCGAAAACGCTTCTAAGTGTGCTAGCGCCGGAGAAAAGATCTTTGAGTCGGCTTTGCCTGGCCCCACCCAGCTCACCTGACCGTAGATGTCACCCGTGCTGCCGCCGGGGGGCACGCCCAAGGTTAAGGGTTGTGTATTGAGGAACTTTCCTAGGTCATGGTCGAAGGACGGCGCATAAACCGTGCTTTTGTCACCGCCCCCGTGGACCATCGACAGCATCTTGCACATGTCTTCGTGGCTGTTGAAGGTTGAAGACGTTTTGTTGCATAGACCGCGGATAACGGTGACGTCTTCTTTGTGCGGCGCCAGCTTCGCCAATGAGCTTTTGAAGGTCCACGAAGTGCCAGAGCCTTGACCGCCGAAAACCGAACGTACAAAGCCATTGGGGGTGGCCACCAGGAAGAAGTTCCCGGCCGGCGCCGCATCAACCAATCGATTCTTGACGAAAGGCGAGAGCAAGAACGTGCCGGCGCCAATGCCACGAAGAAGTTTGCGACGTGAAATCTGATGACGAGTTGTTTCCCACATGTGAAAGGTCTCCTGCAGATGTTGCTGATGTGAAGGTGATTAGCGGGCCCGGCTTACGAATGCTTCATCCGTAACCCCGGCCACCATCAGCCCCTGTAGGTTGAGGCCGTCGTCCGCGAACTTGCGACCCACGTCGCGCGTCATGCACGATCCCGCGGTGTTCTTAATCGCTGTCCCCATCACATACGTCATATAGCGCTGCACGAAGCAATTTCGTCCAGATGTGCTCGCCAGAATTTGATCCACCAGATCGGTCACGCCATCGAACTTGCCCGACCAATCTTCAGCGCCGTCAATTTCGCCGTCGGTGGCGATGAAGCGGCCATGTTCGTTTTCAGTTCTGTGCTTGCCTTTGTCGTCGTAGCGCTCAAAGGGAAAGCCCAAGGGCTCGAACTGTAGATGACAGGCGGCGCAGCCAGCACGCTCCTCAACAAACGCGTCCCACTTCTCCCTTTGGGTCCACTCCTTCGGGGTTTTCGGGAGCTGCATCGTTAGGTCGCCATCGTTCGCAGGCGGCAATGGGATGTCCTGGCACAAGAACATTTCACGAAGCATCTTGCCGCGATGAATTGGGCCGTGGGTGGCCATCAACCATCCCGGTTGGGTAAAGATGCCAGAACGCTCCTCGGAGTTAAGCTCCGTGCGGGTCAGTCCAGCGCCGCCGTTGATTCCATAAAGTGGCGCGAGGTTCGAATCAACGAAGGAGACCGGCGCCTTGTAAAGCGAGGTCAGCGTGGGCTCGGCACTTTCGAGAATGTCTTTTGCAAACGCGCTTACTTCAGCGACAGCGGAGTCAATGAGCGCATCGCCCAGGTCGTTTCGCTTGTCTTCCAACTTGTAGAGGCCCATTTGCCAGTAAAGAAACTGCGCGAACTTCGTTTTGGCTTCGGCACTTTCAGCCAAACCTTTGGCAAACGCTGCCCGCTGTTCGGGATCGGACAAGCTTCCATCTTCGGCGGCGGCCAGCAAGTCATCGGAAGGCGGACGGTCGGTAAGCCCGTAAGACAATGCCGACGCGATCTCGTAGCCCTCGAGTTTGGTTGTGTCTTCGCCGTTGCCCAGCTCGAAGCGGTACAGCATGTGCGGCGACATCAAGATAGCTTGTATCAACAATTCGGCGGCGCCTTCCGCCTTCAACGTGCCCACTTTCGACTTGTGCAAATCAACGAATCGCTGTTGCTCCTCGTCGGAGAGGGGGCGCCGAAACGCACGCTTGCCCACATCGCTTACGAAATCTTTCACGCAGCTTTCGCCAACAGGGCTGGCCAGCATACAAGGCGTGCGTTGACCCAGCGCTTTGACGGCCTTAGTGGAAAACACCTCTGTCTGGTTGAACACGGCGTTGGTGAGAGTGCCGCCCAAAAACGAGCTTTGCGCGCCGTTGGCAAATCCCGTTTTGGAATCACGGCCATCGGCGGGGAAGGTTTTGGTATCGAATTCGTTCAACCCAAACGCTGCCGCAACCGTGTGCTTGTATTGCTCGGGCGTCAATCGCCAGATGCGCGGCGCAATCTTTTGTTCGTCGCACTGGATTTCATTAGGCCCGGATCCTCCTCGGCCACCGGACGGGCCAGAGCCACCCTTTGCAGTTTCATTTCCTACGGCGCCAGAGCAGGCCATGACGGAAGACAAAAGAGCCAGCTTAAATCCCTTGGATGCGACACCGATTCCACGAGAGCAAGCGTTAGATTCCAAAGACATGAACTTCTCCTTTGGGAAGGACGGGGCCCGGCGGCTGCGGCGCAGCGAATTGGCCGAAGGCTGAACCAAAGGTTTACAGAACTTCCCAACTTGAACAACTTCGTATCAGCCGCTGGGGCTTCGAGAATTAACAGCCGTTAGGCGGAATATGCCGCCCTATGGAAGATGCCTTATGTAGGCAAAAGGGCAGCGCCCACAGCTTGGCCTCAACGTGGGGGGGCCGCAGCCAGCAGCTTTGCCAGGGCGGTAGACCAAAGCTGCGATCCTTCGCGATTGAGGTGCACATCGTCTTTGTAGTGTTGCGGTCGCAGGCCCCACATCGCGGGGAGGCGCGCATCAATGAAGCTGGCGCCAGCGGCCGCAAGCAGCCCAGGAACGCGGGCATCGATTGAGTAAGGGGCATGTGCAAATGCCGTGGGCAGCGGGTAAGCCACGAACACAAGCTTGGCCTGCTGCGCCTGGGCCACCAAGAGCAAACGTTCAAGCGCGCGGGTGCCTTGGATTTCCGGCAGCCCACCGCCGTTGGGGGCAGAGAACGACGCGGCCGCGCCGTATGAGGTCGCGCTGTGCATCGCAAGGTTGACATCATTCACAGTGACCGAAAATGCTTTGTAGTTGGGCACCAGCGCCGACAACATGCGTTCTTTGACGCGCGTGCGCACGGCAATGGCGGCCGAAAACGACGACAGCACAAAATCAACCCGCGCCTCGAAATCCTGCAAATCTACCGCGAACACGGAGGGCCAGTCTGCAACGCCGGTGAAGAAGTACGCCAGGCGACCCACCTCCACTTGGTTGCCGTCAAGTAGGTCGTCTTCGTAAAACGTGATGACGTGGGTGGAGGCTTTGAGGTTTTGATCAAAAAACGTGTGCTTCAAAAGGTGATGCCAAGTGTTGATGCGCGAGGCGTCTGCCACAAACTTGTCTGCCACCACGGGTCCGGCTAGGGCCTCAAAGTTGCGACGGAACACATCGAGGTCAACCCCATCGTCTGTGGCCGAGTTGCCAACAAAAGCGATTTGCGGTTTGGGGTTGGCCACCAGTGTTGCCGCTCGTTGCGGATAGTCGCGAAACCGACGCAGATCTTTCGAGGCGCTCAACAACACCGTCCGTGAAGCGGCTTCCACAAGCGCGCACGCCAGCACAAGCAGCAGCAACGCCTTTGCCGATCTAAAATGCCAGCGCGGTTTAGAACTGGAAATAGATGAAGGCAACGGCGCTCTCCGCGTGAAAGAACAAGATCATGGTTACGGCGTAAACGTAGGTCAAACCCCGCAAAGGCCAAGCCCAGCGCGCCATCGCGTCGATGTGCTTTTCGCCTTCAACAAAGCGCTCAAGCCACAACAAGGGCACAGCCAAGAACACCATCAAAGCCAGCGCCGAGGCCACGAAGGGCGTGAAGTGAAAATCTGTGGCGATTCGAACGGTCATCGCCCAGGCGCCTGCGAAGCTGTCGGCGCGAAACAGCAGCCACCCCAGGCATGTAAGATGGAACATGAACACGATGCGGCCGAACCGTCGCAAACCAGCCAAAGGGCGATCGGGTTGCACAACATCGGCGATGCCCAGCAAGCGAAACACGCACAAGATGGCGCCGTGAAATAGGCCCCAAGCCACAAACGTCCAGCTGGCGCCATGCCAGAGGCCGCCCAGCAGCATGGTGAGCATAAGGTTGCGGTACTGCTTGTACGTGCCGCCTCGGTTGCCGCCCAGGGGAATGTAAAGGTAGTCGCGCAGCCACGTGGAAAGGCTGATGTGCCAGCGCCGCCAAAAATCGCTGGGGCTTTGGGCGAGGTACGGTTGATTGAAGTTCACCACCAGCTCGTAACCGAAGAATTTCGATACCCCACGGGCGATGGCAGAATAACCGGCGAAATCACCGTAGATTTGCAGCGCGAACGCGTACACGCCCACCAGCGCTTCGGGGCCGGTGACGCCTTTGCCCTCGCCGTTGGCAAAGGGGAAAAACATGGCGTTGGCCACTTGCGCGAGGTTGTCGGCGATCACCACCTTGCGAAACAACCCGAGCACGATCAACCACAACCCATCGCGCATCATTTGGCGTGTGAGCGTGCGGGGCGCGATCACTTGGGGCAAAAGCGTGTGCGCCCGCATGATCGGGCCGGCAATGAGATGCGGGAAGAAACACACGAACAGCGCAAAGTCGCCGAAGTCGCGCGTGGGCTCAGCGTCGCCTCGGTATATGTCTATTGTGTAGCTCATCGCTTGGAAGGTGTAAAAGCTGATGCCGGCGGGAAGCAAAATTCCTAAGACCGACAGCGACGATCCAAAGCCCATGGTGCGTAAAAGCGCATCGCCGCTGGCGATGAAAAAGTCGAAGTACTTGAAGAAGCCCAGCAGGCCTAGGTTGGCCACCATGCTGATCACCAGAAAGGTTTTTCGTCGCAAACGCTCGGGCAGCGCCATCAGGTGAGGCAGGGCGGTGCCGTAAGCCAAGGCCAGCACCAGCATGGTTGCGGGAATCCACGTGGCACCTACGATGCTGTTGGGCATCGTCGCATGCCAATCGACAGCGCGGCCCGCGACCAGCGCATGCCAGATGGCCGCGTAATCCACGCCGCTGCACAACACCACGGCCGCCGCCACAACGCCGGCGCCCAAGCGACGCAACTGGGGCCGCGGCAACGCCACGCCCGCCACCCCAAGCCCGCCGACAAAATCGATCACGGTGGAGAACAGAACCAGAAACAAAAACCGGTGATCCCAAAAGCCATAGAAAAAATAGCTGGCAACCAACATCAAGCGGTTCTGGCCGCGGTGAGACAAACGCCAATACGGCGCGAACACCGCGAGGAAAAACACCCAGAAGCCAAACGTGCTGTAGTTCAAGGTCGACCCTCAGCTTGCGCCATTACACCTTCGTGCGAACGTAGAAATAGATGAACGTCACCACCGCAACGTCGGCGGCAGCGATCATCACGCCATCGCGCCACGTGTAGCGCAAATTGAAGTTCGGCATCAATTCACGGGCGCCAGCGTACAAGGCGCCCACAAGACCCAGATAGATCCAAAACACATTGTGATCCGAAAACGACAAAAACATCGCCGACACCAAAAGCCCCGACAACGACGCCAACAACGCCGTGGCCCATAAACGCACGGCGGGCGGCGCTTGCTGCCCAGGGGATAGCAGCGCCAGCGTGATCTTGAAGGCGGTGAACACCACCGCGCTCCACAAAAATAGCCCCACCACGCCCAATTCGCCCAAAGCCAACATCACAGAATTGTGCGCGGTCAGGCTGTGATATTCGGTAAACTGTGCCTTGCCCACGCCCCAGATGGGCGAGGCCTTTGCCAGGTCTAAGGCTACGTTCCACGCTTCGTAGCGGGTCATGGTGGATTCGTCGGCGGTGTCGCCCGAGCGGCCCCCCAACAAAATCACCGGTCCGCCCAGCACCGCCGCGGCCACCAGCCCCAACCAACGCCAACGCCGCAAAAAGTACACGCCCAGAACCGCCAAAAACGCCAACTGCCCGCTGCGCGATTGGGTGAAGATGGTGCACAAGCCGGCCAGCAGCGTGGCGGCCGCCACAAGCAGCAGGCGCAGCAGGGTGCGGCGCAGCTCCAACAGCGCGATGGCGAACGGCACCCCGATGCTCACGATCACCGCCATCTCGTTCGGATCTTGCATGATCCCTCGGTAGCGCACGCGGTTCAAAATGCTGGTGGTGCCGGCCAAGCCCAAGTGTTCGCAGCGATAGTCCACGCCGGCCTCTTCGTTGCTTTCGTAGCAATCCTGGCGGGTTTCACAGCTGCGGCCGTCAGGAACCAGCTGGTCAGAAGAAGGATCGTTGCCTTCCTTCACGCACCCCAGCGGCGCCGTGGCTTGATGTACGCCCACCGCCGCAATGCTGAGCGCGAGCACCATGATGGTCACCGCCACGATTCTAAGCGCGCGCAAGGTTTGCAAACTTCCCGACACCATCAAGAAGAACGCCAGCGAGACACCCGAAACCACGGTTTCGCGAACAAGATCCCAGGGCGCCTTCAACACCAACGTGGCCACCGACCAGCCGAAGTAGGCGAAGGCCCAGGGCAAGAGGGGGTGGCTTTGTAGGCGCGCAAACCCGCGGCGCACGTCCACGGCCCAGCCGAGGCCGGTCAGCAGCAGGCAGATGTACATCCAGGGCACCCGCGTGAGCGCGGGCCAGATCTCCTGCGGCCGGATGTACACCAGAAGCAGAATGCCGATTAAGCCAGGTATGGCGAACATGACGAAGCGGGCATATCGTATCCCCGATGTCTCGGTTTTTAACTTTCTTTGCTGGGCTAATGTTTTGGATGGGCGCTGGGTGTGCTTCGGCGCCGCCCACCTACGACTACAGCCGCGAGCCTGACCCGCGCGACCGCGAGTTTGTTTTGGGGGCCGCCGACTTGTTGCGGATCAATGTGTGGGGGCAGCCAGATCTCAGCGTGGACCTTTCCGTCCGCCCGGATGGCCGGATCACCTTGCCGCTGATTGGGGATGTGCGGGCCGCGGGGCGCACCCCCACCGAGGTGCGCAACGAGATTGAGCAGCGCTTGGTGGCATTTGTGAAGAGCGAGTCGGCCAAGGTGACGGTGGGTGTGGTGGAAATTCGCAGCTATCGCTTCACCATCAGCGGCAACGTGGAAAAGCCCGGGCAGTACACGGCCACAGCCTACGTCACCGTGCTCGAAGCGCTGAGCATGGCGGGAGGGCCCAACCGGTTTGCAAAGTTTGACGAGATGGCGATCTTGCGCGACTACGGCACCAAGAAATACCGGAGAATCCCCCTAAATTACGAGTTGCTGCGGTTGGGTTCCCACTCAGCACAGAACATCGTCATTCTTCCTGGCGACAACATCGTTGTGCCTTAGTTTTGCGCGTTCTCGTTGTCACCAAACTGTTTCCCAACGCGGCGCAACCGCTGCTGGCGCCGTTTAACCGCCAGCAGATAGCGGCGCTGGCTGGATTGGCCGACGTGCGGGTGCTGGCGACGATTCCGTATTTTCCCGGCGCCACGCGTGCGGGGCCCATCCCGATGCAGGAGACGATCGAGGGCGTGCCGGTGTGGCACCCGCGGACGCTGTACATTCCGAAGCTGGGCCTGCCTGTGGCGCCCGCGCTTTACATGGCCAGCCTGGTGCCGTATCTGCGCTCACATTTTTTGTGGGCCGATGTGGTGCTGGCCTGCTGGGCCTATCCCGATGGCGCGGCCGCGATTGGTTTGGGCGCGTTGACCCAGCGGCCTGTGGTGGTGAAGGTGCACGGCACCGACATCAATGATGTGGCGCAACGGCCACAGGTGCGCCCGATTCTCAAGCGCGTCTTACCGCGCGCCCACAAAGTGATCGCGGTAAGCCAAGGCTTAGCTCGGGCGGTACAAGCTTTGGGTGTGGCGGGCGAGAAGGTGGCTTTGGTGCCCAACGGCATCAACCGTGCTTGTTTTTATCCCCGGCCGCAAGCCCCCGCGCGGGCAAGTTTGGGCGTGCCCAACCACGCGCGCCTGGTGCTGTTTGTGGGGGCTTTGGTAAAAACCAAGGGGGTGGAGGACTTGTTGGCGGCGTTTGCCTCAGCCGCCGTTCACCAACCGGATCTTCAGCTTGCGATGGTGGGCACGGGTGCATTGCGGGCGCGCTGCGAGCAGATGGCGGAGGCGTTCCCGGGCCGCGTGTTTGTCACAGGGGCGTTGCCGGCGGCGCAGGTGGCGCAATGGATGGCCGCGTGTGATTTGCTGACTTTGCCCAGCTACAACGAAGGCACGCCCAATGTGGTGCTGGAAGCTTTGGCGTCGGGGCGTCCGGTTGTGGCCACGCGGGTGGGCGGCATCCCGGATGTATTGACCGATGATGCTTTGGGGCAGCTCGTGCCTAAGCAAGATCCTGTGGCGTTGGCCGAGGCGTGGCACCGGGTTTTCAAAGGTGGCAGTGGAACGCCTCAACACATCAGTGCCGCTGCACCTGGGGATTGGCACGCCAGCGCTAAGCACCTACATGATGTGCTGATGTCGGTCCGCGCTTGATCGGCGCGCAGTTCAGGCTTGCATAGAATATCAAGCGGTTCAAACTGCCCCAGTGATGAACGTATGGTGCCGCTATGAGCGGTTTTCGTGGGTTGTTCGTGGTGCCTTTGTCTTGAGTCTTGTGGCGTGCCGAACCGACGGCGATGCCAAGACCCAAGATGCCTCAATGACACCCGAAGTGCCCGCTGGTGATCCAGGCGCGCCCAAGGCACCTACCAAGCTTTATGCACTTGCGGCTTCGCAGACAACAATCGAACTGGCGTGGACGGACAACGCCAGTGATGAAATGGGGTTTGTGATCGAACGCGCCAGCTTCGACCAAAGCAATTGGGCAAGCGTGGGGCAAACGGCGTCAGATACGGCCGCATTTGTCGACAAGGATCTGCAGCCCGCACAAACGTTTCGGTATCGAGTGCTCGCACGCAATGCGAAGGGTCTGTCGGCGTCGTCAAACGTTGCCACCGCCACCACCCAATCTGCAGTGCCGGACATGCTGAGCATTCCCACGGCGCATCCACGTTTGTTCTTCACGCCCGAAAGGTTGGCTGCCGCGAAAGCCTGGTACAAAAACAATCCCTTTGAGCCCGCCGCAGACAACAAAGAAGAGATCGCGTTCAAATACCTCATGACGGGCGACAAAGCGTTGGCTCGACAAGCCATCGATTGGCTCAAGAGTTTTGAATTGGACGTGAGCCGCTCGGTGAGCGACGACGCGCGTTGGTCGGGTGAGCGAGCGATCTTAATCTTCGACTGGTGCTACGACGAAATGACCGAGGATGAGCGCAAGATGCTCGTCGCGCGGTGGAACACGTACGTCGACACGCTGAACAAAAAAGATTGGGGCAACACCACCATGCCGGGCCCCGCCAACAATTACTTCTGGGGCTACTTTCGCAACGGCATTGAATGGCCGATCGCAAGCTGGCACGAAAACCCGCAAGCGCCCGCGCTGCTGGACCACGCCATGAAGGTGCGTTGGGAGGGGTTCAAGAAATACGGCGAAGCCGGGGGCGCTGGGGGCGTGCCGGCGGAAGGGTCGCAATACGGCCGCTACATGTTGGGGTATGCCGTGGTGCCGCTGACCAGCGCGCGCCTGTACGGGCGCAACATGTGGGAAGAAACGCAGCTGTTCAAATCATCGGTGTTTTATATGGCGTACTCGCTTACCCCGGATGTGACTTTGCTCAAAGGCGGCTCGCGCAGCAGCTACGAAACCTTCCCCTACGCCGACGACGACAACTTTCGCTCGGGTGGCACGGCGTCTTCCCTCTATGCAGGCTCGTTTTTGGGCATGGCGGTGGACACCTGGAAATCTGTGCCCGTCGGTGGCTACGCGCAGCAGTACCTCGACGTTGTAAAGCCGCCCATTCCTCCCTATGTAGCGGCCGTGATGCCCAAGGTGGCAGCACGAAGCTTCGCGGATCTGCCGCTTGATTATTACGCGCCGGGAATTGGCTTCTTTTATGTGCGCAACGCTTGGAAGAAAGAGGCGATGCTGGCGAATCTGCAACTGGGTTTTGCGCAGGGGGCTGATCATCGCCACTTGGACGCCGGAAGCTTTTTGATTTGGCGTGGTGGCCGCTGGCTGTCGCGCGAAACCACGGGATACCACGAAAGCTGCAAAATGCCTGGCTGGAAAGGCGAGGGCACCTTTCAATGCCCCGCCACGGTTTTGCACAACAGCGTGTTATTTGAGGGCTACGGCCTGGCCAACGCCTATCACAAAGGCATTCCCAAAACCCTGCGCCTGGAGAGCCGCGACACGCATTCCTTCGCGGCGGTGGATCTGAGCGACGTGTACCTTTCCACAAGCGATCGCGTGGAGCGCGACCACAATCCTTATGCGGAGCAGGTCATTCGGGAGTTCTTGTTTGTGCGTCCGCTCGAAACGTTGGTGGTGTTTGATCGCATGAAGGCCAATTCCACGAAGAAGCCTGCCGCTGAGGTGACCAAAACCTTTTTGCTGCACTTCGAGGAAAAGCCGACGATCAAGGGCAACTCCGCGGAAGTGACGCTGGGCAGCCAGGTGTTCCGGGCCACCACGCTGGTGCCCAAGAACGCCACCAGCCGTGTGATCGACGAAGGCGGCAAATTGGGGCAGTTTCGCTGGGAGGTGGACGCTGTGGGCGCCGATCCTGGGTACCTTCTGCATGTGCTGGTGGGCAAAGACGCGGGCAGCGCGGACGTGACGGCCAGCGTGGAGGAAAGTTCCGACGCGTACGAACTGACGCTGAGCCACCCTCAAAAGGGGCAAGCCAAGTTGGTGATCAGCAAGGGTATGGCTTCTACAGGAGGGCAGTTTGGCTACGCGGCTTCGGGTGCGCCCATGTTGAAGGCTTTGCCCACAGGGGTTCAAAAAAGCGTCATGACCGATGATGGCCCCGTCTGGCGCTAACGACGCAGCGATGACGAACGAGGCTGCAATCGAAAAAACCAGGGTGTTCTTAACCTTTGATGTTGAGTGCGCCGAGCAGCGCCGCGGTCAGCCGCCGCTTCCGCCTCAAGACTGGGACCTGCGGGTGTGGGGACAGCTTTCCAATCAAAACCGGGCCTGGGGCTTGGGCATGATTTTGGATGTTTTGCAGCGCCACAACCTACAGGCAACGTTTTTTGTTGAAGCCTTGGGTGCTGCGCATTTTGGACTTCCTGGTTTGGCGAACGTCTGCCAAACGGTGCGAAGCCGGGGCCAAGATCTACAGCTTCACTTGCATCCGGTTTTACAGCGGCCGTTGTGGCTATCCGAAGGTGCAACGCCGCCGGCTGATGATCTGGCCGCCTACGATCTGGGGCAGCAGACGGCATTTTTGCGCAAAGGTCTGGAGATCTTCGAGGCGTGTGGCGTGCCACGGGGCGAAGTGAAGGCGTTTCGCGCGGGCAACTACGGCGCCAACAACGACACGTGGCGGGCGATGGCGGCGGTGGGACTTGCCGTGTCGTCAAACCACAACCTCAGCTACTTGAAACGAAGCTGCCGCATCGAGGGCTTTGATCACACCAACGACGTTTTTGCTACGGGCTGCGGCGTGGTGGAAGTGCCGGTCACCAACATGCTCGAGCCCTCGGGCCAGCCGCGTTTGTTGCAAATCACCGCGCTGTCGGTTTCTGAGCTTTGCTGGGCCTTACAAGAATGTCACCGCATGGGGTTTTCGGCGGTGACCTTGGTGTCACACACCTTTGAGTATTTCTTTGTTGATGACGTGCAAAGGCGGCGGGGACGGCCCAATCACCTCAACATTCGAAGGCTAGCGCAGCTGGCAGGGTATCTGCAGGCACATGCACACCAGTTTCAGGTGCAAACCATGGGCGATGTGGCGGCCCTGGGGAGTGGCGCCCCATGGCCTTCGGGCCACGCGGCACAAACCCAGCGGGCCCCTCGTGGCCGTCGCCGCCATCGGTATCCGCGGCTGCTGGAACAAGGTATAAAGCGGGCGCTACGGCATTGGCCGTTGCCGTCCAGATTCCCCTTCGGCTTATAGCCACAGCCCCCATCGCCGCCATGTTGCAAGGCCAGAACATCATCTGCTTCGCGAAAGATTGGTCGGAAGACCCCACAAGCAACAACCATGTGATGAAGGGTCTGGCGCGTAACAACCGCGTGCTGTGGCTCAACAGCATTGGCATGCGCACGCCGAATTTGGCCGACAAGGCCGATGTGCTGAAGATCTTCCGCAAGCTGAGAAGCTTTTCACAGGGCCCCGTGCAGGTAGAGCCCAATCTGTGGGTTTATACGCCCATTGTTTTGCCACTTCCGCATTCGCCCGCGGCCAACCGCATCAACCGCGAGATCTTGCGAGCCACGTTGTTTGCCCTGCGAAAAAAACTGGGCATGGATTCGTTCCAGCTGTGGACGTTCTTGCCCAACGCCGTTCGCCACGTGGGGCATTTGGGCGAATCGTTGGTGGTGTACTATTGCACCGACGAGTTCGCGCAGTTTTCCTATCTCAAGGGCGAGCAGCTGGCGGATATGGAGCGCGAGTTGTGCGGCAAGGCGGACGTGGTTTTCACCACGGCACGCAGCTTGTGGGAAAGCAAACGCGGCATGAACCCGCAAACGCACCTGGCATTGCACGGCGTGGATCAGGCGCATTTCAAACAAGCCTTGGATCCACAAACGCAGGTGCCCTCTGATCTGGCCGACGTGAAAGGGCCAATTTTAGGCTTTTTTGGCTTGATTCATGATTGGATCGATCAAGACGTGCTGGCGTATGTGGCGCAGCAGCGGCCCGACTGGACGTTGGCGATCATCGGCAAGGCGCAAGTTGACACCAGCCGTTTGCAGGGCTTGCCCAACGTGCGCCTGCTGGGGCGCAAACCTTATGAAAGCCTGCCCAGTTACTGCAAGGCGTTCTCTTTAGGGTTGCTGCCGTTTGCAATCAACGAGCTTACGCGCAATGTGAATCCCATCAAGTTGCGCGAGTACCTGTCGGCGGGCTTGCCGGTGGTGTCAACCGATCTGCCTGAAGTGCGCACTTTCGCCTCAATGTGCTCGGTGGTGCATTCGAAGGAAGAGTTTTTGCGCGCGTGTGAGGTGGCCTTGGTGGAAGACAATCCCGATCGGCGACGCGCGCGCTGCCAAGCGATGGAAGCCGAAACCTGGGAGGCCAAGATTCACAATGTGGGCCGCATCGTTGGCGACGTGGCTTCGAAAAAGCCGCGCTGAAAGCCGGGTTGGCCGTCCATGCCCACCAACCTAGTTGACGATCGTTTCGAGGCCCCCGTGCCTACGGGTCAGGTGGTGGGCTCAGCGAGCCGGGGTGGCCATGCGCGTTTGGGTGTGGACACGGAGCACGTGCTCAGCGTTGATGGCGGCGCGCTGCGGGTGGCGCCACTCATCGAAGCGGGGTGGGGCCGCAGCACCTTGGCTTACGGCCCACTGCCGTTTTCGCCCGGGGTGGTTTTGGGTGTAAGTGTTCTGGATGGCCACAACACCTCTCAGGCTGAGCCGCTCTCCGAGCGTTTCGGCGATCGCATGCGGCGGTGGTTAAGAGGTCCGCATCAAAGCCCAGATTTGGCCTTGCGCCTTGCACGTTTGCGCGCGTTTTGTTCGGCATCACGCTTTGATCGATTGGCGCGACAATTTCTGTGGTGGTTTCGGACCGACGAACGCACGCGCACGGTGCCGATTCTCAACGACAATCTTGCCGTGGGCTTCTTTGCGGATCCCCAAGCTGGCGCGCCGTCAAGCTGCGTGGGCTTTACGATGCAAGCTTTGGGGCCACAAAACGGCGCGCTCGCCTTGCCCTTGGGTGAAACGACGCCCACCCAGGTTGTGCGGGGCGTACAGAACTTGCCCTTGCTGCTGGCCGTGGTGGTGCGTGAAAACAGCGTGCTCTACGCGGCGGCGTCGTTTGCGGGCGCCTATGGAATGGGCCCCGGCTGGCCGTTGTTGCGTCCGCTGGGGGTTGGGCCGCTGCCGCAACAAGCGCCAGCGTACGTGGGCGTGGCGCAAGCGGTGTTGGGGCAAATTGGGTTTCGTGCTGATACGCGGGTGATGGGGGTGCGGGTGGCGCAAGAGCCGGATCTTGCCGGTTGGGCCGCTGGCGCTGTTGTGGCGGATCGGCTGCGTGATGAGGATGGCGGTGGCTTGCCCTTGGCACCAGGCTTTGTCCGCACACCGCACGGGGCGCAGGCCAACACAGAAGCAGAATCGTGGCAGGCCTTGGTTACGGCCGCAGCGCCCATAGGCCTTCTGCGGGTAAGCCTGCAGACCAACGAAGCCAACCACGCGGGCGCGGTGGGGGTGGTGTTTCGCAGTGGCTCACAGGGCTTTTGGTTGTGCGGCTATGATGGCGCGTTTGTGTGGTTGGCTTGGCACGCCCGCTCGAAAAGCGCACCCGAAGAGCTTGCGCGTGCGGCATGGCCCCGCGGCAGCGGGGTGCTTCAGATTCTGGATGATGGCGTGGTGATGGACGTGTTGCTGGGCGGCGCACCTGTGTTTGCCACCTCTACGAAAGACTCACGATCCGCCGATGCGCTGGGCGTGGGGGTGTGGGCGGCGGCGGCCTCGCGTGGTTTTGATCTCGCTGATTTTGAGGCCCTGCCGCGTGCGCTGACCGTGGCGTGCTTGCAAGACTTGCCGTGGCCTAAAACTTTGCGATCACAGACCCTAAGACTAAGGGATGGGTTCGCGGGCACAGGCGATCTGGCGGAACATCGCTGCGAACAGGGCTTGTGTTGGCGCCGCGCTTTGGGGGAGGGCCGCATGCAGCTTCGAGACGAGGGCGGCGTGAAAGTTGTGGGCTCTGTGCAAAGCCCCAGCCCCGATCGCACGATCTACACGCTACCGTGGTTGAATCCGCAGTTGGCGGATTTGTCGGTGCGCATTCACGCACCCGGCAGCGGGCGGGCGCAAGGCGAAAAAACGCGGGGCGGGTTGGTGTTTTGGCAAGACAACCGCAACTACATGATCGTTTCGGTATATCTGGACGATCATTACGGCGGCGCTTCAATCTCGTCATTTTTTCAGCTTGAAGGCTATGAAGATCTTTACGACGCCATCTGGACCAACGTGGGTGATCGGTTCAGCTGGGGCCAGAGCTTCAACTTGCGCGTGATCTTCGACGGGCAAACGTATCAAGCGTTTGTGAATGAAGAGCCGGTGTTGTTTCGTCGCCTGAGCGACGTTTATGCCAACCAGGCGCCGTTGCAGATCAGGCGGGTGGGCTTGGTGGCCAATTGGGAGTGGGGCCAAGACACGGGCACGGTGTTTGAGGACTTCGTGGGGCGTGGTTAAGGGCGCTTGCGTTCGCATGCAAGCGGGGGACTCACCTCGCCACCGTGCAGGCGCCGAAGATCACGTGGTCCGGGTCGGTGAGCCGTTGGCACCCGCGGCCCTGCGCGCAGGTTGAGGGTTGGTCCAATCGACAGATAGGCCGACACATTGGGGTACCTGTGTTTACGCAAATGAAGCCCGGTGCGCAGGCGCTGGTGTCGGCACACGCAGCGCCGTCTAGGCCAGCCCGGCTTGCGGTGTGGCATCCACAGTCAGCCACTTCACCTGGGAACAACAAGCAGCGCAAACCCGCGGCGCAACCGGTTTGCGCAGCCCCGCGTGGATCGCAAGGCTGCGAGCACAGGCGCGCGTTGTTCGGCAGCGGCGTTGCGCAACCCACTTGGTTGCTGCAGCTGCCACCCACCGGGCACTGCGCATCTGCCGTGCAATACTTGCGGCAAACGCTAACGTTGCATCCCGTGTTGTAGCACTGCGCCCCTGGGGCACACTCGCCTGCGCCGGTGCAAAGCTCCCCAGGCTGCTTCGTTCCAGCCGCCACGCACAGGGCTTCCGTTTCGCCCGTGGCCAAACACGTAACAACGCAGCTTTGGTTTTCCGCGCAAGCGTTGGCGGTGGCTGGTGCACACGCAACGCGCGGCGCGATGCCACCTGCGTCTGGGGGCGTTCCCGCATCTGCAGGCTGCGGGTCGTCGCCAGGCTCCGCAAGCGCCAACCCCCACAAGCCCGACCCCGCGGCGTCGCTCTCCCACTGCTCATAGCCTTCGGTTTCGGCACTGGCTGGGCGAAGCAAACGAGCTGGACCACGAGCCACGAAGCTGTTGCCGTTGTCGGGCACCACCACGCTGCGGTAGCTGCGCCCCGGGGGCGGTGGCGGCACAAGCTGGCGAATCCTCACCGGCGCCTGGAACGTCGTGCCCACCGGATCGATCAACACCCCGGTGTCTGTCGCCGGGTGACGCCCCCTGCGCACGGTGCCAGAAACCACACTCACCTTCAGCTGCGCCCGCGCCGGAAGCACGTTGGCTGGCACCAACAGTTCCACACGCTGTCTGCCACGACCCAAAGTAACCGTGGCTTCGGTGCCTCCCACCTCAAGAGTCTGCTGTGCAGCGATCGCGGTAAACAGCTTCTCCGTGTCACCAAAACACGCTGGCAGCAACACCAGCACCACACCCAAGCGATTCCAAAGCATCACGGGGCTAACATCGACACACCAGCTTGATTCCTTTACTGCCGTGCCGTGCGCCGGGTTGCGCGCCTGTTTCAACGTTACATTCGCGCCAAGGGATCAAAAGCCGAACAAGGGGACGGGCCTTGGGCTCATGATTGTGCGCGAGGTCGTGGTGGCGGAGAGGTGGGGGTAGAAAGCACCCTCGGCGCCGGAAGCCGCTTTTGGATAGCGCCTACAACCTCAGAGCACCAACAAGCGCCTGGGCAGAGTGACACAGAGCACGAGCCCCGCTCCTATCAGCCGGTGCGCGCGCCTGAAATCGTTTACATTAGGCCTATGGACAGGTATTTCGCAAAGGCGCGCATCGCCATCTGTGGACTCATTTGCGTCTTGGCAGCACCCCTGTCGGCAGGGGCCAAGGAAGCTGTCCCGGCGGCTGTCACGTCTTGGAAGCGCGGTCAGGCGGAGCTTGCCCTCTACCGAAAAGAGCTTGAGGTTTTGCGAGCGCGGCTGCCGTCTCGGTACAGCTTGCCCAAGGTGCAGTTCTTTCTTTTCGGAATGGGGGCCAGGCGCAAGCTGCTGTTTCGAGATGGGGCGCTCATCGACGCGCGGTCGGGTGATGTCTTGCATCGCTGGGAGGTGCAAACGGTGATGATCGTGCCGTCAATGTTCACAGTCCTCATCCGAACGCCGCGTGGCCTCGTGAGGATCGTCGAGAACCACGCCGGTGTCACCATCCACGAGGGGCGCCGCGCGGAAGTCATCGACGCGACCCCTATGGATATTCCGCAGTTTTCACAACACCGCTTTGCCCGCGTGCTTCGCGTTCTGTGGCAGGAAATCATGCTCAACGTGGTTGATGGCCGCCCGCTGCCCAACTTCATGGTTTACCAAAAGCCGTGGTACCGCGACGCCGCCATGATGGCCATGGTTTTGGAAAAGACAGGGCATATTGACGCCATCGCGTCGTGGATTAAAGGCCTGGATACCCCCTTCGATCGCAACAACAAGGGGGAGGAGGAGGCCGACAACCCCGGTCAAGCGCTTTACCTCATCTCACGGGTGGCCAAGGCCGATCACCCACTGGTGCCGGCTCTGCGGGCGGCGCTCGCGCGGTTTGAGGTGGGCGGCAAGCACATCGAGGGTCGCAGTGATTTTGCAGCTCACCCGGTTTACCAAACCTTATGGGCTAAGTTCGGTTTGCGGGCCCTGGGGCTACCCGACCCCTACGAGATCCCCCAGGTCAACGACAACTACGCGCTGTTGTTCTGGTGGAACGACGTGGGCCGGCACGATCCGGCGGCCCGCTTCGGCGCGGGCGAAACCCTGGACTACCCTTACCTCAAGTGGGCGGAGGATCATCACCAAAGCACCACGTCTGCCCCGTTTGGCGACGCGGATTACCCCTTGTCGTGGGAAGCCAATGCGAGCGAGGCTCGTTATCAGGGCATGCAGGTTGTGGATCCGATCTACGTGGAAAAACGGCTGGCCACGCCGCACACCTGGCACGCCTCGGAAATGTTTCTGTTGTTGGAGAAGCAACGGCTTTCGCGCACAAAGAAGCACGCCAGCCCTGGCTCGAAACCAAGTTGATGCGCTGCTAGCCTGCGCATCACATGACCGATGCTTTTAGACAACCTCTTATCGTGCGCTGGTCGGACCTGGACCCCAATGGGCACGTGCGCCACTCGGTGTATTACGACTGGGGAGCGCTTGCGCGCATCAGCTATCTGGCTCGTCACGGTGTGGGCCTGGCCTGGATGTCCAAACATGCGCTGGGGCCGGTGTTGTTTCGCGAAGAGGCGCGCTTTTTACGTGAAGTGCGGATGGGTGATGAGCTCAGCGTCGACTTTCAGGTGGCAGGTCTTTCTGAAGACGGCCGCAAGTGGCGCATCCGGCACGCGATCAAGCGCGGGCACGATGAAACCGTTGCCACGGTGGAGGTGGATGGGGCGTGGCTGGATTTGCAGGCCAGAAAAATTCGGGTGCCCCCCGACGAACTGGCGGCCGCACTGGGCGAAGTGCCCAGAACAGAGGATTTTTCCATCCTCGTGAGCGCTTCTCGTCCAAAGGCCTGACGCCCCCGGCAACGCGACGCATGGGCTGGGTACCATGGCGCTTGCGGATGCCTGCAGACGCGCGTAGCTTCCGAGCCAATGAAGAATTACGTGTCGGCCCTACAAAATGACGCCACAGCTCAGCGTTTGTCGGCCTTGCTCAAGACGATCGTGGCAGCTCCCCAGTTGCATGCGAGGATGCTGAACACGTTGGCGCGGCTCGAATACGTGGGTGTCAGGAAGATGCTGAAGAGCCGGCGCGCCGACCAATTGGACCTCGAGGGGGTTCAACACATCGTGGACGAGTCGATTCACGTTCTGCGCTTGAAAAAGGCGGCCCTGGCGGTTGCGCAAGCCGATGCTGGCAGCGTGCGCACCTTCGACAATGGCAACACGCTGGCGGGCGACGAGGCCGAGGGCTACTTTCAAGACGTGGACCGCGTGGCAGAGCGCGTGCTTTCGTCCCTGCCCGAGGAGCCGCGTGCAGAAAGCAATTACCTGCTGACGAGCGCGGTCATCGAGATTCGAGCCCAGGCGTTCTATCCGCTTTACGAAGCGGAGCTTCGGGCCTCTGGCTCAACGGTCAGCGTGGCTCCCATCATGCGCGATGAAGACCGTCATCTTGAAGAGATGTTGAGCGCGCTGGCGGCCAAATTGCCTGACGGTGATGAACGTCTTGCCGCGGTGCTAGATGCGGAAGGGGCGCTGTTCGCGCGCTTCGTCCAGGCGCTAGAGGACGCCGTCGCCCGCAACAACTAAGGTGCCCGGCCTCTCCCCAGCGGGCGCTTGCTTCTAGATTTCATCGGCGCCGATGTCCGGCTTGCCGTCGGAACGGGCCTCGGCGTCGTAATCGACGTTCGGGGCGCCGATAGGGCTGCCTTTGTCCACAGCGGGCGAGCTGCGGGTGAGGTGATAGGCGGCTGGGGTGCCTGCGGGCTGCCCCACAAACAGCGGGTCGTCGCTCAAATTGCCGGGATCAACGCCGCCGCCGCTTTGCACTTGAATCAGCGAAGACCGTATCGTACACGCGCCAGCCCACTGCTGCCCCGGAGGGGGACTGGCTTTACCAAACGTGTTGGCCCAAAGGATCGTGTTGAGGAGATTGGCGGCGCCTGCACAATAAACACCCCCAACCTCCTCTTTGTTTGAGGCCTTTGCGCGATTGTCGACCACCGTGTTGTTTACAAAGTTTTGTCCGCCAGCAGGCTTAAGCCAAACACCACCCCAAGCCGTCTCTGCGCTGCCATTGCCAGCGATGATGTTGTTCACGATGTCAGAGCCAGCGGCATCCACGAAGATCCCGCCCTTTGCGTTGCTGGTAATGTAATTCCGCCCGGCAACAAGTTGCGAAGAGCCCTTGGCTTCAATCCCGACGCAGTCGCTTGGCCCCACGGTGTTCCCTATCAAAGTGAGGCGCGCGCCCTGTCCGTCAACCTGAACACCCGATTGAAAGGTGAGCCCCACCATCACCACCTCGGCTGCATCTTTAACCGCGATGGCTTCACAGCCTGAACCGCTTACGCGCGCGCCGGGGCTGCCGTATATCTGGTGGTCGTTCGTGATCGTTGCGGGTCGGTGCGTGCCGGCCGCCAGCATCAAGAATGGCCGTGCATCATTTTGGGCCGCCAGCAACCCGCAGAACGGTTTGGTGCGCGAACCATCCTCTACTGTGCCCGAGGCGCAGTTTGCATTGACGAATGCGATGCTCGATTCGGCAGGACATGTGCCATCCAGGGCGCACAATCCCGCGGGACATTCGTTGTGCGCAGCACAGGGCCGGCAAACGCCGTCGCTGCCGCAAGCAGGACGCAGCCTGTCTGAGCATCCAGCAGGGCAACTTTGGCCTGCCATGCCGCCGCCTCCCAGTCCGCCAGTTCCACCGTTTCCAGGTACGATGCTGCCGGCCTGTCCTCCCAGTTGATCGCCGCCGCCCGCGCCCCCTGAATCGGCGGAATCGGGATCGCGGGCGCCACTGTCCTCGTTTAAAAGCCGCTCGGGGAAGGACCAATTCCAGCAGCTAGGCAGCAGAACAAGGCCCCAAAAAGCGATGAACGCACCGGACGCAAGTTTGGGGTTTCGAGAGGCAAGCATCTTGGGCACCGAACGAAAGATTATCTCATGGATCGGCAGCATATAAGCCATAGCGGCCGATCGAGCGGGGGCAACTGTCGCAGTTTGCGCATGTTGAAGGTTCTCGCATGACATGTCGCCTTCGCAGACGTTTGCGCGTCAATCGTCGCGGCGGCGCGTTTGTCCTCTGTTACGTCGCGCACCTCAATCACGGTGCCCACCGCGCGCCCGTGCTCGTAGATCACGCGCGCGTTGCAGACAACCGGGAAGCGGGACCCATCTTTGCGAAAGAATGTATCTTCGTGGTTCCGCACCTCGAGCGATTCGGGCAGCGCCCGATCGATCGGGCACTCGGGCATGGGGGACGGGGATCCGTCAGGCCGCGTGTGATGTATGAAGTTGTGAAGCACGCGCCCCGACACCTCTTCAAAGCAAAACCCGGTCAGCTGCTCCGCGGCGGGATTCATGAACGTGCAACACGTCCGACCCGTCAGGGGCGGGGTGCCCATTTATTGATGAGCGCCACGATTTCAGAAATTTTGGCCGGCTTGAGCGTCAGCTCGGCGAACACCGCTTGCGCTGCGCGCCTGTCATCGCCGTCCAGCGCGTGCCCCGTGAGTGCCACGAGCACCACGTTCTGACTGTGGGGCGCGATCTGAATTCGTTTGGCCAGCGTCACACCGTCCGTGTCTGGTAGCGACAGATCCACGAATGCGATGTCGGGTCGAAACGAGCCGACACAGCGGATCGCCTCGGCACCATCGTATGCGACCTCAACGTCGTGGTTGAACGTTCTGAGGAGATCGGCGAGACAATCTGCGGCATCGACGTTGTCATCGACGATCAGAATCCGCCTTTGGTCACAGGAAGGAAGCCCACCATGCGAAGCGGCCTCGCTGGCTGTTAATGGCTTTGGAAGCGCATGGGGCTCGTGCCCCGCGGGCAGACGCACAATGAACTTGCTGCCGCTGCCAAGTCCCGCGCTTTGTACCTTCACCGATCCGCCGTGCATGGCCACGAGCGTTTGTACGATGGCCAAACCCAAACCCACGCCGCGGCCGATCACCCCGCTCGCTGTGCCTTGTACGAAGGGATGAAAGAGGTTCGCTTGTTGTTCGGCCGGAATGCCCTGACCGTTGTCGCTTACAACGATCTGGACCGCATCGGGGCCGTCTTTGTAAGCTTCCACCAGGATCTTGCCGCCTTTGGGCGTGTACTTGATCGCGTTGGTCAACAAGTTCGACACGACTTGACCCAGCCGAAAGCTCTGCCCAGAAACGAACAAAGCTGATTCTATTTTGGCCTCGATGTCATGCTGAGGTTTCTCCGCCAAAGAGCCGGACACCATCTCCACCGCCTGCTTTACCAGTTCACCTACGTCCACCAAGGCATGTTCAGAAACGCTACGCTCGGCCTTCTGAGTGGCGAGACCCAATAGGTCCTCCACAAGACGGGTCATATTGCGAACTTGACGACTGATGATCGCGCGCTCGTTGGTCGCGTGCTCAGGTGCCTTGCGCTCCATCAGCTGCAAGGCGGTTACAATCGCTGCCAGGGGGTTTCGAAGTTCGTGGGCAACCACCGCGACCGAATGCTGGGCGAGTATAGGACCGGTGGTTGCTGGAGCCTCCGAAGTTTCGCCTCGTGGCTGCGCAAGCGGCAGCACATGAGACGCAAACACCCCTTCGGGTGCGGGTGAATCTCGAAGGAACACCACCCGCTCCCGCACCGTTTCGATTTTTCCCGTAGCTGTCGTCAGCCGGTATTCCAGTTCCACGGGCTTGCCAGGTTCCGCCAGGGCCCAATCATGTGCCGAGAGAAGTTGGGCCAAGTCGTCAGGGTGAACGCGCTCGAGCCAGTCAGACCATGGCACCGTCACCTGCGCACGGACCCCCACGGCCGAGGCCAAGACCGCCGAGACCTGTACCACACTTGCCTGAGGGTTGCGGACGTAGAGCCCGCCTTGTATTGCCGCCGTGAGCGCGCCAATCTTGTCGTCGTTGAGATCGATCATTCGAGGCATCTCAGCGCGCCTTCCTGGCGCCGGCTTCCAACATCAAACGTTCGAGTGGCTTTGGGTCAGATAGGTCACCTAGCAACGTGTCGTGACCTCCGGGCGCCATTTTGACCAGCGCAGGCGTAAAGAGGATCTCTTCGCCGCTGGGTGCCGGATTTTGATCTAGATCGTGCACGGTGAGACTCCAGTCGCGGGGGTCAAACGCAGCCAGCGCGTTCTTGACGTTTGTGATCGTTCTTGCCGACAACGCCGAGCCTCCCGTTACGAATAGGGTGAACGTGATGGCGTGCGTCTCGCGCGTCTTTTCGCTGGTCATGGGGCGGCCTCGAACGGACGCAAGGATCTGATAGAGGGCCTCGAGATCCAGTGGCTTGGGCACCGGGATGATGGGGGGAGGAAGATTTTTCAAGGAATTCGTCAGAAGAATTGCTGTGGTGCTGGCCAACCAGCCAGCCTCGTGCGCCCGATTGAAGATCTCGGCACCCGGTGAATCCGGAAGATGATCGTTGCTGATGATCACCGAGAACCGCTGCTTCTCTATGATGTCCAGCGCGCCCCGGCCGGTCTCCGCATACGCAGACTCGTATCCCATTGCGGCGAGGTCTGACGCCAACTGGTTCGCAAGATTTCGCTTCGGCGCGACCAGCAGCAGCCTTCGATTTTCCACCGAGCCGCTATCGCTTCTGGGCTTAAGCGTTGGTCTGCCGGGTGTGCGGGCGGCAATCAGCACGGTTGGTAGCAAAAGGCTTACCGGGTCGACCTCGAAGGCCGTGGCCAATCGCTCGACGGTGGCCAACGTGGGGTTTCCTTTCCCCGCTTCCAAATGCTGGTACGGTCGCAAGGCGAGGTGGGCTTCACTGGCAGCTCGCTCTTGGGTCCACTGCCGTCGCCGGCGAAGGCTGTAGAGGTTGCTCGAAAGCCTACCCAGCACACCTTCTGACCCTCCTGCCCGACTCACCACGGTCCCACTTTACTGCTGTCCATAACACGTTATATATATACGTATTATCTCAGCACGCAACCCCTTAACGTAGGCCGGCCGCTCTCGAGGCGCTCAAAACATGGACCACCGATCCCCCCTGAAAAGAATTGCCACCGGCGTTCCCGGTTTGGACGCCCTCACAAAAGGCGGCCTTCCCGCCGGCAGAACCACGCTTGTCACCGGAAAAAGTGGCGCAGGAAAAAGCACGCTTTGCCTGCAGGTCGCTTGTCATCTGGTCAAAAACGGTGGCAGCTGCGTTTACCTGGCGCTGGAGGAACGACCGGAGGATCTGCGACAGACCGCATTTCTGCTGGGGCTCGCGGATGATCAGACACTGACCGCCGGCCAGCTACAGGTCATCGACCTGCGCCCGTCCGTTGAGGGGACAGTTCAGATCACGGGAACCTTTGACGTGCATGGGCTGATATCGCGTATCGCCCAATTGGTGAAATCGCATGCCGCTTCCATGGTGGTGCTCGACTCGGTAAGCGCGCTGTTTACCCGTCATGCCCGCGGGGACCTCGATCTGCGCCGTCAGTTTTCGCACCTGGTGCACGCGCTTGAGCAGCTGGGTGTCACCGTCATGATGACCACCGAAGCGGCGGACGATTACGTACGACCAACCATGCTTGGCGTTGAAGACTACTTGTGCGATCTCGTGTTGGTGCTTCGCAACGTGATTGACGGAAAACGTCGCCGTCGCACCATTGAGGTGCACAAATATAGGCGCAGCGGACACAAGAAAGGCGAATACCCCTACACGATCGCGCAAGGAGGGATTTTCATATTTCCAGTGGACGCCAACGCCCCCGCCTCGCGCGCGGCTGTGGCAACACCACAGCGGTTTTCGAGCGGCGTGCCTGGCCTAGATGGCATGACCGAAGGCGGATGGTTGCGGGACTCCATCGTCATTGTGCGCGGTCCATCGGGAAGCGGGAAAACCATCTTGGCTGGGATGTATGCGCGCGCCGGCGCGTCCAGGGGGGAAAAAGTTGTTTACTACGGCTTCGAGGAAACTGAGGCGATGTTGCTGCGCAATTTCGCGGCGCTGGGTCTTCCCATGGAAGAAGCGGAAGGGCATGGCAACTTGCGCTTCATCTGCTCTTACCCCGAAGCCACAAGCCCTGAAGATCTTCTGATTGAGATTCGCAGGAGTTTTGAAAGCTTCAAGCCCGCCCTTGTCGTGCTCGACAGCATCTCATCCATAGAACACTCAACTTCGGCCGAGGGCTTCCGGATCTTTCTCGTTGGTCTGGCCTCGCTGCTACGAGAAAGTGGTCATAGCGCCTTGCTCGTTCAAACCACGGCCTCCCACGCAGAGAACAACCAGGTCCCGCCTTTCTTGTCCACGCTTGCAGACGCCATCCTCATGCTGGACTACTCTGCCGGCGAGCCGGAGCTACAAAGAACCATGCGTGTTTTGAAGATGAGAGGCTCTGCGCACGACACGGACCAGCACGTATTTGACATTAGAGCGGGGGGGCTCTGGGTCGATCGGGCTTTGGCGGTCTTGCCAAGCGCTTCAACGGATGCGCACGAAGGCTCGGGTGGTTTGGTTGGTTGAGCTTTGCGCATCGTAGTGCAAGCCGAACCGCGCGCAGCAGCCTATGCCGCAAGCTATTCGTAGCGGGTCCACATTCTCAGAAGCGCCCTGCAGCGCTCATTGCGGCCATGCATTTACGCGGTATGTGCCTGGATGTGCGAGCCGGTGTGAGGATGCTCAGACGCGGGCAGAGCCGCAATCGCCAACTCTACCTCGCGTTTTTCGTGTTCCAGCTGGTCTCCGAAGAGTGCTGTCAAAAACTGCGCCGCTGCAAAGCGATCTGACATCTGGAACATGCGCAAGTCGCTGGCAAATTCGCCTGCCGTTTGGTACCGAGAATCGGGATCGGTGTGGATCGCTTTTGTTATAACGGCGACCAGATGTGGATCGGCGTTGATGCCCAGCAATGCATGAATGTCTTGCGGGCCACGGACTGCTTCCATCAACACCTTAAACTGACTGGTTCCCCGATAAGGCGCGTGGCCGGTCAGCATGCTGAGTAGCACCAGGCCCGCGGAGAAAATGTCACTCCGATGATCAACGTGAAGCCCTTGCGCTTGTTCGGGAGACATATAGAGGACGTTGCCCTTGATAACTCCCTGTTCCGTTGTGTTCGAAGACCGCAAATGGGCCTTGGCAATGCCGAAGTCCAGCAGTTTTACATCGCCCTCCGTGCTTATCATGACGTTGTTTACCGATACATCTCGATGAACGATGTTGCGGGCGTGGCCATGCGCGTCCGTTTGGCAATGCGCATATTGGAGGCCTTGCAGCAGTTCATGCGTGACGTAGAACGCCAGTTCGGGGGGAATGGCAACCAGCCCACGTTTTTGAGCCTGTTCGATTAGCTGCCCGATGTTGCGGCCCCATACATGGTCTGTGACCATAAAGTACTGATCGCCCTCGCAGCCAAAATCGAGGACGGACAAAATGTTCGTGTGTTGGAGCGAGGCGGCCAACTTGGCCTCATCAATGAATTGGGTAACCACCCCGTCGTGACTTCGGAGATGCTGTTTAAGTCGCTTGAGCACGAAAATACGGTGGAAACCTTCAACCCCAAGGTTCACTGCACTGAAAACCTCGGCCATACCGCCCTCGCCAACCTGAGCCAAAATCTGGTAGCGGCCCAAAACGTCTGCGGCGTGCGGTCGAAGGTTTGGAGCCGGAGGGCTCGCGGCCACCCGGCCCGTTACTTGCGAGTTGGAAGTGGATGAAGGCTCCATGCGCGGGGGCAACTGCACCTCAGTGGTTCGCGCCAGCGCCATTCCGGCTTCCTCTCGAACCACCTTCGCGGTTGTTCCGACAGATCTCCGCTTTGAAGAGCCGGCGATGGCCAACCATAGCAGCAACACAATGTAGCTTGCTCCAACGCCGGCAATCATAAACATGTTGGATTGGCCGTAGCGCTTCTCAATGTGCCTAATGTCGTTGGTCTCTCTGGCCATAGCCAAGATTGCTAGATCGCCACTTAAACCCACGCGCGCGCCAGCCATTCCCGTGTTGGCATCGGCCATCAATGGCGCCGCACCTTTGGTTCCCAGCCGATCAATCAGGCCAGCAACCAGATCCGCGGGGCCGTGTGAGCGCACTATCCCCGACGCCCCCATAACAACCAAAGTTGCATGTGTTTGTAAGGCGAGGTCAGTGAACCATTGGTTATCGAGCTCCACCGCCATCCAACTGCTGCGGAACGCGCGATGGGGCGCACCAGCCAGACCCGGTCCGTGCCAGGCGCCTTATAAAGACCGGTGCCACGATGTGGCACAACGAATGCCGCCTCGTTTGGCGGTGCGAAAGTGATCGAGCGCCCCTGGTCATGCAGGAAGCCGAAAGCCGTGTGCCTTGGAAGGCTGTCCTGTAATCCAAGCGCCGCGATCCGGTCCGCAATCCAACGCGTCTCCGTGGTGTCGTCTTTAACGAAGGGCGCGGGGTACGGGGTTAATGGGCTCGCCCACGCAGTGGACCGAGACTGGATGGCCGTGACGGCCTTGTCGGCCAAGGCTTCTTTCACGCGCAGCTCAGACAGGATGCGGTTTCGCAAAGTGCTCGCTTCGGCGCGCAAGTGCGCATCGATCTCGGTGTGGCTCCTCTGCTCCGACAATTGCCACAGGACAACGCCGCCACCAGACACCACCAGCGCCAAAGCCACAGCCAGTAAAACCCGTTTCATCGACTCCTCACTCGCCTAAGCCA
>JBBSJE010000023.1:0-41784 GCA_038257535.1 Polyangia bacterium
CGGAACCAACGGCGCTGGCATGAACGGCGCAGGCGGAATGGGTGGCATGGTGGCACTGACCCCTCCGCCTGATCCGGTTCCAGAAGAGTACGCCGCACCTACGGGCGTGTTGCCCGTCACTCTCGACTTCAAAAACGCTTCCGACTTTACGGGCAAGCTGTTTACGAAAGGCATGGAGGCCACTCACAGCAGCGACAGCGGTGGTGTTCTCAAAGTAAGCAAAGGCAAGTCGGCGGTTGTCACCTACGACACGACACCTGATGAAGAGCGTACGGATACGTTCGAGAGCTTTACCGCCACTGTTAAGTTTCATGCAGAGCGGCTTGTGAATCTGTGGCTCACGTTCGCGACAGACAAGAACCGCAACGACGGCATGACGATTAACTTCAGCGTGCAACATGGCTTAGACGGACCCCCTGGCGTGTCCGACGTTGATGCGATTTATTTTGATACCAAATGCTGGGCGCCCAGCATCACGGCGAGCGGACCCCAGTGCATCGGCACCCGCACCGAGGCCTATGGTTGGACGGCCTTCGAGCCATCTACCGAGCCTCAAACCCTGAAGATTACGGTGCGTGCAGACAAGGACGCCAAAACAATCAACGTACGTGCTGAGTATATTGACTCGACAGGCACAGTTATTGACGGAACCAATTACGATTGGACCGGGGTACCGCGGGTAAACGGCGAGCTTTCGATTGGTCTGCAAGCAGTCGACTCCGATGCCTTCATCGACGAGATCAGCATCAAGCCCGCAGAAAACATCCCTGACATGGGTGTGGTGAGCGTTGCGGATTCGAACATTCACATCTGGGTTCCGCCATCTGTGGGCGCGGCAAATAAACTGAAGGGCCTCATTGTCGCAACGCCTACGCTGCGGCAACCACCCAACGGAACGGCCGATTTTGCCCTTTTTGACCACCTCAGACGCTTCGCCACCGCTTACGGGTGGGGAATTATTGGAGGCGCGCGAGGGGGGGGCAAGGAGTTCGCAATGCACTTCCAGGCCGACATCGAGAAGCTCGCAACCGCGACGGGGCGGCCTGAACTCAACACCGTACCTGTGTTCATTCACAGCCTGCTCAACACGTTGACCTATCAGGCTCTGGCAGATGATGCTTTCAACAAACGCTTGATCGGCTTCTTCGCTGATAAGCCGAAAGTTAGCGGCAGCCTGAACGACGGCACGTTGGAAGATTACAACGATTACATGATGACGCCTGCGGGACGGGCGACACCTGGCTTCATTTCGTACACGTTTGGCGCGAACTCAATTATCAGCCCTCGAGGGTTGTTGGCGAGCAACTTCTGGGCCAATAACCGCTTTTTTGAGTCGAGTCCAGGCAGCTCGGACGGCTTCGCGCTTTGGAATCTCGTGGGCCATGGTCCACAGACGCACGCCGTCGTCGATTCCTGGGCGTTGTACCTCGCCTTCCTTCAGGAACTTATTGCCCTTCGAACGAAGGCTAACGACGGGACCACGGCTCTCAAGCCGATTGACAAAAGTAAGGGCTATCTCGGACTGAGCCACTTTTGGAGGCTGCGTCCAATGACGCTTGACGTTCCGCAAATAGAGCCCTTTGCTCCCAGTGGATTTCCCCCGGCGGCGGAGGGATTAGCAAGGACATCCGAAGTTCAAAAGGACTTTTTGGTGGGCCCTTCGACTGCCCTCGTCTGGCAAGCCTTTGACTACTACAAGGCTGAACGAAAGATGGTAAACGGCGCTAACGTAAACGTCTTCGACGCTAAGAAGGCTTTTTGGGAGCGATCCCCGAGGCACGGAAAAGCAGGGGAAAGCCGTCTCATGAAACTGAAGTTTGCCGAGACCCTGGCGAGCTGGAAAGAGATTCAGTTTTTCGATTCAGCGGCGAGCATGCCACTAGAGCCGATTGCGGTTGTAAAGGCCGGACAGCCGCCTCAGCACGATTACAAGAATCTCTCCGCAGGCGCTCATAACTTCGTCGCCCGAGTCATCGATCAGGATGACAACGTTCACATGACCCATCCCGTTATGGCGATCTTCACACCTTGAAGATCAGCTGGTCACGATGAAGTTCGCACACGCGGAAATCTGTTTTTGCTTCTTGAGCTGTTGGAGGTCTAAAGATGTTAACTCGAAAATCGTTCACTTTGTTTGCCGCAGGCGCTTTTAGCCTCGCGTTAGGGTACGGTTGCCAATCGGGAGGAAAGGGCAACGACGACTCTGCTGGTTCCGGTGGAGAAGGCGGGGAGGGTGAAGGCGGAGACGGATCGGAAGCAGGCAGAGGCGGCGCGGGGGCAGACGGCGGAAGTGGCGGTAAAGGGGCCGCTGGCGGTGCCGGCAAGGGTGGCAATGGCACGGGCGGCTCGGGGGGAAGTGGGGACACTGGCGGCTCGGGGGGGCAAAGTGGCGGCACAGGCGGCTCTTCTGGTGGACAGAGTGGCGGCAGCATGATTGGCCAGCTCACATGTACGCCGCCATGGCCCGCAGGAACTCCGGATGCCCAGATTCCGAAAGATGCCGTTTTGTGCGAGCCTTCTTGCATTTACCGGCCGAACTGGCCCGGCCATCACACCTGCGGCCCAGCAGGCTCTGTTTACAAAGAAGTCGCGATGAAGAGCGATGGGGTTTGCGGTATGCAGTACAACAAAGACGGCGTTTTCGAGATCCCACAAGGGTGGCTCGATGGTGCTGCCTTCATGCAGGCGCCCAACACCAATGGAGAGGTGAATCCCAACATCGACGGCGTGCGAGATGTTTATCTGCCTGGGGGGCCAGCGGGGTACGCTGCAGCCAAAGATGGTGAGGTCGCAGTGAGCTTTTGGTTAGGTGGCTTCACAAGCACCAATCTTAAGGGCACTCACCGCATTGCCAACATCCATGAATATCTGGTTGCGCAAAAGCACATTCCCTACACCATTGCAGTGTTTGTGAGTGAGGGCGGCGACTTCATGGCCACGATGAAGAAGCTCACGGAGTCGACGCTTCCAGCTCTCATCGGGCGGTACGGGAAGATATCGAAGAACCCGGATTACCGCGTGATCGCCGGTCAGAGCACCACGGCGGGGTGGGCATTCGATGCTGCTTGGCTGTTTACCAATTCAATATCGAAGGCGATTGGCGGCGGGAGTAGCGTTGTCTGCTTTACCTGCATGGGAGGATTGAAGGGCGCGAACGCTACCAACTGCAACGACGGTGCGAACTCAGAAAATCTCGCCATTCAGAGCACGCCAGAGTGTCAAGTCAAAAACTCAACCTACGTGAAGGAGATTCAGTTCTGCCCGGCGCGGCCTATTCGGTGGACGAGTGCGGTCGGCGGGTGCGACATCGCAGAGAACAATGCCGCTCGGAAGGCAGCCGGTTGCCAGGAAGGTAGTGGTGACGGAGCGATCGATGGTTCGGAGTGTGGCGCTACGTGGAGGGATGAGAATGAAAAGCTCACCGCAGCGCTAAAGGCCAAGGGCATGCCTCATCAGCTCTTCGTCGTGAAGGGCGGGGGTCACGCGCCTGCAAACTGGAGCTACGCCCTTCCTTGGCAGCTCCGCTGGGCTTTCAAAGACATCACCTGCAAACAGTAGCGCCTGCCGCTACCCCACCCCAAACCCCGGTCGGCCTTCACGCCCTCCGGGGTTTTGCTTTATCACCGCGGAATCGTCTTCCCCGTCGACGTCTCCAACTTCCGAAACTCCTCAATGTGGTGCAAAAACACCTTCACCACGTTGCGATCAAACTGCACGCCACTGCAGCGTTCGATCTCATGAATCGCCACATCATGCGGCAGCGCCCGACGGTAAGCGCGGTCTGAAGTCATAGCGTCATACGCATCCGCCACGGCCACGATGCGGCCTGTAAGCGGAATGTTTTCCTTCATGAGGCCCTGCGGATAACCCGAGCCGTCCCAGGCTTCGTGGTGGCAATAGCAGCCAGGCAGAAGCTCGCGCATGAAGGGAATCGGTTCAATAATGCGTCGCCCCTTGGCCGGGTGCGTGCGAAACATCGCCAGCTCTTCCGGTGTCAGTTTCCCGGGCTTGTTCAGGCGCTCGTTGCGAATGCCAATTTTGCCAATGTCGTGCAGCAAGGCCGCCCGCACCACCATGTCGATCTCTGCCTGCGGCAGCCGCATGCCCACCGAGATCACCCGCGAATACACCGCCACCCTCTCTGAATGCCCTCGCGTGTACCGATCCGATTCTTCTAGCGCGTGCGCAAACCCGATGATGGTTTGCTGGAAGTTTTCCTCCAGCGACAGGTTGGCCACGGTGAGATCTTTGTTGGCGGAAACCAGGCTTTCGTATAGCCGCGCGTTTTCGATAGACATCGCGGCACGACTGCCCAGGACATACAGCATCTTGCGCTGGCCCTCGGAAAACTTGTTTCCCTTGGTGTAGCTGTAGGCGTTCAACATGCCCACGATGCGGCCCTTCAGCTTCAGCGGAATCGAGCAAAAGCTCACCAAACGCTGCGGCGGTGGACCCGCCAAGAACCGGTGAACGCGGCCACCGTGCACGATCAGCGGGCGATCCTCGGCAAACAGCGGCAACACCTCTTTGAAATTGGGCGCCGGCGCAGGCTCGTCGTCGCGCAGATGCGTGGCGCGGTGGGAAACCTTGCGCATCTGCTCGCTGTATTTGCGATCGTCCGGGTTGCTGTTTGCGTTTTCGGTGCCTGGATCTTCCAGCAGCAACGTCACCACGTCGGCGTCAACTGCCTCCAGCGTGGCGTCCAACACCAGATCCAAAATGCGCTCCACCGACAGTGACGTGGCGATGGCTTCGCTGATTTTGTAGATGGAAAGGGCGTCTTTCAGGCGAATGTTTTCGTGCTGCAGCCGCTGACGATCCAGCCCCCGCTGCACGATGTGAACCACCTCCTCAACCTTAAACGGCTTGAGAATGTAGTCGTAGGCGCCCTTCTTCATCGCCTCGATAGCGGTTTCCACCGTGCCAAAGCCCGTCATGATCACGGTGAGTACGGGCAGACTTAGCGACGTGATCTTTTCGATCAGCTCCAAGCCGCCCATGTTGGGCATCTTCAGATCCGAGATCACAAGGTTGTAGCTGCGTCGCTGCAACTCCTTGAGCGCTTCGGCTCCGTCTTCCACGGTGCGCACGATGTAGCCCTCAAGGCTTAGGAAGTCGGAGAGAATCTCGCGAATCACCCGCTCGTCGTCCACCACCAGGATGCGCGGGCTGTCGGCGTGGAAGTGGTACTCAAGCGAGCGGCCCACGGGAAGACTCTCGTCGGGCTCGTCGTGCGGGTAGCTTTCTTCCACAATGCTCATGGGACTGGAAATGGGGGGAATCGGCAGATTGGCGTGTGTAGGTGAATCTTAGTCGAAATGCGTTCCGCGGCGCCTTCCGTTCTGTGAAGAAAGCGCCCCGAAGTCAAGGCGTTCTGCGGAGTTACGTGCGCTCGGCCGCGGGGTTGAAGTCTCGTTGCGTCATGATGGCTCTACGAGACCCGAGGAGGCAGGTTGGTGAACCACGCGAAATACGTGTCCAACAGCGCTTTTCGCCGCGGCTCCAGGTAATCGAAATTGATGCCCCTGTCGGTAACCTCCCAAAAGTCCTTCGCCGTTACCAAATGCAATTCCTGGCGAATTGACACCAGCCGCGCCGGCGATTCGCCCCGCATGTCCTCGTAAATCAGGCGCGCCAGCTGGGCTTCGCCCTCCAGAAGGTAAAACGTGGCCAGCCGGGTTTGGGCTTTGCGCACGCCCCGCAGGCCCTTTTCCTCGGCCTGGGTTTCCGCCTCCTTATCCACCTCCAGGAAGATTTGCAGCAGCTCTGCATGGCAGCTGTTCTTGTGCGCGTACGCTTTTTCACACAGCACCGAAAGATCGTAGGCTGCGGTTTCGGTTACAAAGCCCAAACCCATGCTGTGCGCAATTTGTCCGTAGTATTTGAAGTGGCGGGCAATGTCCAAGGCCAGATCGTCAAGCCCTTGCTGCATGATGTCTTCGGCCAAATGGCGGTACTCGTTCAAAACGTTATATGCGGTTCGCACGTCGCCCGCGTTCAGCGCGGTTCGCAAGTAGGTGTTGAAGAACTTCACGCTGGTGGTGATGGCCTTGCGATCTTGGGTTGTGGCCGCCGCTTCGCCGATGCGCCGGGTGGCCACCGCCACGTTGTGCGCCACTTCAGGCAGTGATTTGAGCGATTCGGCAAACACCAACCGCAGTTGTCGCAAGCCCTTCCATTCAAACCACGTGCGGTCGTCTTCAATTTGCGCGCAGGATTCGGGCGCCATCACCGCGAAATCGGCGTCTTGCTGAAGCCGCTCGCCCACCACAAACCACTTGGCCGGTAATCGTGGCTTCTCATTCAAGTAGCGCACGAGCACGTCGCGCAGCGTGGCCACCGCGGTAGATGCGATCACTTTGTCTTTCTGGGCCACCGAATTGACGGCAACGTCGGCAAGCCTCTCCAGGCTGGTGGCAGCCACATCATGGCGTGCGGCGGTGCTGCGTCCTTGCGAAGGCCTTCGTTTGGCCGCCGCTTCCAAAGTGCTTTGCCCGATCTGTGCGATCACGCGCGCGGGATCGAGGAAATCGAAAACGTAAGCGAAATAGGGAATCAAAACCAGCAAGCTGCCCGTGATCACCACCAGCGACGCCACCACCGAAGCCTTGGGAAGAAAATCGCCATGAACACCTAAGCTCACCCACACCACATCGATACACGCCACCACAAAGAACCCCATGATGGCCAAGTTCGTGCGATCGCGGAAAAACAAATTTGCGATGTGCGACGAGTACCGCGTGGCCGCCAATTGCACCACGATGGACACCACCGTGATCGCAATGCCCAACACCGCCACAATGATCTGGGCCAAGCTGCCCAGCGTGTTTTGCAGGGTCTCGATGTCGAAAGCAAAAAACAGCCGGCCCGCGCTGCTGAACGAAACCCCTTCAGACGTTTGCGCCAAATCCAGTGCGAAAAACACGCCGAACAGCAACAACGCCGCCGCCAGCAACACCGCCACGCTGATCACAAACACCCAGCGCCGCCGCACCCCCACCGCCACGGGTAAGGTGGGGCTAGGGAAAGCTTGTGGGGGGGAAGAGTCCGGCATTGCTGCCCCGCCAAGTTAACATGGGTATTGGCGTTTGAGCGGTGCGTTGTGACTGCAACCCGCAGCTTCGCTCTGGCGCTGGGCCTGACCCCCAGTGCTATGATGGAAGCCATCTATGTGTCCGGCTCGGCACCTTCATCGGTACACCTACGCGGACTACGTGGCGCTCGAAGAGTCGAGTCCCACCAAGCACGAGTTTTTGGACGGTGAGATTTATGCCATGGCAGGTGGCTCAGAAGAGCACTCTGCGCTGGCTGCTGAAGTGCTTCGTGTTTTGGGCAACGCCCTCGGCGGCAATCGTCCGTACCGTGTGCAGCGTCGGATCTGCGAATCTACGTAAAGGCCGTTGGTCTGGCGACGTTCCCAGACGGGGCCGTCATTTGTGGGGCGCTTCAACAACACACGCCCAGCCCCCGGGCCACGGCCATCAATCCCTCAGTGCTGGTGGAAGTGACGAGCGACTCCTCCGAGGAATACGACACAAACGAAAAGCTCGCGTTTTATCGCACCATCTCTAGCCTGCGCGACTACATCGTCGTTTCGCATCGGGAGCGGCGCATCACCGTGCATAGTCGCAACGACCAGCAGGGGTGGGACACGGGTGGCCGCCGTAGGTGGTTCCGTGCAGGTGGTGAGCTTGGGCGCGGCGCTGTCCCCCGATGAAATCTACGGTACGTGGGATTCTGTGAAAGCGCGCCCACTGCTTTCCGAGGTGCTGTATTGAGAACTTGACACTGAACGGATGCGCAAGTAATTTTCAGGTATGAATAACTCGGGGTGGCTGAAGTGTGACAGCGTTGAACGAGGCATGTTCAGCGATGAGATGGCTGTGGTCGTGTCGAGGAGCAACGGTACGCGGGAGTCATATTTCGTTCCTGCCGGCGACGTCGAGCGCGAAACAAACCGTGTGCGTGTGGAGTATCGCGCTGTTGGCAATTTGGTTTGGGCTACGCTTCCTACGTCGGAACCAATCAGCATTCCGGTAAACAAGTCACGGGTAGAAACCAAATGATCCTCTCGAACAGTGCCATTTTTGCGGCGCTGGACGAGGGTAGACTGCTTATCGACCCTGAACCGAGGCCGCGAAATCCAGAGGACGATCCGGACTCCGAGTGGCCCTACGGAACAAGCGCACTTGATCTACGTTTAGGAGATGAGGTCTCATGGTTCAATGACGGCCTCGCTATGAACATCGATCTTCGTCGAGGCAAGTTTGCCAACTTGTTTGGCCCAAATTCCAGCAGTCGAAAGATTACAGAAGATCAGCCGTACTCCCTAATGCCTGGCAAGCTTGTCCTTGCCAATACGCTGGAGCGTGTGGAGTTGCCGATAGTCCCGGGAAAAGTGTCACTGGCGGCGAGAGTCGAAGGGCGCAGCTCGTTCGCGCGCTGTGGTCTGTTGGTGCACTTTACTGCGCCAACCATTCACGCTGGGTTCCGGGGTCGCATCACACTGGAACTGATCAATCTCGGTGCTATTCCTATCCTACTTTATCCGCGGTCTTACATCTGCCAGCTCATTGTAGAAGAGGTGCTGGGAACACCTCTAAACAACGAGAGTCAATTCCAAGGGCAAAGCAAACCTGGTGGTGCCTGAGCCGACTGCTTAACGACGCCATCAATGAAGTTTTGGGAAGAGAATCCCGTGCACAACTTGAGCAACCCAGACAACATCGATAAACGTAGCTCCCTAGCCGACGTTCATTTGCCTCTCACTACCGCACGTTCGTGATCGCCACGCGAAAGGCACCCTGCAATTTGGCTGTGGAGCCGTCGTCGCAGGGGAACGTCTCCGCTTCGATTTTCCCGTTAACGAAGCTGCCCGCGCTTGTGCCCTTGGCCTCAAAACTAAGGCTGCCTTTCGTTTCGTCGCTGGGCTGGCAAACGCGGCGTTCGCCTTTTGCGTTTGTCAGCACCAACACCAGCGTGGCCGGTGCCGTGGGGCTTGGGGGGCGTAGCGGCAAAGTGGCCGCGCTGGTGCCTGCGGGCTGAAACACCAAGCGCAACGACACCTCATCACCCACGAAGGAGATCTCGGCGGCTTTGGCCGCCAGCGCGGGTGGGATCACGTCGTTGATTTTGATGCCCCAGCGGCGGTCTTCGGGCGGAAGCCCTGGCGGCATGGGAGCTGTAGGCGAGGGCCACGAAATGCCCAGCGCGTCCAAGGGAGCTTGCACTTGAAAGCGAGCGCTGCCTTGTTGGCTGCCCAGGTACGTCAGATGAAGCTTTAGGCCCGCGCTCGGAGCGGCTTTGTCGTCGTTGATCGTGACCGGCGGCGGCGCCAGCTGCACATCGGCGTGATCAAAAGTGCGGGGGTTGGTGCTTTTGGGCACAAGGCCTTCCCAATACGCCACGGCGGCGCGACAGTCGGGGGGGGCCAGGTGGCAAAGGTCCACGTCACCCATCACCAAGGCCCGACAGCGCTCCTCCGAGGGCGCAAATGGGCACAAGCTGTCATCGCGCAGTGCCATGGCCAAACACTCGGCGTTGCGGCCCACGGCGCCCGACGGCAGCCACTGAAGCGGGCATTCTTGTGGAAGGCCCAGCACGCGGGCGCGCGTGTCCCAGCAGCGCATGGCCGAGAGCGGGGGCAGGCCGTCGGCGCGGCGGAAGTCCACTTCTAAACGTTCGCAGTACGAGCGTCGCTCTTTGGCCACGGCCGCCTGAACGGCGCACTCTTCCACGGTTTCGTCGCCAATGCTGGCGTGGGGGGTGGGGCGCTCGAAACCTTTTTCCCGCGCTTTGGCGGTGGCTGTGTGGCGCGCCACATAGGTTTTCACGGCGCATTCGCGAAAGTCTACCCAGTTGCGCAAGCGTTCGGCGAAGCCAACCGGTTCATCGGCGCCAGGCAGCGGGCGGCTGCCAAACGCCTTTTCGAGGTTGGCCGAAATTTCGTTGAGCTTGCCGTGCTCGTCGGGGTTGTCGATGATGGATTTGGTTTTGCAACCTTGGGCCAACAGAAGGCCCAGCAGCGCCCACCCCAGCGCTCGCATCCGCACCGGTGATCGCCGCGAAATCAACGCGCGCGCCACCGCCGCCTTGGACTTCGTGAGGTACAATGAAAACTCTATGCTTCTGGCTGTTGACATAGGCAACACCCACACCGTGTTTGGTTTGCTTGAAGGTGCGGAACTGCGCCGGCATTTCCGCGTGGAAACGCGCGTGGGGCGCACCGCCGACGAATTGGGCGCCATGCTGGGGGGCCTGTTGCAGCTTGAAGGCATGGCTTTGGGAGACATCACAGCGGGCATTATATCGTCCGTGGTGCCGCCGGCCACCGATGCGGTTGAGCGGCTGTTCGCGCGTCACTTGGCGCAGCCGGCCTTGGTGGTGGGCCCGGGGATCAAAACCGGCATGCCGGTGCTTTACGACAACCCCAAAGAAGTGGGCGCCGACCGCATCGTCAACGCCGTTGCGGCCTTTGATAGGTACCGGGCAGGCGCCGTGGTGGTGGATTTTGGCACCGCCACCACCTTCGATGTAATCACGCCCAAAGGCGAATACGCGGGTGGCATCATTTCGCCGGGCCTGATGACGGCCGCCGAAGCGCTGTTTCGCGCCACCGCCAAGTTGCCGCGCGTGGAAATCATTCGGCCGCGCACCGCGATTGGGAAAAACACCGTGTCCAGCATTCAGTCGGGCTTGGTGTTCGGTTACGCGGGCATGGTGGACGCCCTCGTTGAGCGCATTCGCCGCGAGATCGACTTTGTGCCCAAGATTGTGGCCACCGGGGGCTTGGGCGCGATTGTGGCGGCGGAGTCCTCCACCATTGAAGATCACGACGAATTTCTCACCCTCACGGGTTTGCGGATTATTTATGAAAGAAACCGAAGCTGACTCCCTTGTGCCGGCTGAATTAACGGCGCCGTTGCCGCCCGAAATGTTAACGGCGCCGCTGCAAAAGCTTATGTCCAGCGCCGCCGCCGCGAAGACTATGGCGGCTCGAGGCATTGCGCCGTTGCGCCCGGCTGATCTCGCCACCGCCGTTTATCAAATGTCCTTTGATGCCGATCCTGCCGTGGCCAGCGCCGCGCAATCGGCGCCGATGAATCTGCCCGACCCCATGCTCTTGAACTTCGTCAAGGAGTCGCTGCCGGCGCCTGTGCTGCACTTTTTCGGCACCCGTTTGCCCGACCATCGGGTGGAAGCGATTGAAGGCCTGCTTTACAACGCACACACACCCGATGCGACGTTTTGTGTGTTGGCGGCGCGGTTGCCTGAGCGGCTGGTGGACATCATCTTTCAAAACGAAACCCGCCTGTTGCGCACACCCGCCATTGTGAAGGCGTTGTTCGGCAACAAAGCGGCGCGCATGTCCTCGGTCAATCGCGCGTTGGAGCTATGCGCGCGCAACGGCGTGACGGTTGATGTGCCGGGCTTCGACGAAATGGTTCAGGAGATTCGCCAATCACCTGAAGCGTTGGATGCGCAAGCCGATCAGGTGTTTGCGCAGATTGCTGAAGTCACGGCCAACGCTGAGCCTGAGCTTACGCCCGCACCCGACGCCGATTCCGACGAAGCGGCACCCGCCGCACCTAAGCCAAAAGCCGAAGCCAAGCCCGAAGAGCGAAAATCGGCGATTATTGATTTTTCCAAACTGAAAATTTACGAGAAGATTCGTTTGGCTACGTTTGGCAATTCCTATTGCCGTGCCAACTTGATTCGAGATTCAAACCGTCTTGTGTGTATGGCGGTGATCAAGTCCCCGATGATCACAGATTCTGAAGTGATCTCGGCCGCAGGCAACAAAGCGGTGCATGAAGACGTGATCCGCTACATCGCGAATTCGCGCGAATGCACGAAGCTTTACGCCACCCGCTGGGCGTTGGTGAACAACCCGAAATGCCCTCTGACCATTGCCATGCGTTTTTTGAACACCTTGGCAAAGAACGATCTTAAGAAGGTGTCCAAATCGAAGAACGTGCCCGCGGCGCTTTCCAACACCGCCCGTCGTTTGGTGGGCGCCACGCAGTGACTGATCCCGCGGTTTCGCCATTGCAAACGCCCTCCGAGAGCAGGCCTTGGAGTTTTGCTGCGCGCGTGGGGCACGTGCTGGTGGCCCCACAGCGCGCGCTGGCGCGCATTGATGCTGTGGGGGGCGGTCTTCGGGACGCTGTAATCTTGGCCTTGCTGGGCGTGCTGTGTTTTTGGATGCGCGACCTTGTCGAAGCGCTGCTGGGGCTATCGCATTTGCCTTTGTTCGATGTTTTGGGGCGGCTTTTGCAGCTGGCGTCGATCGCATTGCGTGAAGCGGGGGTGGTTGTGTTGCCGGCCGCCTTGGGCATCACGATCTTCGCGGGCCGAGGTCGTCGTGATCCATCGCGCGATGTGGAGCTGGGGGCTGCGTGTTATGTGCCATTCTTTGCCGTGCGCGGGTTGGAGCGCGTGTTGGCTCTAGATGCGTTTATGGGGCCGCTGTCGCGCGGCGCCTACCAAACTGGCTCGACACTCGCGGTGGGCTGGGCGTTGGTGGTGTTTGTGTTGGCGCTGCGGTTGGCGCGCGCGCGGGTGCCGGGGACGCCGACGTCGGTGGTGCCGATAAGCCAGGCGCCGCGGTGGCGGTGGGTGCCAGCGGCGTCGGGCCTTGCCGCGGTGTTGGCCGTGGCGGGTGTGGTCAATGGCGCCTGGGTGCTGCGAAACGCGCACGCGGTGAAGCCATTTGGCGCGGGCGACGCGGTTCCGGCGTTCACGCTTGAGCGGGCCAACGGCGCAGGCGGCATGGTGTCGTTGGGCGATTACAAAGGCAAAGTGGTGCTGCTGGATTTTTGGGCCAGCTGGTGTATGCCGTGTTTGAAGCTGGCGCCCGTGCTGGCGGACTTGCGCGCCTCTTGGGTGGAACAAGGCTTTGAGGTGATTAGCATCAACACAGATCTTGATATGCCCGAGCTCAAAACGTTTTTAGAGCAGCATCCCGCCGAATACCCCGTGTTGGTTGCGGACGCAGGCGGGCGGGTGGCCGAGCGCTTCAAAGTGGTGAACTTGCCGCATTTGGTGATCTTGGACCAAAGCGGGCAGGCCGCGCAGACCTTCTGGGGATACAAAAGCCGCGCACAACTTGAGAAGGTTGTGAAGAGGCTGTTAAGCGCGCCTTCAAATTGAAACGCGTATGGCCAAGCCAAGGTCAAACGCGGTGGGTGGAAACGCAAACAGCGTTTGCCCCATGATCTCGGGTGCGGTGACGCCGAAACGGAATTCACCCGCGCGTTGCCCGTAGCGCACAGACGCGAACGCCTCGAACCGCACGTGCGTCAGCAGCGTGTAGGTGTAGTCGATGCGGCTAATGAAGGTTTGATCGGAAATGTTTCCCAGCGTTGAGGCTGTAAAGCTGTGGAGGTCCCAGTTAAACGGCGCCGGCAAAGAAGCGAAGAGCGCCCCGTAGTGTCGACCAAGGTAAAAGAAGGTGGCGGGATCAACCAAGGGCTGGCTGCGCGGCAACACCAAGCCTAAGTAGGCGTTTGTGTCGTTGTAGCCAAGGGGGTTGTAGAAGTACTCGCCGCCCAGGATCAACACGTCGCGGTCGGCGTATTGATATTGATACGTGAATCCGCCCACAGCCTGTGCTTTCATGCCGTCTCTTTGGTTGACGGGGTAAAGCGTGTCTACGGCCGTGCGAAGGAAACTCTGCTGCCATTCGGCCTCTGACTGCCAGGGTTGTAGAGGGGGTGGGGGCGCGATGGTGGCGTCGGGGTTGTAGCGCACGCGATCTATCTCGCTGCCTTGCCGCAAGGCCACTTCCGCATAAACATCGAAGGGGCCCAGGCCTGTGGAAATGTCGGCCTGAAGTTTGGGGGCCCGATTCCCCTGCACAAGCGCCCCTAGGCCCAGCTCTGCCGTGCCCAGCACGAATTCGCCGCGGGCCGCACCTGCCAGCGCCCCCAGGTTCGACGTGGTGGTGACCGATTCGGTGATCGCGTAGGCATAGAAATTCCAGCCCAGCTCCTCAACGGGCATATGAAACTTCAGCATCGTGGTGCCTGCGCGCGCGTCGAAAACGTCCAGCGGGTTGCGCCGTCTTATGTGCAGAAAATCGCTGGGCATCCAAAACCGGCCCGTGCCCCAGCGCACGTGCTGCTTGCCTGCCGTAACAAACACACGATGGCCAAGATCAAAGCGCAGCCACAACTGATCCAAGATCACCCGCGGCCCGCGCGTGGGCACTTGAAACAAAGTTGAAAGGCTGGGGCTGCCTTGAATCGAGCCGGTTCCCGCCACTTGCCGCGAGCTTTGGTTTGCGGTGGCGGCATCCGCCAAAGTGGGATCGTAGGACATGCGCCCCAACACATATGCGCGCACGCGATCGTTGGGCCGCGCGTCGAAATAAGCGTCAACCAAGGTGGGGGTTGAGAACGACCAATCGGAAGGCCCGTCGCCTTGCCGCGCGCTGGAGAAGTGGCGCAAATACACCTGCCCCCCGATGGTGAGCGGATCGGCGGGCGCCACATCGGGGGACAATTGCGGTGGGGCGTCTAGCGAGCCCAGCACGCGATCATCGCGGCTGTCCGAGGCTGGTGGCGCTTCATTTTCTGTCGAATCTGGAGGGGCCCCAAACAGCTCGGTTTCGGCGGGACGATCGTCAGGGGCTGGTTCGGCCCCTTCGGCCGCGGGAGGCTCGGGCCCAAACATGTCGGCTTCCGAGGGGCGAGGCGCTTGCGCAAACGCCGTTGTGGACACCAACGCCGCAGCCAGCGGTAGTGCCCAGGGCGCAGATTTCATCGCGAACGGCTCTCCAACCACGCCTTCGTGAACAAATTTGGCTCCAGCGACTTGAGATCTACGCTTTTGATCAAGATCAACGTTGAGTTGGCCTTTTCAACTTCGTCGTAAAACCGAATCTCCTGCGGATACCAAATGTCGCCCTTTTTCGATTCGCTGTAGAGCTTCTTCCACTTGGGATAATACGAGGTGCGCAATATGCGCCCGGACAGCGCAAACTCTTGGCGCTTCAAGACGTTGCGCGTGGCTTTGTCTACCCACAACTTGATTTGCGGAAACGCCAAATCCAAGCCGGGTTTGCCCTTGAGATTCATCACTTGGGCCGTGAAAGCGCCCAGCTTTTCTTCGCCCGCATCCTCGGGATCGTACTCTTCTGCCAAACGTGATTCGTCAAAGTCGGAGCGACGTGAGTTGGTGCCGCCGATGCGTTCGCGTTCGGTGCGGCGTTCCCATTTGCCCACCGCCGGATCGTAAAACCAAAGGTTCTTGTCAAGGCGAAGGTAGCCTTGGCCCTGGGAAGCCTTTGGTTTGGCGAAAACGATCATGAACTTCTGATCTGCCGAACGCCGAAACACCAGCGCTTCGTAGACCACGTCCACCTTGCCCTTTTCCTTTTGCTCGATATAGGCCAACGATTGCCAATCGCCGGAGTTGCGCTGGCGATCGTCAACCACTTTGAGGATATCGACCATATCCTTTTGGCTCATGCCCGTCTGCGCATGTGCCGAAGGAAAAGAGCTCAGGCACGCAAACCCGGCGGCGGATCTAAGAAATGTTTTGCGGGTGATCATGTTTTGGTTATCCAAAGTGAGACATGGCTTCTACGGGACGCAGACGTGCGGCGCGTAGCGCGGGATAGAACGAGGCGAGCACTGTGATCAAGGTTATCAGCGCCATGGCGGACACCAATGCGCTTGGCTGCACCAAGATGCGTAGCTGATCTGACATCAAGAACAGCTGGACGGAAATGGGCACATCAATGGCGGCGCTGTTGATGCCCAGGGCGATGGCCGCGCCCAACAAACTTCCGATCAAGGTTGCTGCCAGTCCCAACATTAAGGCCTCAGCCAAAAACATGCGCAAAACACCTCCGCGTTGCATGCCTATGGCGCGCAAAGCACCTATCTCGCGTGTGCGTTCGCGGATGGCGATCCACATGGTGTTCATGATGCCGGTGACCACGATGGCTATCAAAATGATGATCATCACGACGGTAAGGCCATCCAAAAGGCTAAGCGTCCACAACATAAAGGAAAGTTCGTCCTTCCATGTAGAGACATCCAGCTTTTGGCCTGTCCAAGCTTCGCGGTTCACAGATTCAAACTTCATCCAAAACGCCTGCGACGCCGGTTCCATCACTTTGTAGCCGGCGGCTTCGAGCTGCGTGTGCAACCGGGCAGCAATTTGGGCACTTTGGTCGATGTGCTTTTCTTGAAGATGGATGTGCAGCGCACCGGTTGAGTCATCGCGCAGCTGGTAGAGCCGGCGCAGGGTTTCAGAAGGCACGAACGAATTCCATTTTGAAAGCAGCCCTACGTCTTTGGCGATGGCCACCACCCGGCAGTCGATGGTGTTGTTCACCCCACGGGTGGTTTGAGCCGATATGGTGATGGCGTCGCCCACCTTCACGTCCAGCTTTTCGGCGATGCCAGAAAACAGCAGAATGGTGTCGGGTTGGGCCAACTCGTCCAGATTTCCTGACAACAGCGACAGCACCTTCTTAAATTCCGGCTCTTGCCGGACGTCAACGCCATTGATGCCCGATTGCGTGGATCCCGTGTCGGAAACGATCTTGGCCCATCCGCGACCGCGTTCCACCATGAAGGCCATTTCGGGCACCGCCTTTTGCACCACTGGGCGCAATTGTTTGACGCCGGTCACCACGGCGCCGGATTGCCCTGATGTGACTTTGAAAAAGCCACCCACATTCACGTGGCCCGTGGAAAGCGTGGTGGCCGTGTGAACCAAACTGTCCCGCACGCCAGCCGATAGGCCGTTGAGCAGCACCAACAAGGTGGTTACGGCGGCAATCGCGGTGCCGAGGAAAAGGGTTCGCCGCCCGTGTTGAAGTAGATTGGCGGCGGCGATTCTGAGCGTGACTAACAGGCTGGTCATGGGTTATTCCTCCGACTGCATGGCTTGTCGTGGCGTTACACGCATGGCCAGGAACGCGGGATAAAGGCTTGAGAGCAAGCTCACGAAGAACACGATGGCAAGCGCGCCCACCAGATTCGACGTGGCCAGGAACGGATAGAATCGCGGCCCCGAAAAGAAGAATGTGGCCACATCATTGAAGGCGGGAATGCCTTTGGCGCCCACAGCGGCCACCAGCGCGGCACCAGCCACAACCCCCAGGCTTCCGAACACCGCTCCAATGAGCAGCCCTTCCACCAGCAGCATGCCCAAGATGAAGCGCTTCTGCGCCCCCACCGCGCGCAAGGTGCCGATCTCTTGCACCCGCTCCAAGGTGGCCATCACCATGGCGTTGTTAATGATCACCAAAGCAATGATGAAGATGATCAGCACCGCCACATACAGCACCATGCGCATCATGGTGACAAATTGCCCGATGATTCCTGATGCCTGCTGCCATGAAATGGCTTTGAGCGGCACGCCTTTTTGTGCGGACAGCGCTTCAATGTCCTTGATGGCCGCTTGAATGTCTTTGGCTTTGGCCTGCTTGAGTATGACGGCCGCGTTCAAAACGATTCCGGTTTCAAGCTGTTTGGGGTCATACATGCGATCGGCAAGGTTCTCGCGCGCCAAGCGGCCAGCCAGGCCATCAAGCGCGGCTTGTGCCTCCATCATGCCGGTGGCACTGGCCTGCACGTCGCGGGTTTCTGGTTCGGGCTCGGGCGGCGCGCCAAACAAAACCTCCTCAGCTTCTTCGCGGCTGACGTCTTTTGAGCCAGAAGCCGCCTTCAAGGCTTCAAGTTCTTTCCGCCGGTCGGCGGTGAGGAACCCGTAAAGCTCGCGAAACGAAACCATGTCCATGAGGTTCAGCTCGCCCGCTTGTGGAGAGCCTTCCAAGCCTTGAAACTCAAAGGTGCCGTACACCCGCAAATTCACCGACTGCACATAGCCGCTGCGGGTGAAGGCTTTGATGGTCAACGTGTCGCCAATGCGCACGCGGTACAGATCCAATGACGGTGCAAGCTGCTGATAGAAAAAATCATAGCGGGTGGAAAAGTTTTCGTCCGTGGTTTGAAAGAAGGTTGTCAACAGCTTGCCCACGTCGGCCTCCGAGCTGTTCAAAAACTTCTGCAGCTTTACCCGAAACGCATCGGTTTCAATCTGATCCAGCTGCAGCAAAAGCTCTTTGGTTTGCGCGCTGTTTTCGCGCACAAACCGCTGCAGTTCGGCGTCCGTCGCGATCTTTGAGCCCAGGTTGTCAATGGCCTTCTTGATCTTGTCCAGGCGCAAGGCGGTCTTCAGCTTCACCTGCTCTTCGTAGGTGTATTTCGAGAACAAGAACCCACGTTTTCCCGGCGGGATCGATTCGCCATCAATGATGCGCATGCGATCAAACGCCGACGCGAACACCTTGGGGTCCGTGCCCACATAACGTAGGAACAACATGTCGGCGTCGGCGGCCAGCGTGGCCAGTCGATTTTCCATGAATTCAAGTGACTCAAGCGGCTGTGCATCGAATTGCTCCCAGAACCCGGGCGAGGCGGCCCTCCGTACGGCTTCTTCGTCTTCAGGAGGCAGGGCACCGTCCTCTTGCAGGGTTTTGATGTTGCGCACGTCTTGGGCCAACACTTCTACGATTTGGCGCACGTGCTGTTTTTGCGCATTGTAGGCAGCCTGCGTGGCGGCTTTGCCCTCGGCCGTTTCGCGTTTGCGAACCAAGTCGCGCAGCTTCGCGAGCTCCACGTCGATGGTGTTGCCCGAAGTGACGATGGCCCCGTTGATGCCCATGGGCACCACGGCCTTCACGTTGGGCAGCTGCATCAAGGTGTCGCGCACTTTGGCAAAGTCATCAAGGGCGTCTAGATCGGGGCCCTCCATGTCCATGCTGCCCATCACCGTGAGCTCGTCTTTGGATTTGGCCGAATATACCTGCACATGCCCCGCCACCGAGCCAATGATGCTTTGGCTCATCGAGCGATCCAAGCTGTCGAGCAGCGATGTGCCCACCACCACCAAGAACGCACCGCCCATGATGATGCCGCCCACGATCAGCGTTTTCCAGCGGCTGGCAAATAGATTGCGTAGCGCCATCCGCGACAAGATGGCGAAGGTGTCGAACGCACGCATTAGTGCGCTCCCGCGCGGGTGGCCACATCACCAATGCCCGCTTGCACAGCCTCGGCCGCCGAAATCCGGTCTTGCACCTTGCCGTCCGCCAACCGCACCACCGAGCTTGCGTGCGACATCACCCGCGCGTCGTGGGTGCTGAAGATGAAGGTGGTTTTTTCCGAGCGGTTTAGCTCTTTCATCAAGTCCAAGATGTTTTGGCCGGTGACCGAGTCGAGGTTGGCGGTGGGTTCGTCGGCCAACACAAGCTGAGGGCGCGTAACCAGGGCGCGCGCGATGGCGACACGCTGGCGCTGACCGCCCGAAAGCTCTGTGGGGCGGTGATAGATGTGTTCATGCAGGCCCACGCGATCCAAAAGCGTGGTCACACGCATTTTGCGCTCCGCGGATGACAAGCGCCCTTGCAGCAACAACGGCAGCTCCACGTTTTGAAACACCGACAGCACCGACACCAAGTTGAAGCTTTGGAAGATGAAGCCAATGGTTTCCAAGCGCAGCCGGGTTAGATCGCGCTCTGACAGTTTCGAGGTGTCTTTGCCCGCGACTTCCACGATGCCGGACGAGGCCGTATCGACGCAGCCGATGAGGTTCAGCAAGGTGGTTTTTCCGCTGCCCGAAGGGCCGGCGATCGACAAAAACTCGCCTGGTTCAACGTTTAGGTCCACGCCGCGCAAGGCGGGCACTTGGATCTTGCCCAGGGCGTAATTTTTCGTCGCGCTGCGAATGGATACGATGTGGCTCATGACGATCGCTTACCGCCCTCGAGGGGCCTTGGAGAAACCTTGGACGTGGGTGAGACTCCAAGCTGACGAGCGGATCGAAGCAAAAGATCGTCCCCGCCTAGGAGCGGGGGGATTATTCAAATTTGATCAAGCGCCGTCAAGCGCCGGATTTGCGATGGGGTGCCGTAGGGGCGGCCCCCTCAGGCCCAGGATCCATGGGACGAGGTCTGCAGGGGGGGCCGACTCCGGCTGCGCGGCGCGTCGGAAGCGAGAGGGGCCCGCCCGTGTATTCGCCGGCGTCAAGTCGTTTGATGAGCGCCTCTGCCCACGGGATCTCGGCCTCCAGCCGCGCAGCCGAAAGCCGGTAAAGCTCGCGTACGTGCGCCGGAACGGTTTCGTTGGGAATTTGCGCGGCGGCAAATTCGGAAGCCTTGATCATGCCGCGAACCTGATTGATCCGATGTTCCAGCGCCGCTTTGAGTTCGTCCGGGTTTACCGCCCGCATGAACGCCAGCCCCGGCATGAGCGGGTCAACCGGCTGTTGCACGTCCCATAAGGTTTCGCGCAGCAAGTTCTGAAATTCGTGTTCACCCTCGGCGGTTAGCTCATAGGTGGTGCGCTCAGGACGCCCACCCACTTGATCGGTGCCCACCACCCGCAACAAGCCGTCGCGCTGCATGGATTTGAGTGCGTTGTAGATCGAGCCCGGTGCCACATTGGCCCACTGGTCCGCCCGCCATGACAAGAGCTCGCGCCGCACGTCGTATCCGTGCACGGGTTGAAACAGCCGAGTCACGCCAAGAACAAGTAGGCGCGTCGAGGACATGCGCGGCAGGCCCTATCGCTCGAAAGGTTCGCTGCCGTATTCGGCGTCCATTTCGGCTTCTTTTTTCTTGCGGCCCTTTTCAATCAGTAACACGACCAAGATGGAAACGTTGTAGAGCGCGAATATGGGCCCTGCCAGCAGAAGCTGCGACACCACGTCACCACCCGGCGTGAGAATGCCGCCCAAAAGTGCCGACAAGACCAGTGAGTATTTGTTGAAATTCCACAGGCTCTTGGCCGACACAATGCCCATGGCGCCCATGACGCTCACGACCACCGGCAGCTCGAAAGCCACGCCGCAGCCCAACATCATCATGGTGGCAAAACCCGCCACTTTTTCCATCGACATCATCTGGTCGATTTCTAAGTCGGGAATGCCGGCCACAGCGTCGGCGGGAACGGTTTCTGTAAGTGAAACCAAGAAATAGATCGCAGGCTCCATCAACACCATGTAGCCAAACAGCGCGCCGCCCAAGAAGCAGAACGCGGTGGATCCCACCACCAGCAACGCCAGCTTCTTCTCTTTTTTGTAGAGCCCCGGCGCCACAAATTTCCACAGCTCCCAGAAGATCAAGGGCGCCGCGATCAGCAACCCTACGAACACTGACAACTTGAAATAAACCCAGAACGCTTCGCTGGGCGCCAAGATCACGAAGCGAACTTCTTGGTTGGCGTGTTTGATTGCAACACGCACGGGGCGGGTAAGAATTTCGTAAAGCCGCTTGTTGAACACAAACGCCACAATCATCGCCAACACAAACGCAATGAAGGCGTTGCGCAGCCGCTGCCGCAGCTCAGCCAAGTGCTCGAACAGCGACATGCGCTTGTCGTCACCTTCGGCGGGGTCGATGTCTTGGGGCTCCTCGTCGGAGGGCGGCGTGCTTGATTCGCTCAAGGGGAAACTCCGTATGAAGTCAGGGGATCCGGCGATCCGGCGGTCAGGCTTTGGGGGTGGTGCCGTCAGGGGGCGGGGTCGTAGGGGATGAGTCCGCGGGCGGTTCGGGCTGGGGAACCAAACGCGACGCCAATTTCGGCGCGGGCAAACGGGATGCGGCGGGAGGGGGAGGCGGGGGCGTGGGCCGGGCCGCCGAACGCGCGGGCAAACCCGCGGGCGACACGCCCATCATTGTGCGATTGGAGGGGTCGGTGCGGTCGGTGCGTCCACTCGAGGCCACAGCCCCAGCGGGCGGCGCTGTGGGAAGACGGAAGGCGGGGGCCGTAGGCGCGGGCGAGATCATGGTTTTGTCCGCCAATGCCTCGCTGGGGGACTCGGTGGCGATGGTTTTGTCGCTGTTTGGGCCTGGCCCGCTCGTGGCCGCGCCTGCGTAGCTTGTGCGTTCATAGGCGGCGGGCGCGGTGGATTTTTGCGCTTCGTTAACCGAGGCGCCGCTTGCCAGGCTGGCGTCGCGGACATCGGTGGGATCGTCGCTGGGACCTTCGTGATGGAACTCGTCCACGTGGTCATGCGCTTCGCCTGAATGCTGATCGGCCTCACTGCCTTCGGGATTCGCAGCGGCCAAGGCGGCGTCCTCTTGCTGGCGCTTTTCCCATTCGGCCTTCCACTCGTCCCGGCGTTTGAGCTCCTCAGCCGGCAAGGTGAGCGCTTCTCGCAGCTCCTCGAAGGGCTTGCGAACGTTTTCGTCGAGTTGGATCTCTTGCTTCACGCCCGCCGTGACCTTTTTGATCTCCCGGATCATCTTTCCGAGGCCCGAGGCCAACTCAGGAAGCTTTTTGGGCCCCAAAAAAATCAGCGCCAAAATCAGCACCACGGCGATTTCGGACATAGTGAGGTTGAACGGCACGATGACTATTTCTAGCCCGGATCGGCGCAGGGTTCCACTGCGGCTGTGCCGAAGCGGTCAACCATTGCGGTTACAGTTGGGTTTCGGGGGTGAAAAGTGGCATTTGGGCGGGGGGACCCAAGCTGTAGGCGTCAAAGCCTTGGCTGCGCAAGAGCGCCGCAAACCGGCCTTCCAGGTCATTGATGGTGGCCACCTGACGCGCGCCGCAGGCTTTTACGTAGGCCAGCAGGTCGCGGCCGTCGCTTTGGGGACATAGCTGTAAGGCCACGGAGGCCCCCGCCCGTTCCATGACAGCGGGCTGCCCCGCAAACCCCGAGGCCAAGGCGAAAACCGGGTGCGGCAGATGCGACAGCGCGGCCGCGCCGCGGGCGTGCACCGGCCATAGCAACGCCTCCTGCGGCCCCAAGTTCTTGCTGAAGCGGGCGAGCGGCAGCTTGCCCAGGCCCGCGTGCTCGTAAACCGCGGCCAACTTGAGGAAGCTGGGGTGCGCCCGCATGGCGACGCCGGCGGTGGACAGGGCCGCCACCAGCTCAAAGCTGGGGCTATGGCAGGCGGCCAAGACCACGGGTTGATGGCCGTCACCCAGCGTTTTGCGAACAAAGGCCAGCGCCTGGGCCAAAACCTCCTGAGGGTTCACGGCCGCGCCCTGGGGATCGGCAAAGGTGGCGTCCACGCACAAGGCGTCGGCGGGCCGAATCTCCGCCGCCGGGGTGTGCGGCGGGGGCGATTGCAACCGCACGGGACCTGCATAAACCACGCGGCCCGCCGGGCTTTCGCACAAAAGCGACGCTGCACCCGGCGCATAGCCCGAGGGAAACAACTCAACCCGCAACGTGCCCAGCGCAAACGGCCGCCCATACGCGGCGACCAGGCCGCGCGAACCCAAGGGGTGCCCCGCGGCTTCCAGCAAATTGGCGCTGTGCTGGCTCAGCAACACCTGCGTGGCCGTCAGCGGCGTACGCAAAGCGGTGAGCGGCCCTGCCACTTCGGCGTGAGACAAAAACGCCAAGCCGCTGGCTGTGCGCGGGGCATCGCACACAAGGTGTGTGCCCTGCATGCGGACGCCCGCGGAAAAGCCAAAGCTGCGCGCAGGCGCGGGCTCAGACTTGCGTGATTTGCCGTTTGCCAAGCAACTCTACGACTTTGCTTACCACGGCGTCTTCGGGCTCGTTGCCCACGATGCGCAGATCGCAAGGTGCCGTGCTTTTGGCTTCAGGGTCTACGTCGATGACGATGCTGGTGGCGTCACCCAGCAAGGCTTGCACGTCAGCGTAATCGGCCAAGCCGATGGCGTTGGTTGTGGAGATCACCAACATGCCGGCGTCCAGCAGCAGGTGTGCCACTTCGGCAAACCGCCTCACCAACTCGCGTTGGGTGGCGTCGACGAAATGCAGGTCGGCGTCGATGCCCAGCAAGATGTTGGTGCCATCAAGCATGTAGGCGTTGCGACCGGCCTCGAACAAAGCCTTCTCCACCGCGCGAGCGTAGTCGTGCTTGGGCGCGCTGGCACCGCCGACAAACATCATCAAAGCGGCACGGTGGCCAAACTTCGATGCGCGCTCCGTGGTGGTGACACCCCCCTGGACCCAGTGAAAATCGCGCATGCGGGCCTCAAAGCGCAGCTCATCCCGCTCTTCTTCTTCCGCCGAAACGATGATGCCACCGCCGGCAATTTCGTAACCTTCCACGATTACGAAGCGTCCGGTGGCTTCGTTGTCGCCCACGGTGTCGAACGCCACCGGCACTTGGGTTTCCAACACCAGATCGGCCACGTCGTGCCGATCCACGCGGTTTTTCTCAAGCTTGCTGCCGGCTTCAGACGCGTCGATGACCTTGTTGATGCGCAAGATGCGCACAGGCACGGCCGCCGTGTGCAGCTTTAGCTTGTATTCCTTGCCCGGCTCAAAGGGCTTGCGGCCCAACCAGATCATGTTCGCGCGCAAACGGGTGCTAACCAAAGGCGCCCGTTCCACGTGGCTCATCACTTGGCCGCGGGTGATGTAAAGCTCTTCGGCCAAGGTAAAGCCCGTTGACCAGCCCGCTTCAATGTCGTTGCGAGGCTCCGTGTTGAAGCCTTCAATGCTCTTGATGTGGGTGATCTTGTTTGATGGTGTGAAAACCACCTTGTCGCCCACCTTCACACGCCCCGAATCGATGCGGCCCGCGATGATGCGGCGATCGTCGCCCTGGGTGGTGAACTTATAAACCGCTTGCACGGGCATACGCAGCGGCCGATCCACTTTCGGTGGCGCCTTTTGGAAGGTGTCGAGCATTTCCAGCAAAATCGGGCCGTCGTACCACGACATATGCGTGCTGCGGGACGCCAGGTTGTCGCCCTGCATGCCCGAAATGGGAATGAAACGATCGGGCGATACAGCGCCGATGTCTTTAAGGAAAGCGCGGTATTCCTCTTCGATCTGACGGAACACTTTCTCGTCGTAATCGACGAGGTCCATCTTGTTTACGCAAACCACCACTTGGCGAATGCCCAACATCGACAGAATGTAACCGTGGCGACGGCTGTTTTCGCGCACGCCTTCTTTGGCGTCGATCACCAACACGGCGGCTTCCGCACGTGCGGCGCCCGAGATCATGTTCTTAAGGAACTCGATGTGCCCGGGGGCGTCGATGATGATGTAGTCGCGAGCCTGGGTTTTGAAAAACACGCGCGCGGTATCGATGGTGATGCCTTGGTCTTGCTCATCCGAGAGGGCATCAAGCAAGAAGGCGTATTCAAACGGCTTGTCGGTGCGCAAACACTCGCGGCGAACGGCGTCGAGCTTGCCTTCGGGCAGCGAGTTGGTGTCGGCCAACAAGCGGCCCACCAACGTGCTTTTGCCGTGGTCAACGTGGCCAACAATCACGATTTGATATTGTTCGCGTCGGGCGTCGTCAGAAGAGGTCACGGGAGTCCTGGGTGCGCGGGCTGCGAGATAAGTTTTGTTGAAGAAAGGAGGGGCGGGTTACATGTATCCGTCGCGGCGAAGCTCTTCTAAGCCGTGTTTGCCATCTTGCAAACGGCCCGAACGCTCGGCCACGTTCTTGAGCTTTCCGCTTTTAAGTTCAACCAACATGTCAGCCACATTTTTGGCAGTGCTGTCGATGGGCGATTGGCAGGGGCCGCAACCCAAGCTGCGGTAGCGTTTTCCCGTTCCCTGATCGTAATAAAGCGACACCGTGGGAATCTTCTCGCGCTCGATGTACTCCCAAATGTTCAGCTCGGTCCAGTCAAGCAGGGGGTGAATGCGCACGTGGGTTCCGGGCGCGAAGTCGGTTTTGAATTGGTTCCAGAACTCAGGCGGTTGATCGCCCACGTCCCAAGCGTTGTTTTTGTCGCGGGGGGAAAAGTAGCGCTCTTTTGAACGGCTGCCTTCTTCATCGGCGCGCGCGCCGACGATCACGCCCGTGTACGCTTCTTTGTCGGGGTCAGGCTCGTATTTGCCGGTTTTCAGGTTCAGGCGCTCACGCGGCAAGGTGCCGTGCAGGGTGCCCCGCAACGCCCCCGACTTGAGCTGGCCGCAGCACTGCACGCGCGAAATCTTGTCGGGATGGCCATCGGGCAAATGCTGGGTGTCGGGAAACGTTGTTTTGGCGGCCAGAGCTTCTTTGTTTTGCCCCACCACCATCTGCAGCTTGTACTCAAGCGCCAGTCGATCCCGGTACTGAATCATTTCGGGAAGCTTGAAGCTGGTGTCGATGTGAACCAAAGGAAACGGCACGTGGCCGATGAAGGCTTTGCGCGCCAACCACAGCAGGACGGTGGAGTCTTTGCCGATCGACCACAACATGCACAGCCGCTCGAAGTGTTTGTAGGCCTCGCGCAGGATGTAGACGCTCTGTTGTTCCAGTTGGTCCAGATGGTCCATGGTATTGACTTTTTTCCGTGTGGGCTGGTGTACTCCCTGCCTCGGGAGCGCGACAGTATGACATAGGGTTTGTAAAACGCGACCCGCCTCCGCGCCCGTTTTTTGGCTGCAAATCTGCACTTTAGGATGCAGTGCGTTTTCGCTGTCTACGCCGCCAACGCCGCCCGCACAGCCGCTTGCACCTGGCTTACGTAACTTCCTTGAAAAAGGACAACGTGAACCAGCAACGGGTAAAGCTGGTATAGCGCAACCCTTCGCTGATGGCCCGAAGCCAAAGGAAACGCTTCGTGATAGGCGGCGAAGGTGGCTTCGGCGTAACCGCCGAACAGGCGCATCATGGCGAGATCTACTTCACGATGACCGCCGTAGACGGCGGGATCGAACAGCACCGGCTCGCCGTGGAGGTTGCACATATGGTTGCCGGCCCACAGGTCGCCGTGTAGACGGGCGGGCGGCTCAGGGGGCCCCACCAGATCGGGCAAGCGCGTGAACAGCTGCTGAAACTGCGCGTTCAGTTGGGGGCTGACGCAGCCCTCATCGTGCGCCCGTCGCAGCAGGGGCTCCAATCGCCGTTGGCCGTAAAACGCGGCCCAAGTTTCGCCGCCGTGGCTGCGGTTGTCCTGGGGCAAGGTGCCAATGAAGTTGTTTTGCACCCATCCAAACTGAGGCGCCCCGGCGGCGTGCAGAGCGGCCAACTGACGACCCAGGCGCGCAGTGAAGTCGGCGCCCGGCTTTCCTGGCGGCTCGTAGCGCAGCGCCAGAAAGGCCGGTGATGTGGCGTCGGAGACCGCCACCACCTGCGGCACCTTGATCGCGTCCGCTTCCGCCAACCAGGCCAATCCTGCGGCTTCGGCCGCAAACATTCCCGCGGGCGCCCGCGCGTTGGTTTTCACAAACAGGGGCGGCTGCGACGGCAGGTCGAGCTTGTAGGCTTCGTTGATGTCGCCACCTGAAATCGGCGTCATGCGCACGATGTCCGTTTGCAATCCGTCGGACAGCTGCCGCTGCAAATCAGCGTGAGACGACACAAGTCACTCCATCGCTGCGGGCGCGCGGTCCTTGTTCTGAAGGTGCAACAGCAACCCCTCACACGCCGCCACACAGATGTCGAACACCGCATCGAAGCCTTCGGGACCGCCGTAATAGGGATCGGGCACATCCAGCCCGCGCTGACCAGCGGAATCGAAATCACGCAGCAGGTGCACCTTGTCACGGGCTTCGGGCGTGGGCGCCATTGCCAGCAGGTTTTGGTGATTGGATCTGTCCATCGCCAAAAGCAAATCGAAGCGTTGAAAGTCGGCCGCGGTGACTTGCCGTGCTTTGCCCGACAATGGCATGCCCCGCCGCGCGCCCACGGCGGCGCTGCGCTGATCGGGGGGCTCGCCCACATGCCAATCGCCGGTGCCAGCGCTGTCCACCTCTAGGGCGGCTTGCAAATCGTTTCGTTTGAGCAGGTGGCGCATAACGCCTTCGGCGGTGGGCGAACGGCAGATGTTGCCCAAGCACACAAACAAAAGCCGCGTGGGCGGCTGCCTCATGTGCTCACCGGCGTTCCGTACAGTGTGGCGGCCGTGCAGCCCGTGATGTTCACATCCACAAATTGTCCTAGCGTCAGCCCCACAGCGGGAATCACCACGGAACGAAATGTGTCGGTGCGCGCAAGGAACTCATCGGCCGAGCGCTTCGACACAGCTTCCACCAAAACCCTGTGGCGTGTGCCCACTTGAGCGTGGGTGGAGGCGGTGCCGATGCGCCTTTGCACCGTGATCATTTCGGCCAAGCGCTGTTGCTTCACCTCTTCAGACACGGTGTCGGGCATCTTGCGCGCCGCCACGGTGCCCTCACGCTCGGAGTACGCAAACGTAAACGCCGTGTCGAAACGCACTTCCTCGATGGCCGTTAAAGTGGCGCGGAACTCATCATCGGTTTCGTCGCAAAAGCCAACCATCAGGTCCGTGCTGATGCCTATGTGTGGCATGGCGGCGCGCAGCTTGTTCACCAACGTGAGAAAAGTTTCGTAGCTATAGCCCCGGCGCATGCGCTCGAGCACGCTGTTGGATCCCGATTGCAGCGGCAGGTGTACGTGTTTGCAAACCTTGTTGGTTTCCGCCATGGCAGCGATCACGTCGTCAGAGAAATCCAGCGGATAAGGCGAGGTGAAGCGGATGCGTTCGATGCCATCGATTTGCGCTACACTTCGCAGCAGATCGGCAAATGTGACATCTTCATAACGGTACGAATTGACGGTTTGCCCAAGCAGTTGAATTTCTTTGAAGCCGGCGTCCGCCATGGCGCGCGCTTGCCGCAAGATCTCCCGCGGCGCTGCGCCTCGTTCGCGCCCACGCGTGTAGGGCACGATGCAAAACGTACAGAATTTGTCGCAGCCGCGCTGAATGGTGATGTGGCCAGTCACCCCGCCGGTCATCTGGCGATCAGGGTCTAAGCCTTCGTAGGTTTCATGACGATCAAGTTTGGTGTCTTCAACGGTCTCGCCCGTGCGCGCTCTGTCCACGTGGTCCAAGAGGCGCCTGTAGCCATCCGGGCCGATCACAAGATCCACGGCGGGGGCACGCTCTTGCAACTTGCCCTTGAGGTGTTCAGCCATGCACCCTGTGACACCCAAAACCACGTTCCTGCGCTTCTTGAGGTGCGCCAAAGCGTTCACGCGGCCGTAAACGCGATCTTCGGCTTTTTCGCGCACGGCGCAGGTGTTGATCAGAATCACGTCGGCTTGTGCTGGATCTTGCGTGCGTCCGTAGCCGGCGCCAGCCAACATGCCCAACACCATTTCCGTGTCCGCCACATTCATCTGGCAGCCGTAGGTTTCTACATAGGCCAAACGTTGGGTGCTGGCAGGTTGGGGCCCCTTGGGGACCAGCGCTTCGGCCTGCGGGCCGGGCTGTGAAGGGCGGCGTATTTGCACAAGGTTGGACATGGGCGGATCCGGGGGCCGGTTATAGCCGACGCCAGAGCGCGCAGCCAATGGCAGCCCGCAGGGTGAGGCGCGCCCGCGCTCAAACCTCGCGCAAAGGCTTGTTTTTGGCCGCTGCGGCGATGCGGGCGTAGGCCGCGTTGAGGCGCCGGCTCTCGTCGGCCGCCAGGGTGCGAATTTTGCTGCCGGCTTGGGCGTATTTGTCAGGGTGGTACTCGGCCAAACGCGCCCGCCACGCCGCGCGCACCTGCTCAAACGGCGCGCAAGGGGACACCCCCAGGAGCTCGAACGGATCGGCCGCTTCGTCGTTGTCCCAGTTGGTTCCGGGATCGCGGCCCAGTCCAGAGCCCACGCTGGCGGCCAGCAGGCCAAACACGGCGCTGACCAGATCCGGAGCTTCCGCGGGCACCAGCCCCATTTTTTGTCCTCCCACAACCACCACCGAGTCCCCGAGCGCGCATGGGCCGTAAGCCACCACCGCTTCGGGGGGCGCAACGGCGCAGGTGACGGGGTAGGGCAAGACCGAAACCGCTTGTTGCAGCGCAGCGGGAAACATTGAGGGCAGCGCGAGCGCCCGAACGTGAATCACCACGGTGGCGGTTCGCGGGCTGGCCGCGCTTGCGCCAACCCGCCTGACGGACTGGGCGTCTACACAGCATGTCACCGCTTGGGCCACGTCTTGCTCCTACTGCATGTGCTTAGCTTCAGCAAGCGCTCTGGCTGTACGGGAACGGGCCTCACCACCACCAGCGTCATTTGGAAGGCTCCACCAGGGGCCCGGAATCTTCATCTTCGCGGACAGATTGCGCCGCCTTGGCGCTTTCGTGCGGCATGGTCGCCCGTATTTCATCCAAGGGCAGTTTTTTGCGGATTTGCGCCAACCCCGTCTCATCTGTGAGATCTAGCTTCAAAGGTGTAAGCGAGATCCAGTCACGCTCGATCGCCCAGCGGTCCGTGCCTTCTTCCGGGGCCTCAATGGGCCGCACGGTGCACCAATACATCTCTCTGCCCAGGGGATCCTTGGTGGGCACGATGCGGCCGTCGTAGTGCCGAATGGACACCCGCGTCCACAACAGGCCTCGCGGTTCCCGCGGGAAATTGATGTTCACCAAGGGTGGCTCGTCATTGGCCAATACGGTTGCGATGGCGCGCCGGATCCAAGGCTTAACTGCGGTGAAATCAGGAGCCGCGCTAGCGGGCGCGCTCAAGGCCACGCCCCGCAGCCCCAGCAAGCAGGCTTGTTTGGCAGCGGCAAGGGTGCCCGAATGCCAGATCGAGTTTCCCAAATTCAACCCGATGTTGAGCCCCGACAGCACTAGATCGACTTGCTCCCAAAGGTGAGCGCCCAAAGCCACGCAATCGGCTGGCGTGCCATCCACCCGGTAAGCCGCGATGCCATCGAGTTTTGTTTCTCGATAGGACAAGGGCCGGTTGTGGGTGATCGCATGACCGGACGAGGACCGCTCAACATCGGGAGCCACCACACGCACGCTGCCAAATTCGGCCGCCACCTCCGCCAGCACGGCAATGCCCGGGCTGTAAATGCCATCGTCGTTCGATACCAAGATGCGCATTGAGCTAGAGCGAAGCAATCCCAGTGCCACAACCTAGCGTTTGGCTCGGCCCAGTTCTTGAACTCCTTGACCTTATGCCCCTCAAGGAACGTCAAATATGAAAGTTTCGCTGGTTTACAACCCCGACGCTGGCGACGGGGTTTCATCTGAAGCGCTGTGTGAAGATTTGGCCCGTGGTGGTTTTCAGGTGGTGCATGTGCTGGAGAAAACCCCTGACCTTCGGCGCGCGATGCAGGACAATGCCGATGTGGTGCTGGTGGCGGGCGGAGACGGCACGGTGGCGCGCGCGGCTGTAGCAATGAAATCGCAGCCGCTGCCCTTAGCGATTTTCCCCATGGGCACAGCCAACAACATCGCCAACACCCTAGGGCTTATGGAGCCGCTTCCCGAGCTACTGCAGCGATGGAAGCGCGCCCACATTCGCAAACTTGATTTGGGACTGGCGGAAGGCGTTGGGGAACCAAAACATTTCGTCGAATCCGTGGGCGCGGGCCTCATCACCGCGGGCATTGTTGCCATGGACGCCGATCCCAACGCTGACTACGACGAAGCCGATGAAAGCCTGCACCGGGCCCTTGCAACGTACCGAAATGTGCTCGCATCTGCGCGCAGCCGTTACGCCCATGTATCGATCGATGGCGAGCGTGTACAACAGAACCTGTTGTTTTTGGAGGTGCTGAACACCCGCTGTGTCGGGGCGCGCGTGGTGGTGTCGCCCACAGCAGAGCCAGACGACGGCTTTTTCACCGTTGTCATGGCGGGCGAAGAACACCGGGGTGAGCTTGACAAGTACCTTCAGCGCCGCTTGGAGGGCGTTGTGGGCCACCTTACGTTGCCTACCCGGGGGGCAAAGCACGTGCAATTGCACGGCTGGGATCAGATTCACATCGACGATGAGGTGCGAGCCACCCCCGAGGGACAAGCCGTGGATCTTCACATCTGCGGCGGCATGGTGAATGTATTGGTATAAGAGATTAGCGAATGCGCATGGGAACGCCGCTCACCATGAGGGCGATCTGCGACGCGCTGGCGGCCAACACCTGATTGGCGCTGCCCAGCAGGTGATAAGCGCGTTTGGCTTGCAAATCTTGCGGCGGCGGGGTTGATCCCACTTCCCGCGTAACAAGGATCACCGGTGTCGTGGTCCGGTAAAGCCTGTCAGCCAGCTCCTCAACTTCGTGCATCAGTTTGCTGTCATCGATTTCGTCTTGGGCCGTCACCCTGTCTTCAACCCATTTTGCAAAACCGTCGATCACCATCACGCCATACGGGGCCAAAGCCTCAGGGGTGGTGATGTCCAAGATGGTGTTGGGCACGGGGCATGCGGTCCAAATGGCTTCTTGATCTTTGCGGTGGGTTTGCAGGCGCTTTGTCAGCGACTCGTCAACCTCCACCCCGCGGCTGGCGTAACACCACGGCGGGGGACCCAGTTCGCTGGCTCGTCGAAGCGCATAGCTGGAACGTCCTGATCGAAATCCACCGGTAATGAACTTGAACATCGTTGTCTAAGGCTACCACGAGCTGCGGCCACCGGCGCGCCACTGCAGTTCCCAAGCGGCGGACGGCACAAAAAAAAGGCCCCCGCTTTCACGGAGGCCTTCTTGGCTTTGCACGAAGGTCTTAGACCTTGTGCGTGCGTGTGGGGTTTAGCTGCAGCCGCTGGTGGTGCCGCAGTTGATGCACTTATGGCATGAGCCATTGGGAATCATGATGTCGCCGCACTCGGGGCATGTGGGCGCCTCGCTGCGAGCGATGAATCCAAACATGGGCCGTGCTTCCACTTTGCTTAGTTTTTCAAGCGGGGCCGAGGTGGCGTCAACCACTTCCACCTTGGGGGTGGGGGTGGCGGGTTTTGCGGGCGCCGGGGCGGCGGCCGTGCTCTTGCCGGTGAGGTTAGGCGCGCCAATCGTGCCATCTTCGCGCAAGAACTTGGCTTCGAGCCAGCGGAAGATGTAGTCCATCAGCGATGTGGCTCGCGGAATCTCCGGGTTTCCTGTGAAGCCGGCGGGCTCGAAGCGTGTGCGCGAGAACTTGTCTACCAACAAGCGCAACGAGACACCATGCTGCAAAGCCAGCGAGATGGCGGTGGCGAAGGAATCCATCAAGCCTGAGATGGTGGAACCTTCTTTGGCCATGCGTACGAAGATTTCGCCGGGGGCGCCGTCTTCATACAAGCCCACATGGATGTAGCCCTCGTGGCCTGCCACCGAGAACTTGTGCGTGAGTGAGTGCCGCTCATCGGGCAACCGCTTGCGCGCGATCACTTGCTCGGTGGACTTGGCCTTGGCTCCCTTTTGCAATCCCGGATCGGTTCTGCTGGTGGACAAAGGTTGCGTGCGCTTGCAGCCATCGCGATAAATCGCAACAGCTTTGAGGCCAGCCTTCCAGGATTCCAAGTAGGCTTCCTGAACGTCTTCCACCGTGGCTTCTGCGGGCAGATTCACGGTTTTGGAAATGGCGCCCGACAAGAAAGGTTGCGCCGCCGACATCATGCGAATGTGGCCCATGTACTGAATCGAACGCGTGCCGTTGGCGGCGCGGAACGCGCAGTCAAAGACCGGCAGGTGGCCGGCTTCAAGCCCCGGCGCGCCTTCGATGGTTTCTTCGCGGTCTATGTATTCGATGACCTCTTTACGTTGATTCTCGTCGTAACCCAACGAACGCAGCGTCTCGTCGATGGTGTTGTTGACGATTTTTATCATGCCGCCACCCACCAAGCGCTTGTACTTGATGAGCGCGATGTCGGGCTCGATGCCGGTGGTGTCGCAATCCATCATGAAGCCGATGGTGCCGGTGGGCGCCAACACTGTGGACTGGCCATTGCGGTAGCCGTGCTCGGTGCCCAACGCGATGGCATCGTCCCACGCGTCGCGGGCGGCTTCCCATACGTTGCCCGCCACGAAGCTGCGATCAATTTTGTCCACGTGGTAGCGGTGTTTTTTCATCACGCCCAAGAAGGGCTGCTCGTTTTCTGGGTAGCCAGCAAACGGCCCCGTGGCGTCGCGTGCCACCATGGCGCTTGTGCGGTAAGCCCAGCCGGTGAGGATGGACGTAAGCGCGCCACACCAGGCGCGGCCTTCGTCAGAGTCGTAAGGCAAGCCCATCGACATCAGCAACGAACCCAAGTTGGCGTAGCCCAAGCCCAGCGGCCGGAACTTGTGCGAATTCGCCGCAATCATCGGCGAAGGATACTTGGCGTTGTCCACCAAGATCTCCTGCGCGGTGATCGTGAGCTCAATCGCTTTTTTGTACGCGTCTACGTCAAAACCACCCTGTTCGGTTTTGAATTTGCGCAGGTTCAGCGAAGCCAAATTGCACGCGGAATCGTCCAGGTACATGTACTCGCTGCACGGGTTGCTGGCGTTGATGCGCCCCGAGTTGGGCGACGTGTGCCAGGCGTTGACCGTGGTGTCGAATTGCAGGCCGGGATCGCCGCATTCCCATGCCGCTTGCGCGATGTCGCGCCACAGTTTGCGGGCTTTGAAGGTGTCCACCGCGTTGCCGGTGAGCACGGCTTTGGTGCTCCAGTCTTTGTCTTTTTGAACGGCTTCCATGAAGTCGTCAGAGACGCGCACAGAGTTGTTGGAGTTCTGGAAGAAGATCGACTTATAAGCTTCGCCGTCGAACGAGCCGTCGTAGCCGGCGTCAATCAACGCCCAGGCTTTTTTCTCTTCTTTGGCTTTGCACCAAATGAACTCTTCCACATCGGGGTGGTCGATGTTCAAGATCACCATCTTGGCCGCGCGGCGGGTTTTGCCGCCCGATTTGATCACGCCCGCAAAGGCGTCGAAGCCGCGCATGAAGCTCACAGGGCCCGAAGCGGTGCCGCCGCCGTTGAGAAATTCGCGGGAGGAACGAATGGGCGAAAGGTTTGTGCCGGTGCCCGATCCGTACTTGAACAACATGCCCTCGGTCTTGGCCAAGGTGAGGATGCCGCCCATGGTGTCGTCCACGCTGTTGATGAAGCAGGCCGAGCACTGCGGTTCGGCTTCAATGCCCACGTTGAACCACACGGGGGAATTGAACGACATCTTTTGGTTGACGATCAGGTGCTTGAGCTCGGCGCAGAACACGGCGGCGGCTTCGTTGCTGACAAAGTAGCCATCGTGCAGGCCCCACGCCGCGATGGTGTCGGCCACGCGGTCGATCAATTGCCGAACAGAGCGTTCACGCTCGGGTGTGCCGGGCTGGCCGCGGAAGTACTTCTGAGCCACCACGTTGGTCGCGGTCTGGCTCCAGAACTTCGGGGTTTCGATGTCCTTTTGCTCGAAGATGCTCTTGCCGTTTTCGCCCGTGATGGACGCGGTGCGCATTTCCCAGCTAATGCCCGCGTAGCCGTCATCACCCTCGGTGGTGAAATACCGCTCGACGGTGAGGCCGGGCCGGTTCGCGCGATCGCGGGCGCGGCCGGCGGCGGGCGTCAAAGCTTCGGCGTCTTCGCTCACGGCACTACCCGAACTGCGTCCATTTCGGCCCTTACGTGGAACATCCTGTTTCTCAAGCATCAGCTCTCCTCCCCAGTCCAGATGACGGTGCAGCAAAATCAACAATAAAATACGATGCCAGCGCCCCACTTCTGGCCAGCCCCTTCCTTGGGGCGGCAGAAAATTGACGCCGATTCGTGGGCGCTATTAGCTCCAAAGATGGCGCTTCCGTCAACAAAAAACACTACATATTGTGGCTGTCCTACAGGTGGATACACTATGGGTAGTGGGTGGTGCCTTCTGGGGACAAGCCTGTGGACAGTCTTCGAAATTCACAATCTTTCCGGGCACCTAAACAGTTGTCCACCGTGTTGGAAACGGCTGTGACGATACATTGCCTCATGTGAATGGTCGCGCACGGGATCTCCACAATGTTGCCCTGACAGGGGGTACAGCCTTGCCGATTCCCGCCGATGAAGGGTCCGACAATGTTTTGGCGCTTGTCTTCCCTGCCCTCCCGGCCACCGCCCCGAAAGCGTTGGCCACTGGTACTCGCGGGCCTCATTCTGGGTGGCGTTGGGGTGCCCGGGGCCGGCGTGGCCAGGGCGCAAGGACTTGACCCCTGCTTCAACCACGCCGACGGGGCGCTGTGCAGCGACCAAAACCCCTGCACGCTCAACGACACCTGCCAGAGCGGCTGGTGCAAAGGGGCGGTGGCGCCCAATGGAACCGACTGCACAGACGGCAACTTGTGCACGATGATGGACCGCTGCGTGTTTGGCCTGTGCGTAGGCCAAACGGTCCCTGAAGGGGACCCCTGCGACGACGGCAACATGTGCACAACGGGCGAAGCCTGCCGCAGAGGTTTGTGCACGCCGCAAGGCAATCTGCAGTGCAACGACAACGATCCTTGCACCTCCGAGTTTTGCATTCCTGCGTCCGGATGCGTGTATTCCGAGGTTGCCATGTGCATGCCACCCGACGCCGGCGCGGGCGGCTCCGGGGGAGGCGGCGCGGGCGGCTCTGGGGGAAGTGGGCCGGGCGGCTCTGGGGGAAGTGGCTCTGGGGGAACTGCAGGAAGCGGCGGCGGCAACGGTAGGGATGCAGGACTGGACGCCAGTGACGACGCCCCCTCGTTCGACGCTTTGTCCGATGCCCCCTTTGCCGACGGCGCCGCCGGTCAGGACGCCCAAGCCGGAAGGGATGGCGGAGACGCTTCCGTTGCGGATGGCAGCCAGCTTCCCGACAGCGTTGCGTACAAAGTTGAAGGTGGCGCTTGGTTGTGTGCGTATCGGCCGGGGCCTGGCTCCGGGTCGGCTTGGCCCCTTATCGTGGGGTTGACCTGGTTGTGGGCGCGCGCGCGCCGTCGTGGCACCTGCGCGTCACAGCCGCCAAGGTGAAATGATGCTGCGGCAGCCGCCTGTAACGCCGCCTCAGCGTTTTGGCCCCGGAGCTCAGCAACAAATTGGCGTGCTGGCCGCGGCGCCCTTTACAATGAACGCGGTGCTACGACTGCAGGACGTCTCATTCGCGCATCAGGATCGGATGATTCTGGATCGCATCAACCTGTCAGTCGCTGCAGGGCAAATCACATTGCTCAGGGGTGCGCGCGGCGCGGGCAAAAGCGCGTTGTTGGCTGTGGCGGCGGCGGCGCTGCGTCCCGGGGCAGGGCGCGTGTTCGTGGCCGATAGGGACATCGTGGATCTGCAAACCGCATCGCTGCCATTTTTGCGCCGGAACATCGGCTATTTGCCCACCGAGGCGCCGCTGATCGGCGATGAAACCGCGCTGGAAAACGTGATGTTGGCGCTGGCTGTTCGCGGGCACCCTCTTCAAGACGCGGACGAGGAGGCCAACACCTGCTTGCAAGCCGTGGGTTTGCCGCCGTCGTTGGCCAATGCGCTCACGGCGGATCTGTCGTGGACGCAGCGGCGGCTGGTGGCGCTCGCGCGCGCCTTGGTGGGCGCGCCACCGCTGGTGGTGCTTGACGAGCCCACAGCGGGTCTGGCCTCCGAGGACAGCGAAGCCATCGTAAAGGCGCTGCTGTCAGCGCAGACCGCCGGCTCGGCGATCATATGCGCCAGCCGCGAGGCAGGTTTCTGTACGCGATTGGCATCGGCGGGCGCCACATGCTTCGAGTTGGAAGCGGGGCGCTTGCAAGGGGGGCCCCGCATGACCGTGTTGCGTGGGAAAACCTCGCCGCTGCCGCAGGCCACTGTGGGTGGGCAGCCAGCGGCCCCGCCGCTTGAACCGCCTGAAGACGAGGATGAATCTGAAGAGCTTGGCGACGATGACATTGAGAGCCTGGGCGACGACGCTTTTCGGGGGCGTCCGTGACATTCGCGTGGACGTGGCGTCGTTGCCGGCGCAACTTGCGCCGTCAGCCCGGGCCTGTGATAGCCCTGTGCGGCGCTTTCGCTTTGCTCATGATGCTTGCGGGGGCCGCCCGCTTGGTGGCTAGGGTGGCGGACGCTGTGCTGCCCCGTTTGGCCGACAACGTTCATGTGATTGCGTATCTGCGCGAAGACATGACCCCCGACAAGGCACAAGCGTTGGCCGAAATCGTGGCGCATGTGCCAGGCGTTGAACGTGTGCGCCACGTAGAGTCGCAGGAGGCTTTGCAGCGTTTGCGCAATGAGGCCGCGGGCCTGGGGGGCGTTGCGGAATTGTTAGAGGGCGTGGAAGAGGGCTTTTTGCCTCGTTCACTGGAGATCCAGTTGCGCGCCACAGAAGCGCTGGGTGACCGAGGCCGTGCGCTGGCCGAGCGCTTGCGCCGGGTTCCCGGTGTTGCAGAGGTGGATGCGATGGAAGATGGCTTGGCGCGCCTGCATTCTGTGCTGGGTCTGCTGCGGGTGTTGGCGTGGGGGCTCCTGCTCCTGGCCGTGGTGGCAGGCGTCGCCGTGTTGGCGTTGCCGTTGTTGTTAGGGCGACAGCGCCGCCATGACGATGTGGCGGTGTTGACCTTGTTGGGCGAAACGCCTGCGGGCATTCGCCATCCTTGGGCCATTGCCGGCGCATTGGCTGCCGCGCTGGGCAGCCTGCTGGCGTGGCTTGTGTTGTGGTTGGCGCACGAACAAGCCTCCTTGTCGCTGGGGCAGGCTTTGGGGGCTTGGGTGCCGTCCCGTTTGCCGTTTGTTCCCGTGCACGAGATCTTCGCCTCGATTCTGGCGGCTGTGGTTTTGGGCGCCTGGTTTGGTCGCCGTGCGGTTCCTTCATTGAAGGGGCGGTATGCGTAGCCTCGCGTTGCACGTGGCCTGCGCAACCCTGCTGGCTGGCACGCATGAGCTTCACGCTTCACCGGAGGCTGCGGCACCGCCGCTGGATGTGGTGTCGGCCCATTTGGCGGCACGCGAGGAGACATTGACCCGCCAACAACAAGCCGCGCACGCGCTGGCTCAACAGCACGCTTGGCTAACTTACCGGCTAGGCCGCCAGCGTGCGCTCGGCTTTTTCTCGAACACGCAAAAGCGCCCGCGCCAAGCGCAGGCCGCCGCCATGTCGTTTGAGGTGCTCGGCCGCAGTTTGCAAGAAGCGCAGAAGCTTGCCGATGAACGCGCGCGGGTGCGCGACGAACGCACGGCGCTTGAGCGGCTCCTGCCGGGGGCGGCTGCGGCGCCAACGCCCCCTGGACTGCCCCCGAACTTGGTTTGGCCTAGCAAGGGCCCCGTGATCTCGGGCCCGGGTTTGCGCATGGACGCGGTCACGAAGGTGGTGTTGCGCGATCCGGGGGTGCAGATTCTGGCGCGTGTGGACGCCCCCGTTGTCTGCCCAGCCCAAGCCACCGTTGCGCGCGTTGAGCCGCTGCCGTCGGGCGGCTACGCGGTGATTCTGGCCCACGACGATGGCGACGTGAGCGTGCTTTCGGGGCTTCGCATGGTTGAGGTCAGTCGCGGCGCTCGCGTGACGGCGGGCCAAAGGTTGGGGCGCGTCGGACGCACCCTTGATGGCGCGCCAGTGGTGCGGCTGGCGGTGTGGCAGGCAGGCCAGCCCATTGACCCGCGGCAGCGACCAACTCAGCGCTAAACCCTTTGTGCTGTGCCACTGAGGGTGCTGCTACAATCGATGCAATGACAAAGCGCGCAGCGGCAGGTCGGTGGCTGACTTTGCTGATTCTCACCTCCGCGGCCTTCGCAGCGGGCATGGTGGCAAGCCATCCGTTGTGGGCCGGTCGGTTCGACCCCTATCGCAAGCTGGGCATCTTTTCCAAGGTGCTGTCCTACATTGAATCGAACTACGTCGAGAACGTCGCCGAGTCTGACTTGATGTATGGAGCTGCGCGCGGGTTAACCGATGTGTTGGATCCCCATTCGCGTTTCATGGATCCGAACGAATACGATCGGCTGCGCCAAGAAACCGAAGGCGATTCGGAGATTGAAGGCATCGGCATCGATCTCGAGAAGCGCAAGCACGGTTTGGTTGTTGTGTCTCCGATCGAAGGCTCGCCGGCGTTTCAGGCGGGTGTGGCGCCAGGTGACATCATTAGAAAAATAGATGGTGTGGCCACCGATGGCCTTGATTGGAACGATGCGGTCGCCCGCATTCAAGGGGCGCCGGGATCCACTGTGGAATTGGGCGTTGAACGCCAGGGCAAAACCCTTACGTTCAAAATCAAGCGCGCCAAATTCGAGGTGAAAGCGGTTGAGGGACGCCTGCTGGAGGATGGCTATGGCTACGCGAAAATTCGCATCTTTTCCGCCCACACAGATGCCAAGCTGCAAGAGACGCTGGAGTCTCTTGAAAAGCAGGCGAAGGCACGAAAAGCAGGACGCCTTCAGGGATTGATTTTGGATATGCGGCGCAATCCGGGCGGGCTTTTGGATCAGGGGGTCAAGGTTGCAGATCGGTTTTTGGCCGAAGGCTTGATCGTGCGAACGGTGGGCAAAGCGGGACGCGAAATGGATCGACAAGTGGCGCACAAACGCGGCACATGGGGCGGGTTTCCCATGGTGGTGCTTGTGGATGGGGCCACCGCCTCGGCGGCCGAGATCGTGGCGGGCGCCTTACAAGATCACCGGCGCGCCGTCATCATGGGGGCGCAAACTTTTGGCAAGGGCTCGGTACAAACCGTGTTTTCGCTGGATGGATGCGGGGCACGGCCCTGCGGCTTGAAACTCACGGTGTCTCGGTACTACACACCTCACGGGCGGTCGATTCAGAGCCAGGGCATCACGCCAAACATTCATGTGCCCAACATGCCGCCGCCCGAATCAGGCGACGAGGAGATTATGCGTGAGCGGGATTACGAACGACATTTGCGCAACGAACAAGGCGAAGTGGCGGCGCCAGCGCAGCGGCTGCCAGATTACCCCGTGCAAGTGGCTTTGGATTATCTTAAGGGATACGAGATCCTGTCGCAGCGAGGGGGATGAACGACAGCAGCGCGCGAGGGCCCTTACGCTCCACTCGTGGGTTCAAGGGCGCGGTTTGGGTTTCGGCCTCCGGTAAAGTGCGCAAAACCCGATCCGCCAAAGTCAACGCCTTGTGAAGCATGCCCGGATCTGCGGCGCCCAGCTGATCCAACTTCTGCAGCGCCTTGAAACACGACTCGGCCGCCGTACGGGCCCTCTCTGCGCCGCTGGGGCAATGCGGATTGCCCTTGAGGCAGGTCAAAACCAGGCTTGATGCGGCCCGTTTGAGCGCGCGGCCCAAACGGTCGTGGGGGCGTTCCAGTCGCATCGCGATGGAAGAGCTAACAGCCAGCAAACAAGCCGCTGGCTCGGTCAGGTTGGCGTCTTTCTTCATGACGAAGTATCGGCTGAACGCGGGTGCAAGTTGCTCAGGAAAATGCACACAGGGCCTACATCCTCTCGCAAGGGCCCAACTGGCGCGATCCCCCCCTACGCGGTTATCATGCTTCTTCCATGCTCGTGTGCCCAACCTGTGGACATCAAAACCCTCCTGCTTTCACCGTTTGCGCGCGCTGTGGCGCCGCCCTGCCAGGCGGGGTCGATGAAATGTCCCGACATATGGCGGAGCAGGACGCCGCCAAACGCCGCAACCGAATCATCTACATGGTGGTGGGGGTGCTGGCGCTGGGCTTGTTGGGCGCTTATGCGGCCCGCGACCGCATGAACAAAGCGGCGATCACCCAAAAGTTGCAGTGGCTTGACGAGTGGGCGGAAAAAGACAAGCAGGAAGTGGGAGGGCTTTGGAACTGTCTTACCCAAAGCAACACGCCGCTTGATTCGTTCTCAAACGCAAATCAGGTGCAAGCCAAGGTGGAGGCAGCGGCCATGGTGCAGCCCAAAACCTTTGCGCAACACCTGCGAATTGAGTGCGTTCCCAACGGCGAGCGCGTGGTGTCCACTTTTGATGGCATGACATCGGCGGTGCCCCAAGAGTTTACCGAAGGCTTCACAGCGTACAAAGCGTCGTTGCCTAAACTGAACCATGGCATTGAGACTTACGCTGATCGACTTGACCAACACCTGGGGGGCGCCGACCTAACAAGCCGCATCGCCGCGGCCGGCGATGAATGGCACAGCAGCACAAGCCCCACGCCGGAGGGCATAGCGTTTGAGAAATTTTTGCAATGTGCGGTTCCCGGCATCGCCAAAATCAAAGACGCCCAAGGCTTGCTCGAGGCGCTCGCGCAAGAGTGCTACAAAAAGGA
>JBBSJE010000024.1:0-41009 GCA_038257535.1 Polyangia bacterium
CTTCCTGAACCCGACACAACTTTAAGCGTGGTCAACTTTTAGCGAGCACCACTGGCTCCTTTCTGGCGAGCGCTCAAGGCCTGCGTGCAGGATTGGCTTTGCCATAAAGCTAGACAGCGACGACCCCCAACCTACGACCCGTTAACAACGCTTCGATCCCTGCCGGTGGAACGACGTGGGGGCTTCCGGAACGACGTCCCGCCGCGGTTGACGCGGCAGCCCGCCCATTCGTTTGTTTTCACCCTTGCCCGGAAGGGGTGAAGGATTAGTACTAGTACTGTAGATGATTCACAGCGTTGCGTACGCGCGAACGGAAGACCTCTGCCTCGGGATTGACAGTGCGCGCATTCGGCAGCTCCCACCGGACATCCAAAAGCGTGCTTTCAAAAAGATGGTCTCCATTGATGCGGCAGAAGTCATCGCTGACTTGCGAATGCCGCCGACAAACCGGCTTCATGCTCTGCGCGATGACCGCAAGGGTCAGCATTCAATATCCGTTAATGACCAATGGCGACTGTGCTTTCGGTGGGACGGCGGAGCGCACGATGTAGAGCTGGTGGATTATCGCTGAAGGGGAAAACAACATGGCTTCGATTCCAAACAGAAGTGTTCCAAATAGGCTGACGCCGCACCCCGGCGAATTCTTGCGCGAAATGTTGGAGGAGCTCGGCATTTCGCAGACGACCTTTCACGAACGGACGGGCATGTCGATGCAACGGATCAGCGAGATCGTCAACGGCAAGCGAGGCATATCGCCGGAGACCGCGTGGATCCTCGGGGGCTCCTTTGGTCAGACGATGGTGCATGTGGTTTTGAGGAGCCACAACTTCTTTGAGCACACGCACTTCTTCCTGCGTGTATATCAATTTGCTTCAGCGCTCTACAGGCCCAACGCGGCCACTGGATGATCCTGCACTGAATGCTACAGCGACTGATGTCGAATCAATCGTTCGAGACCATTGGGGAATCGAAACCGTCCTACGACTGCCACCGGAAGCCGCTCAACTCTGACTTTGCGACGGCCCTGGCATCAGTGGCCATGCCAGAGGCGGGGCGCGTCGTGATATCCTTTGAAAATGCAGCACATCGGCCGGGCGCCGGCCAGGCAAGTCAGAATTTTGGCAGCTACCTTGCTAGCCACCGCCTTGTTGCTACCAGGATCGTCTGCGCAAGCGCTGGTGGAATACGTTGAGCAGACCTCTTGGCACCGCACGCAAAAGGTGTTCGCGTTGGCGCAAACCCCGGACGGCTTTCTCTGGGCGGGCAGTGACGCTGGGTTGCTGCGTTTCGATGGGCGCGACTTCAAGGTGTACACGCAAGGCACCTTTGCCGGGCTGGGAGGCAACATCATACGCGCCCTTTCTGTTGACCCAACAGGCACTCTACTCATCGGCCTGGACGACGGCCAAGGGGTTTCGCGTTTTTCGGGAGAGCGTTTCGAGACGCTCGGCGCGCGGGCCCTCTTCAAGGATGTGCCCGTTTTGGCCCTAGCGGCTTCGGCGAATGGCGAGCTTTGGATAGGAACTTCCCAAGGGCTTGTTTGGTGCGAAAGTTTTGAGCGGCCCGCCTCCTGCAAGCACGTCGAAAGTCTGCGAGGACAGAATGTGCTGGCCATCATGGTGGCGCCGTCCGGTGGCGTGTGGATCGGCGCAAAGAGTGGGCTTTACCGAGGCAGCACAAAAGGCGCGGTGGCCAACACCCAAAACTTCGGCCCTGTGCTCGCGCTGGCCCTCGACGGCAAAGGCCGATTATGGATCTCGGATGCGGAACAAGGCATCTACAGTCTGGCGCCCGACGGACAGTTGCAACTGGTTCTTACAACGGCTGTTGGGGACAGATTGTTGGCAGGGTTTTCGTCGTTGGCCGTTGACGATGAAGACAGCGTTTGGGTGGGCTGGAATTGGGGCTACGGCCGGATTGTGGAAGATGACTTATCGCCGCGGTTTTTGACCGGATTGTCCACGGTGGCACTGCTGGCTGACAAAGAGGGTGGCATTTGGTCGGCGTCTTACTGGGGGGTGGTGTTTCGCGCGGCGGCCTTGCGCGTGAGCACGGAAACCCATTCGGCAGCCGGTGAAGAACCCATCGTGTTTGGCGTGGAATCGGATGCGCAGGACAACATCTGGCTGGCGCAGACAAAATCGGTGGTTCGCCTTTCCTCAACAGGCTCAACGCGTTTTGCTTCGGGGCAAGAGCTTCCCAGTTGGTGCCCTCGGTCCCTCTCGGCTTCGCGATTGGGCGGGGTTTGGCTCGCAACGTGCGACAAAGGCTTGTTTCGCGTGAACCCCGATGCGGTTATTTCCGTCGAAGGCACGGGCCAGGGGCCGCTGAGCAACATTCAAACGGTGTTGGAGGACAGCAACGGTGTGGTTTGGCTGGGCACGGTGGCCGGCGAATTTTTCCGATATGCAAACCAGCGTTTCGAGCGCATTGAATTTCCCAATGGGTACTGTGACCCGACGCAACCACGCCCTTCGGTTCGTCCAGGGATCATGGACGAGTGCGCGTTCTCCGTTACCGCCATTGAAGAGTCCAGCAAGGGAGGGGTCTGGCTGGCCTTGCGCCGCAACGGACTTCGCCGCATAAGCGAGGGAAAGGTCGAGGCCTATTCCAAGACGCAAGGCTTGCCCACCAAAGAGTTGGTGGCGCTCTACGAAGACCAGGAGGGCACTTTGTGGATTGGAACTCAGGCTCACGGCTTGGTGCGTTTTCGTGACGGCCAATTCCAAGCGGTTGATAGGTCGCATGGTCTGCCCGCACAAAGCATCCACGGCATTGTTGAAGACGACCAAGCCCAGCTATGGATGAGCGGTGAAAGTGGCGTGTTTCGGATCAGCAAGACGGTGCTTAACGATTTTTTCGCAGGCGTCAGCGACCGAGTTGTCGGCTACGCGTACGGCGTGCCGGATGGCCTCAAGTCTCCAGTAACGGTGCAGAGCTTCTCGAAGCCCATTCTGTTTACCAACGACAAGCGCGTCTTGGTGCCCTTGGACAAAGGGCTCGCCGTGATTCACGCCAAGCGGGTTTCCGACACGGAGGGCTTCTCGCAAGTGATCTTGGAAGATGTTCGCATCAACGGCGCCAGCGTTGGCAAAGCAAGCTTTCCTCGCATAGATCTGGCGTTTGGGCGATCGATGGTTGACTCGTTGGAAGTGGCGTTTGTGCTGCCCAATTTCGATGTGCCGCATCGGGTGGACGTCAACTATCGCCTGAATCCACTGGACGGCGAATGGAAATCCGCAGGCTCTGATCGCGTCTTGCGGTTGGTGGGCGTTCCGCCGGGGACCTACCACCTAGAATTCCAGCCAACATTGGATGGCAAGCCGTGGGGCAAGCCTTTGGTGTCGAGCCTTCTGGTGCTGCGGTCCTTTTATCGCCGCCCGCTGTTCTTTCTGATCGTGGGGCTGGCGCTTGTTCCCCTGGGCGCTGCCTTTTATGTGCTTCGTCTTCAATATCAACAAGCCAGGTTCACAACCGTGTTGAGCGAGCGCAACCGAATCGCGCGCGAATTGCACGATACCCTTGCTCAATACTTCACAGGCATCTCCTACCAGTTGGCGCGCCTTAGCATCGTGTTGCGCGACAAGCCTCATGAAGCTGATCAGATCAACGAAGTGACCAAGATGATGCTGGCACAATGTCGCATCGAAGCCAGACAGGCCATTCACAATCTGCGCTCGGAGCATATGGGGCACAAAGACCTGCTCGAATCGCTGCAGCTGTTGGCGGATGAGACGCGGCTGTCAGGTGACACCAACGTTGAGCTGCACATTGAAGGTCAACCACGGCCAGTTGATGAAACGATCCAAGCCCAACTGCTTCGCATTGTGCAGGAGGCAACCGTAAACGCATTAACTCACGCCGACGCCAGCTGCGTTGCGATTCGCGTTGTCTTCGGCGCGGGCGAGCTTTCGCTTACGGTGAAGGATGATGGCGAAGGTTTCGACCTCAAGGACAAGCCCATGCATTTCGGCCTTCAAGGCATTCGAGAGCGCTGCAAAGCGATTGGCGGGCAATTGGAGATCGCGTCCAGCCCTCAAGACGGAACGACGGTTCACGTGCGCGTTGCGCTAGACGCGGCGCCTGGCAAGCCACTTTAACGCGTAAGCGTCCGCAGGCGCGACAGTCTCGTTTCAGGAAGGCAACTGGGAGTTAACAGGCGATAGGCGCCCCCGCCTTTCGTGTGTGTGAACCTATGACGTCTACTAGGGTGGCGTCATGCCTTTTCACACGCGCATGGCTTGGCCCTTTCCCCCCTTAACCATCCGAGGTTCTATGACTTTTCAGCGCAATCCGGAAATTTGTCTTTCAATTTTGGGATGCTTCTTGGCCATGGCCGGGTGCTCGCAAGCCTCGGATCCCGTAACTGACGACGATGAACCCTCAGATGAGGCCTCGGGTGGGGATGGCGGAGGGGAAGCCGGACAGGGCGGTGACACCAGCGAGGGTGGACAGGGTGGGGAGGCCAACGAAGGCGGAGAAAGCGGCAGCGCCGGATCGGGGGGCCAGCCCGGCGGCAGCGGCGGCAGCGGTATGGCAGGAGCTGGGATGGGGGGAACGATGACGCCGGCTGGAGGAAGCGGAGGCCAAACCGCTTCCGCGCCGAAATTTAGCGCCAATTTTGAAAACGGCGTTGTGGGGCAAGCGCCACCGTCGCCGTTCACCGGTGGCCAGGGCCGTGTTGATTCAACGCAGGCGTTTAGCGGGACGAAGTCGATCAAGGTTACGTCGGCGAGCGGCTCGAACATGTTCAGCATTCAAGCCAAAGACTACATCGCCGCAAATCGCAAAACCGCATACACGCGCTTCATGGTGTACATGGATGGGCTTCCAGGTACGAACCCTACGAGCCACTGGGACTTGATCAAATACCAAAGTGTGTTCAAGGGCGGCGGTCATGTCATCAACGGCTTTTTGTCGTACGGAGGCTTCGCCGAATCCAGTCAGAAGTTGCACATGTTTGGAAGCAACCCCAAGGGCGAAATTGTGCAGGACTGCTCGAAGCAAACCACGCCCACCATGGAGACGAAGAAGTGGGTTTGCGTTGAGATGAAGGTCGATGAGAACGCGATCATCACCTACGGCATCTCGTTGGATGGCAAGCCTGTTCAAACGCTCAGTTTCATCTGGGATTCAGCAGCTTCAAATTGTGTCCCCGATTGGAACATCACGGCCGGCAAATGGTACGTGCCTGAGGTCAACGTCATTCAGTTGGGATTCAATCACGTTCACACGCAAACGAAGCCCGTTACGTTGTGGATCGATGACGTTGCGATCGATTCAAAACCCATTGGTTGTCCCACCAAATAAGCGCCGGAGCTTCCCCGATCGGTGCAGGGAAGTCTCCGTTGGCTTGTCAACGCGCAATGCGGTCAACGGTCGATACGTTTTCATGTCTTTGGGTTAACTAATCCCAATTCTCCCAAGCGCTTCGAGTGTTCAACTCTGCGTTGGTTGTTCCCCAGATATGTGTCCATCTAGGAGATCGTTCCATGAAATTTACCGTAGGTTGTCTAGCTGTGTTGGCCGTTGTCGCCTGTTCATCCTCGTCCGACGATGGTGATGACAAACCTGGTGGAGGAGGGGCAGAAGGTGGCTCTTCTGGCGGCAGTTCCGGCAAGGGTGGCAGTGGCAGTGCAGGCAAAGGCGGCAAGGGTGGCAGTGGCGGTGGCAACACCGGCGGAAAAGGTGGGTCCGCACCGGGGGGCTCGGGTGGTTCCGCGGGTGGCAGCGCGGGCGCCATGGCAGGCTCGGGCGGCAGCGCGGTGGTTGATCCCAACGCACCGATGGCGCCTGGGTGCATGAAATTCAAGGCCAAGATCCTTGATTTCCAATCACCGCATCCCGACTTTCAGCAACAGTTCACAGAATTGCCGAATTCACAGATTTCATTCGTGCAGCCAACCCTGAATGCCAATGGCAATCCCCAGTTGTTGGCCGATGTGCCCATGGGCGCATATGTGAAAGACGCTGCATCGTTTGATCAATGGTGGACCGCCACGGAAGGGGTGAACAAAGCCGTTGAAGTTGACATCATGGGCGCCAAGAGATCGGCGGTTCTCCACGCTATCGGTGGTGACGACACGGGTTGGTACCCGATTGATGGCAAAGGGCTTGGCAATGTGGACATCGTGGCGCCCTTGATGTACACGGACGACGCGCACAAAGCCGAAGACGAAGCGCACAACCATCTCTTTACTGCAAAGATTGAAGCGGAGTTCTACTACCAAGGCGGTAAGAACGAAGTGCTCATCTCTCACAGCGATGATGACTCATGGGTCTTCATCAATGGAAAGCTGGCACTTGACAACGGCGGTCTACATGGCGCCGCCCCGGTCAGCGTGTCATTGGACGATAAGGCGGCGGAACTGGGCATCCAACCAGGAAAGAAATACAAGATTGTCATCTTCTTCGTTGACCGTTTCTTCGGTGGCGCGGTCTTCAACTTGTCCTACAACATCCTGTTTAGCCACTGCGCTCCTTAGTCGGTTCAGTGGCTTAAGAGGCCCAGCCCGTAAAGGTGCTGGGCCTTTTCGCATGGGCGTCAGCAAAAAAAAAGTCCATCCGCGAAGTCAATCGCCGAGGGACTTTTCTTTGTGCTGATGTTGCGCCCGTTTAGATTGATTGGCGTCCAGGCTGGTTGTCTGGTCGAAATGCCGATGTTCCGGATTCAAACTGCGTAACACGTTCTTGCAAGCGACGGTTCTGTCGTGAGAGCCAATTTACTTCGGCTTCAAGGGCTCTCATTGAGCGTAGAACGTCCTCAAGCGAGGCTCTGTTATCTTGTGGCGTCTCAGGTAAGGGTGGGGGCGCCACATCAAAGCCGAGTTCTTTCTTCCATCGGAACAGTAGGCTCACGGCGATGCCGTAGCGGCGTCCCAAGGAGGACAAGGTCTCGTTTTGGCGGGCGGCTTCGGTCAGAATCTCGACCTTTTCTACGCGTGAGAAACGACGGCGGCGGCCGGGTCGCAGTTCCGGAATGTCGATGATGTTGGTCATGGAGATGCCTTGGCTAAAGTGTCTCCAAAGCTTGCCTTACGTACGCCATAAGCAGCACTAGCCCCTGTTAAATGCTGTGAGGCTCACATGCCGCAACGCTAGCCCCGACGAGGCCAGTTTTGGCATCACTTTGTCGTAATGATGCCCGAGCGAATGGCGGCTGACACAGCGGCGGCGCGGTTGGAAACGCCCATTTTCCCAAGAATCTGATGAACGTAAACCCGCATCGTGCCAGGGGTTAGGTTCATGGCGGCGGCAATTTCACGGTTGCTCTTGCCCCCGGAAATCATTTCCAAAATTCGCACCTCTCGAGACGACAACGGCTCGGCGGAAGACGTCACGCCCAACAGCTGCGACAACGGCTGCGAAATGTATCGCTGCCCCCGCGCCACGGCCCGAACCGCTCTAAGCAATTCAGTGGGTTCGGCCTCTTTGGTGATGTAGCCCATGGCGCCGGCGTCGTGGGCGCGCTGAACATCCCCTTGTTTGTCATAGCTCGACACCATCAGAATCCGAGCCTGCGCATCGAAGTGGCGAATGGCCCCCGTGGCGCGTGCACCGTCAAGCCCTGGCATTCGCACATCCATCAACACAACGTCAGGTTTGTGCTCGCGATACGCGGCAACGGCCTGTTCGCCGCTTTGCGCCTCCGCCACCACCTGAAAGTCGGCCTGCGTGTTCAAAAACTCCCGGATGCCCAGACGCGCGACGAAATGATCATCGACAATGAGAATCCTGATTACATTGTCGGCAGACATAGATAAACAGCCTATCATAACTAAGCGCGTCTTGGTCCATGCCGCTCGCAGCGCTTTGCCTCCATGTGGGCGATTTTCCACATCTAGATAGACCTTGTGGGTGGCGGGCAAATCAGCATTGCGTCCATGCGACGGGAACCACGAATCCCCGGGGTCCCAGCTGAGTTGCGCGGGGCGGCGCGCAAGCCACGAGGCAAGGGCTTTGGCTCGCCTCCACCAAGTCAACAACCTCTGGCACATTGAGCGTGGGTTCGCGGGCGAAATGTAGGGGACTTAACCACCACGGCTTTCGTAAGTGCGCCCATGCCCCGTCCGCAGCAACCGCGAACTCTTGGCTGGTACACCAGAAACCCGTTTCCGCCCGCTCATGCATAAGCTCCGGCCAATGGCTGTGGCGGGGATGTTTAAAGAACGCCCCATTGAGCAAGACCTCAGTTTTTGTCGGGTATGGCAAGTCTTCTGGCCAGGCCCCGGCTTCCGTGGCCAATCGCGCCATCTGTGTTTGGTGCTTGAGCAGCCGCTCCAACTTGAGATCCAAGCGATCCACCTTGCTAGGCCCAATCCACGTGCAGGTTTGGCCGCTGTCCTCGCGACCCAAATAGAATTTCACCGCAAGCTCCCGGTGAACCACCTGCGTTGAGGTTGCGTACAAGCAATCAAGCTCTCCCAACGTGCGTGCGGCGCTGGCGATGCGGCGGTTGAAAGCCACAACGCGCAGGTTGGACTGGCTCCTCAGCAACAAGCCGTGTACCTGCTCAAAGTGGTGACCCAGCCGCTGAGGCTTGTCGAAAGTGTCGGCGTCTTGCGGGCTGGGCAAAGCATCTGGAAGCATCCAGTCGCCACAAGTTGCTAGCTCAACACCCACGGTGTGCCAGACCTCTGGGCGAACCAATGGCGCCGAATTCATGGCCCAAACCAAGTCGGCTCGAATCCGACGCTGCCATTCATCAGTGGGAAAAGCGTTGTTCGCCAATGACCACATGCTTGCACACACGGCGCGCCTTACCAAGGCACAAGCCCGCCCTTGATTTATGACCGCAATCCAATTGCTGCTCGCGGAGATGTGAAACCCGTGCTACCTCTGTCGTAGGTGAAGCGGCTTATCAGTCCTCTACTGGCGCTTGTGGTCGTGACGGCGCTTGTTGCGCCGCCCCACGCGTTGGCTGTTTCGCATGCGCGCGGTGTAAGCGCCGCCTGCGATGGACCGTCGCTGCCGCTGGCACAATCCCGCGTTGGTCAGGCCTCAAGCGTCGAGGCGACGAACTTTGCGACTTTCGAGTTTGGGCCCGCGGCGCTTGCGCATGGGTGTGCGCTGGTGTTTGCGACCTGCCGCCGCGTTTCGCTCAGGCCCACGCGCGCGTCAACGCCCTACGCCTTGCGAGGCGCGCAGGTCAACGCGCGAGGCCCCCCTCAAACAACGTCAAAGAACTGATTGGTTGCGCGGAGCGTGGCTTCGCGCCCTTGTGTTTGACGATTTGGGAGGTGTCCTATGGACGAAGAACTGTCTGCACAGACAGCTGACGCCACACCCCAAGCAGAAGCCGCGGCCACGGGCCGTTCCACGATGGTCATCATCGTGTGCTTTGTGCTGGGTTTGGCGATGCTGTTGGCTTTCAACATGAACTAAGAAAAACTGGGGAGGCGCCTCGGGCTTTTCGAGGGCTTCCCTGTCACCCCTTTTTGACAATAGCAAAGCGCCTCGGGCGCAAAGGCCTCTATGACGTTCGCGATTCTTTCGTTATGTGTCGTTGCGGGATTTCTGTGCGTGTTTCTTGAAGAGAAACTGCACTTTAGCAAAGCCAAAGCGGTGCTCTTGTTCGGCACACTCGCGTGGCTGATCGTATTTGTGCGCGCCACTGAGTTTGGTGGCTTGGAACACGTGCGCGAAGCGTTCTTCGAGAACATTCTCGACATCTCCACCTTGTGGCTGTTCCTATTTGCCACCATGACGTTCGTGGCCTTCCTTAACAAAAAGGGGGTGGTGGAGTCGGTGGTGCAGAGTCTGCTGCCACGGCAACTAAGCGAGCGAGGCTTCCTGTTTGTGTGCGCCATGTTTGCCTACGGCTTCTCGGCGCTGGCGGACAACGTGACGGCCACCTTGGTGACTTTGGCTTTGGTGGCTAGCGCGCGGCTGGCGCCCCAAAAAAACATTCGCTTCGCTGTGATGGTTGTATTTGCTGTCAATTCCGGAGGCGTGGCGCTCATCACCGGCGATGTCACCACCCTGATGGTGTTCCTAGCGCAGAAGCTTACAGTGGTGCAGCTCTTGGTCTTGGGTCTACCGTCGTTTGCAGGGGTGGCGGTTTTGTTTCTGTTGCTTTCGCGGGGATTGGAGGGGGAAATTCGTTTTGCGACCACGAAAAGAGAGGTTGCACGGGTCGACCAGGTCGTTGGCGTCATCTTCTTCACCACCATAGGTGTCACGATTGCGGGCAGTCTTGTATGGTCAATCCCACCCCTGCTGACCTTCTTGTTTGGCATGTCGCTGATGTTCCTGGTGGGATGGCTTGGTGACCGACGTCGAGGCAACAGTAACGAGGAGCTGCTCGACTACATCCGCGCCATCGAGTTTGAAACGCTGCTGTTTTTCCTGGGTGTTTTGTTGTTGGTGGGATTGATGAAGGAGCTTGGCTTCCTTGGGCATGTGCAGGCGTTGTACTCTCAACTTGATCCGCGCCTAGGAAATTTGATGCTGGGCTTGCTCTCAGCCGTGATCGATAACGTTCCCATGATGGCTGCCGTGCTCAAATCTGGCATCGTTATGGACGCCAGCGGTTGGCTGAGCCTGACCTACGCCATTGGTGTGGGAGGATCTTTGCTGGTGATAGGTTCCGCGGCTGGAATCGTGACCATGAGCAAAATCCAAGGCCTCAGTTTCTCAGCGTACGCAAGGTATCTAGCGCCGCTTTTGCTCGCGTTTTTTGTTGGCTATGCCGGGTCGATCGGCGTGGGCTTGCTTTACCGCTAATGCAATCCGCGGGAGCGGGCGCAATCTCACTTGTTGAGCCACTTGTTGAGCCACTTGTTCAGCCACTTGTTGAGCACCAATTCATGCATGAACATGTGCGCGAATTTGCATGTATCCCTGCGATCGAGAACCGGCCATTTCCTTGCGCAAAGAGCGCAATCTTTGCGAAGTCACTTTGTCTTGTTGCAGACTCTCTCTGAGTAGAAGTACAATCACGCCGCTTCTGACTTTCCTAAACCTGACGGGGTGATTCATGCGGGGTATGGAGGCTGGTTTGACACCAGGGGACATGGATTTTGCAACGATTGCGGGGGCGAAGGATCTGCTTGGCGAACAAGCCGTGGCTTACGAGCCAACCGACGCACCAACCTCCGCGGGCGTTGTTTTTGAATGGGACATGGTCACGGATCAGATCCGGTGGGCGAATGGGTTCAAAGAGCTCACCGGCTATGCGCTGGACCCTCGAACCGCGTTGTCGCATTGGTGGAAAGATCAGATTCACCGAGAAGACGCCGGTCGCAGACAGAAACGCTTCGAGGCCGCGCTTCGATCGAGTTCATCGAACTACTGTCTGGATTACCGATTTTGTCACAAGGACAGCCGCTGGCTGCATTTGCGTGAGCATGGGGTGGTCGAGCGGCATCAGTCTGGATGGCCTTTACGCATCACCGGATTCGTGAGCGATCTTACCCCTTTAAAGGACGCGCAAGAGCACCTTGCGCAAGCTCACAAGCTTCTCGAACGCATCACCACCGCCACCCCCGATCTGCTTTTCCTTTACGATCTCAACACCGAGCGAAACCTTTATGCGAACCGGGAAATGGGACGCGTGCTGGGGTACTCATCTTCCGAAATGACGGCATTGGGCTCTGCGTTTGTCCCGCGCATCATGCACCCTGACGACCTGGCCGACTTCCAGGCTTTCCGAGCGCGTGTTGACACGTTGGACGATGGCGAGGTGTTTGAGCATGAATATCGGGTCCGCGACGCGACGGGCAGCTACCGGTGGCTTCGGGCGCGCGAGGTGGTGTTTGCCCGCTCGTCCGATGGTCGCCCTTCGCACGTTGTAGGTCTGGCGCAAGACATTACTGAACACAAAGAGCGCGAAGTCCGGCTCAAGGCCAGCGAGAAGGCTTTGCGCGAAACCGATCACCGCAAAGACGAGTTTTTGGCGATGTTGTCGCACGAGCTACGAAACCCCTTGGCTCCCATCACCACAGCGCTGCAGGTCATGAAGTCCCGAGGCGTTAAAGTGATCGAGAAGGAACGCCAAGTGATTGATCGGCAGGTGCGGTACCTTGAGCGTCTGATTCAAGATTTGCTAGATGTGTCGCGCGTCACCCAGGGCAAAATCGAACTGCGCAAAGAAACCCTTGAGCTTTCTGAGGTGATCACCCGCTCTGTCGAGGTAACTCTGCCCGTGTTCCGAAAGAAGCGCCAGCGCTTGCAGGTGGACGTTGCTGCCAAGGGACTGCCAATTTTCGTTGACCCTGTGCGATTCTCGCAGGTCGTCATAAACGTTTTGACAAACGCGGCCAAGTACACGCCGGCGGGCGGGCGAATTTTTGTTGCGGCCGGCCTGCAGGGTGCCGAAGCGGTGGTTCGGATCAGCGACTCTGGCAACGGCATGACCCCGGAACTTGTGAACAAAGTGTTTGAACTCTTCGTTCAGGGGCCTCGAACGCTGGACCGATCTCAAGGCGGCTTGGGCTTGGGGCTGCCGATCGCCCGTCGCATCGTGGAGATGCACGGTGGGCACATCTCAGCTGCCAGCGAAGGACTGGGCAAAGGCAGCACCTTCGTGGTCAGTGTGCCGCTGGCCGTGAAGCCCAAGCGCCGCTCGCGCGCCAAGCGCAGTGTTGAGGAACAACAAGAATTGACCTTGGATAGAGAAGTCAGCCGTCGCATCTTGGTTGTGGACGACAATCGCGACGCCGCTGAGATGTTGGCTGAGGCTCTGCAAAGTTGTGGACACACTCTGGATCTCGCTTTCGACGGCCAGGACGTGGCGGCGCACGTGCACAATTTTGCCCCTGAAGTTATTTTGATGGACATAGGCCTGCCCACGATAGATGGGTACCAAGTGGCGCGCGCCTTGCGCGCCGATCCAGCGGTTCCGAAATCTTTGAAACTGGTGGCGGTGACCGGCTACGGCCACGAAGAGGATCGCCAACGAGCGCTCCAAGCGGGCTTTGACCACCATCTTGTCAAACCCGTTGATCTAGACCAAATCTACCGTTTAATACGCGCATAACATCGTTTCGAAAACCAAAGCGCCGGCGGGCCAAGAGCCCCCGGGCGCTAGAGACGAAATCGAAACTATTGCCTAGAACCGATCATCGCGAAGCTCGTCGCCCAATCCTTGTTCGCGTTGCCCGCGTTGCCCGCGTTGATCGTAAGCGCGGTTAACCAACTCTTCTACGGTTTTTCCGTCGCGTACATTCTCCGCCTCAATGTCGACGATTAAGGTGTCAAGGTGCTCACGGATGTTGGCGTTGACTGCAGGCACGTCATCCGATTGGGCCACCGCACTCAGTTCGCGAGGAATTTGGCAGTTGACCATGCGTTGCAGGTATTGCTTCGAGAGGCCTTCATGCGGCCGGACCAGAACCTGAACCCCCACTGTGCGTTGCATGGGAACTTTGCCAATGCGGTGCACACGCCGCAAGGGCTTGATGTCTTCGATGTGGTGCTCGTCCGAGGACAAAAAAGCAGCGTCGGCTCGGATGCCCGCGCAAGCATGGGGGCGCTCGCCGCTGCTAGAAGCCGCTGCTGATGGCACGGCGCCCGCCCCCGCGGTTAGGGCGAATGCGGCCACAGCAGATAGAGTTGTTTGTAACATCTTGGTCTTCATGGGATCCTGCTTTCTGCGCTCATTGAGCGCCCGTTGTTTGTGTCGTCCAAGCTCGTGTAACATTGGCAACATTTGACTTTACATAGGCAACAAGAGGGCGAGGTCGAAGGTGTTGGTTTTCAACGCTTTGCCGCTGCCCAGAGAAACCATACGAACACCCCGTTTGTTTCATTGATGTCCTGGTGGTGTAAGCTGCCAGGTTTGGGCTTAGCCAGTTGAAATCAAAACGTTTTTTGTGGCCCATCGATTCCTAATCACTTCAAGGTTCGTGCCAGCCATCACGATCCACCTTAGAAAGAGAGAAACCCTGATATGAACAAAGCGTTTTCCCTTTTTGCATTGGCCGCTGCTGCGCTTGGTGGTTGCGCCACCACCGAAGGTTGGAACAAGGTTCAAAGCAAAAACTTCAACCTCTACACCGATACTGATGAGCACTACAAAGAGACGCTTCGTCAGTTGGAGAACGCCTACGCGGGTCTGTCGTCGACATTCTTTCGCGACAAAGACGTGGGCAAGGTGGATGTGTTGTTTTTAGACGACAGTGAATTCGTCGATTACTTCGGCAATTTTCGTCGCGGCGCCGCTCTGTCGAAGGTGCCCGGCGAATCGCCCATTGGCAAAAACGGGTTGCTGGTGCTCAGACCGCTTGTTTTTGATCCTAGCTTAGGCAAAGCTGGAGAGATGGAGTCAAACAGCCCCACAGCGGGCGAGGGGGCCATGGGCAACCGCGGGGCTTTGGCCGCCAAAGAGATGCTTACCCACATCTTCATCGATAGGGTTATGCCGCAAGCGCCACTTTGGTTTCATGAAGGTTTTTCCGCATACGTGAGAACGTCGGAACTGCGTGGCGATGGGCAGAAGACGTTTGCCTGTTATGGTTATCAGCAGAAAACCGAGGGCCTTCTGCCCGTGTCATCGCTTTGGAACATAGGGTTCAACGAGTACGCCACGGCCGAGCGCCGTGGATTCTTCCCATCAACGGGTTACACGATGATCGATTACATCATGCACGCCAATGACAACAAGAACCGGGGGATGATGGGCCCTATGGTCAATGCTTTGGCCGCTGGAGAACCTTCGGCCGAAAGCGTGAAGGCGGCGTTTGGCGGGGCGGACGATGCCACCATCGACAATTTGCTAGGCAATCACAAACAATTGATTGAGCAGCAGATCGATTCCAACGCTCAGGTGCGTGGGTTGTGCCCCTTCGGCGTGGTTGTGCCGCCCTCGCTAGTGCCGGAGGAAGCCGCGCCACAAATCACGCAGGTGGCGCCCAACGATATGGCAGCCTTGTTTCATGCGCTGAAGGCATTGCCTGCCCGCGATGAGTATCCCCCTTACTTCCCACCTTCAATTGTCGACAAAGTCACCGTGCCTCCGCGTAAGCCTTAAGCTCGCGAAGGCCATGCCCCAGCGAGCGGCCTATCCCTGGGCGCCGGGCCAACGGTGTTCTTCAGCCAGCAAGCGGGGGAACGCGAGTGTGCGGCGCCATCGCGCCTCGCGATCCACACGCTCGCGGCGCAAGCTGTCCCAACGTTCCAAGTAAGCGTCCAAGATACGTTTGTCGTCGTAGCTGTAGCGCGCGAACGCTTCGGCGTGCGCCGCTCTCACGGCCAGCGCCCCATCGTAGCCCCCGAACCCTTGTGTGGCGGAAAGCGCACCCCCGTCGGGGTTTCCGGCCACGGGCCCTGCTTGCAGGGAAAAGAACGCTGCCGCCTCACCCAGATCGGGGTCAGGGCGTCGCAAGGTGGGCACGCCCACACTGCGCGCGCCCGTCACATAGTGCAACGCCTCGCCCATGGCCTTAAGGCCGGTTTCGCCCATAGAGTGGCCGTCGCCAATGGCTTTGGGTGCCCCCACCGTCATCGTTGGCAAAACGCCTGCAAAACCCTGAGCTCCGGCCGCCGCGAGCCGCGCCGTGTGTGTGGTGGACAAATCTGTTTTTGAGTTGGTGCGTGTGCCGGTGGCGTGCGCCACAAAGTGCCGGAAATCAGAAACGCCGTAGCCGTGGCCCTCGTGGGCCATCTGCAACGCCGAGATCAAGGCGTTTTCTCCGCCGAAGCCCACGCCCGCAAAATGCCCTTTGCCGCCGGTCTCTCCGCTTTGCCCCCAGCCCACGATGATTGACGTGATGTCTAGAAAATTGCGTAGCGCAAAGTCGAGCGTGGTGATCAGCAGCCCTGAACCCGCGTTGCCCACCACAGTGCCTTGCGCGTCCACATCGAAGGGCGCCAACGCCTCCGACACTGTGCGTTTTTCGTCTGCGGAACGCGGCTGATTGACAGCGTCCAGCTTCGCGCGGCTCATCATGGCTCCCACACCAAACGCTTCAAGTACCGTGAAATCGGGACGCAAAACCGCATCTGCGCCTGTCCACAGCACCAGTTCAGGGCGAACGTGGCCCGGATAAGTGAGCATGATTTGCGGCGCGATCTCGCACAACGCGATCGTAGAGCTGGCGCAGGCGCCCATCGAGGTGAGCGGCGTTTGCGGAACCCGCCGCAAGGGCGTGCCAGGCTGCTTGAGTTCTTCTAGCAATGCGGGGTTGCGCATCACCCGGCTCAGATTGAAAGCGGGAGACAACATGGCGTTGATCATTCCAGGTCCATGCGACGCCAAGGCGCCCGCCAAGCGAAAAGCAAACTTGTCACTGACTTTGTCAGCCACCCGCTCGGCTCGGGGTTGCATGCCCAGCTGCCAATGCGAAACCGATTCAACGCCGTGAAAGGCGCATGCGGCGGCGACGCGAAAGCGGTGAGGCTCAGGCAAAAGTTGTGATAGCGGCTTGGGTAGTGCGGCCAGGGCGCCCAACCCTGCATAAAGAAACAGCTGCGTTTGCAGCGAGGGACCAATGCGAGGGTCGTCCTCGAACAAACCAAACATGTCCTTGAAGGACGAGCCGCGAATGTCCTCGAACCTAATGCCAGCCAGCTCCCGCAATCGACCTTGCTCAAGCCTGTGCGGAAGCGGGGCGGCGATGTCGCTGATCAAATGCTCGGGCATCAGCTCGGGAGGGATCTGGCGAATGCCCATGTGCGCTCTGAGCTGCTGACCCCAGCGCGCCTCAATGGCCGCAACTGACAGCGGCGCCGCGGTGGCGGCGTCAAAAAATTGCGGCTCGGCGGCAGGGCTTGCCGGATCAACATTCACAAAGCCCCCGTCGGCGGCCGCGAAAGCCAGCGCGCGGGGATCTTGGTTTACCAGCGCGCGGTGCGTTTCGGTGCTGCCCACGGCAGACAACGAGCAGGGGGTTCCAACCGTGACGAGAACTTGCTTGGCATTCAACAACATGGGATCGGCGAACCATACACGCCCCAAGGCCGTCTTGGCACCTTGAAAGCGCGGACAAGGAGCGATGCGTCGTAAGTCTAGCAGCCACCCAACGCGTTTAGCTGATACGCCCTGGTTAACTGCTGCACAAAGCTTCGTAGCGCGGCCAAGGAGTCAGCCCAGACGGGCGCCGCTTCGTGGAGCACAAATTGCAAATCACCACTAAGGGGGCGCTCTTCAAATCCAGAGCCGTTCGACGTGAAGGAATGAAAGCCGCTGCCCAGGTGGGTTTTCGTTTCCGTTCCCAGCGCAGATTGCGATTGGCAGGTTAAAGGCGTGTCGAGATACACCACGAATTCGCTGCTGATCGCCTTGATCTGATCGCACCTTAGCCCTTCACAGCCCCAGCCGAACTGCCCATCTGCATCACGATCATCGAAGTACACCAATTGGCCAATGGCCAAGCGCGAACCTGATGAACCCAAGGGGAGTCGGATTTTTGCCGATTCCAACGGCGTGCCGATGCCAATGTCCCAATCTTTTCGCAGCTGCTGCGACCGCGCAAACGCCACCGGCTGAGTGACGAACGCTGGCGAGTCGCTGCCGTCAAGCTCAGTGAGCCAGACCAAGCTCAAACGCGGGGTTTCCGCGTCCAACTGGGCGCCCTCACCCGCGCGGATCACGCTTCCACCCACGGCCAGCGCTGGCGGCCCAGAATAATCGGCGGGCAAAAGCGCGTCACCGCAGGCGGCCAGGGTCAACCAGCTCAGCGCTAACCAGAGCGAACCCGGGCCGAGGCGAGGGCGAAGTCCAAGCAAAACAGCGTGCGAGGCCAAAACCTAGTTAGTCTAGGTCGCGTTTGAGAATTGAGCAACCAAAAGCGCCTGTGGTGTCAGGGCGACCTCTGGCGCGCAGGCGAACGGCGCCCGGCGGGTCCTGCCTGCGCTGCGGCGACGTCGCCCCGAGCTCGACCCTCCGCCAAGGTTCCCACGCGCCCGTACAAGTTGTTGCAGACGCGCGTCAGGTCTGCGTCGTCCAGGCCCAAAAGTGTCCGGCCGGCCCCAATGGCGTCATGCACCTCTTGAGTCGACGGGTTGCCCACGTAGATGCCTTCGCGCTTGGCCAGAGCGTTTGCAAGGCGAACCAGGTTGGCGCAATTGACCCCCCCTTGAAGGTCGTAGGTCTCGCAATTGCCTACCGCTTCGGCAACCTCGGAGGCCAATTCCCACTTTTTCGCTAGCGCGCGGCCCACCTTGCGATGGGCGCCATCGATCACGCGTTTCCAGACCGATTCGTTGAGCCACTCGGCCTTTGCGCTGTTGGGATCCACCAGACGCTCGGCCTCCAGCATAAACGACGCCACCACGGGCTTGCCCACGTCGTGAAGCAGCCCTGCCAGATACGCTGTGTTGGGATCAACGCGGCCACGCCCGTGCGCTGCCGCGAGATCTTTCGACAGCAAGGCCACCGCCAAGGAATGCTCCCACATGCCTCGAAACGCAGCCCGAATATGCTGGTTTCGCGACACAAACACTTCATGCAATGAGAATTCAACCAGCGCGGCGGTCAGCCCCTCGGTGCCCACCCGGCTGATGGCTTGCTCAATGCTAACGGCGGGATGGCGGCGTTGAAATGCGGCGCTGTTGGCCAGCTTCAAGACCCGTGACGCCAGATGTGGATCGCGAGCCACCACCTGGGCCACCGAGGCAAACGTTTGTAGCGGGTCCCGCAGCACGCTTAAGCATTCGGCGGCAATGCCCGGCATACTGGGAAGTTGCAAACGATCCGTTTCAAGTCGCTTGAACAGCAGCTCAACCAGCTTGTCCACCACCACCTGCGCTTCAATCGCTTCGCGCCGTTCGATCTCTTTGAGCGACACAAGCGGCCTACTGGGCGCGGCCGCGGGGGCGGGACTATAATCAGGGTTTAACATCTCGCGCACCAAAGCCATGGTGGCGGGCCGCATCTGAGGGCTTTTGTGCAACAGCCTGACCACCAAATCGCTCAGCCATGGCGCCACCTCAGGATTGCGCTCAATGGGTGGTACGGGTGGTTGTGTGGCGTGCGCAACAATGATTTGGTTTAGGTTCGCCGCCACAAAGGGAGGCCGTCCGCACAGCATTTCGTACAGCACCACACCGAACGAATAAATGTCGCTGGCTGGGCCCAGCGTTTCATCAGCCATGCACTGCTCTGGTGACATATACGCTGGCGTCCCCAACAGCATGCCCGCTTGCGTGTGGCGCCCCGCCTTGTTGGCGTCTAAAAGTTTGGCGATGCCAAAGTCAAGCACCTTCACGAAATCGGGGTAATCGGGATGGTTGGTGAGGAAAATGTTTTCGGGTTTCAGATCGCGATGAACAATGCCGCGCTCGTGGGCGGTGCCCAGCGCCGACGTTAACTGGCGGGCGATGCGCACCACGGCCGCGTCGGGCAGCGTTCCATCGCGTTCGAGTCGCTCACCCAAGGTTTCGCCTTCAAGCAACTCCATGATGACGTACGGGCGCCCTTCAAGCTCGCCTACGTCGGTGATCTCCACAACGTTGGGGTGGCGGATGTCGTTGACCGCGCGCGCTTCCACGAAAAACCGAGCGACGAGATCGTCATCTTTGGCAAACTGGGGGTGCAAGATTTTGATGGCCGCCCGTCGACCTATCAGCTGGTGTTCGGCGAAATACACGGTGCCCATGCCCCCGCGCCCCAGTTCCGTCACAAGACGAAATCCGCCTATCTCTGTGCCTTTGAGCGAAGGTGCCGCGTCCACTGTTTGGGTTCATCATCGGCGGAATTCTTGAATTCTGGCCAAGGTAAAGCGATCACACAACAAATTCGTGTTGGCCATGTGTGTGAACGTGCGCAAAAGCGCGGCCGGCCCCTTTAGGGTCGCGTCTTAATTGCTAGGCTGGACTGGCCGTCGCGGAGGGATGTGTGCCGTGACCGTAGGAACGTCCTGTCACCGCCATGATTGTCAAAAAAAACCTCCGGCTGGATCTCATCCTCCACTACACCCGCTGGGACCTGCTCTATTACCTGTCCTTGTCGGTCACTGTGACGGCCCTACACGAGCATGTGGGCGTTGTTGTTTTTGAGATTCCCGATTTCACCATTGCGGCGCTAAGCGTGGCGCTGGCGATCTTCTTGGGTTTCAAGAACAATCACGCTTACGACCGGTGGTGGGAGGCGCGCAAAACCTGGGGCCTGATGGTCAATTACAGTCGGGCTTGGGCGCGCCAATGTCTCACTCTAATTTTTGCGGATGACGCCACAAACGATCCTCAGGTTCAGGCGCTACAGCAGCGTTTGATTTATCGTCATCTTGGCTTCGTAAACGCCTTGCGGGTGTTTTTGCGCCAACGATTGCCCTATCGCAAACGCGGCGAAGAGCCCTACGAGACGCGGAACGAATACGAGGACGTCAAACGCTTTGTCTCTGACGCTGAATACGATGACCTCATGAACGCGCAGAATCCGCCCAATTACCTGATTCAAAAACAGGGCGAAGACTTGCTGACGGCATTCAAAAAGGGGTGGCTTAGCGACTATCGCTTCATGCGCATGGACAAAACCTTGGTTGATTTCAATGACATCCAGGGCATCAGCGAGCGCATCAAAATGACGCCTTTGCCCCGGCAATACACGTTCTACTCGCGCGTGTTTGTGTTCATTCACTGCACCTTGCTACCCATGGTCTTCGTGAGCGATTTGGGCTGGAAAACGGTGCCGGTGGCGTTTGCGGTGTCTTTCGTGTTTCACGTGCTTGATCTCATTGGCGAACGAACGGAAGATCCGTTCGAGAATCGGCTTGAAGACATGCCGCTGAGCGCTTTAAGCCTCAGCATTGAATCAAATTTGCGTGAGCAGCTGGCGCAACCTGCAAGCCAAATTCCTGCGCCGTTTCAGGAAAAGCACGGCATTGTCATGTAGCCGCAATCAAAGGAACGTAAGGCCCGCGGGTGGTCGAAGTCGCGCCCGGGCCTAGTAGCGGTAACCGATGCCCAACCCCAACTTGTAGGTGGGTGTTCCCGATTCGGGTGGGGAAATTGCGGAGCTGAGCGCCGCTTCTTCGCTCTGCCGGCGCAAGAAGAAGGCCGCAAGTTCGGCCCCTGTTTCCACCGAGAAGCCCCAGGCCAAAGGCCAGCTGGCCCACGCGCCCACCGTTGTCACCAAGGCCCACGGGCGCACGGTGTCGGATCCATCGCTGCGGGTGACCGTTTGGGAAAACATCGTGGTTCCCACCGAGGCCAAGGGCGCCACGGAAACCCAACCCAAATCGAAAACATAAAGCGCGGCCACATCCAGCCCCACCTCCGTCAGGTCGTGCGAAACAATTGTGGGTGGCAGCCGCACGGGCGCCGCTCGGCCCAAGAACAGCCTTGGCACCACGGTGATGTGTGGGAACTCCAGCGCCCACCCTAACTGCGCTCCCATGGTGGCGGAAAATCCGGAGCTCACAGGGCCGTGCATCGATCCGGCGACTGAAGGGCCATGCACGAGCGACGCAGCCACCTCCCCTTTGCGAATGGCAAGCGCCGGTGGCAACGCCGTCAGATCGTCAGAGGCCAGTTTTCGAGTTTCGCCGGTTTGAAGCGTCACCTCGGCTTGAAATATCCGGCGCGGGGTGCGCATGCGAATGCCATAGTGTCCAGCGGCCAGGCGCATCCTTGTGCCCGCCTCGGTGATATGGGCTTCCAACAAAGGCCCCGGGCCTCTTGAGGGGGCGATGAGATATTCGCCTGGCTCGTCGATCACCAGATCCGCTTGCCCGGCGAGGTGTTGCAGATTTGCCAGCACCGGATCCGCGCGCCCGCGCAGGTCGTAGTTGAAGGTTGCGTGCTGCGAGCCCAAAACGCTGGTCATCGAGGTTTGCAACGACTGCGTGTACGCGTAGGCGTAGGCTTCGCCCAAGGTCACCAAAGCGTCCCGGTTCACATCACCTAAACCGCGCATGGCGCCCAAAAAATGGTGTGTGAACACCGAAGATCGCAACGCGTCTGATTCTTGCGCGTCTTCTCCGGCCGCCGATGACGTGATGACAGCAAAACCTTCGTTGCGCAGTTGCTCCGCCAGCCCGATCTGAAAGGGCGCCACCTGTCGGCCACCCTTGACCCGCGTCAGCGCGCCCGCGCGGCAGGCGTCCAGCATCAACAGTTTCAATTTGGCGGCTGACAAACGCACCAGTTTTGAGAGCTCTTGCGTGCCCAGGTGCGTGCCATTCATATGCAGCGCTTCGCCTGAGCCGTGGCCCGAGTAATACACGAACAAAACGCCTTCGTGCCCCGCGCGCACGTCGTCGGCGATCGCAAGGTTCAAATCCATCACGGCGTTCCGCACTTGTTCAGCGGTGGCGTTTTTCAGCCTGACGATGCGTTCGCTGCGATAGCCGCCCACCGATTCAAGCGTTTCGGCCACCGCGTCCACATCCGATTCAGCGAACTGCAAGGGCTGTTCTTTCGCGAGCCCGTTGTTGACGCCCACCAAAAGCGCGTAGCGCTCAACCGCGGCCTGGGCTGCATTCGCGTGCAGCAAACACAGCAACGCCAAAGCACCAATAAGCGCAAGGCAGAATCGTTGAGCGGCGGTGGAAGGCATCAAAATGAACTGCAATGCGACAAGTGTAAACCACCCACGAGGCAAGGGCCCGCGCCGCCGCAAACCGGGCATCAGGGGCGGTCGTAAACTTTCTTCGTCAAAGTGGTTCGCGCTTCGGCGCAGTTGTTTGTTATCGGGGGCGCGGCCTGGTGGCCTGCGTTGTCGGCGTGCGCCGTAAATTCTGTTACCAGTTTTGCAATCAACAGCGGCTTGTCGCAAAGCAGCGCCACCACGGTTTCTGGGTCCGGGCTGTCGTCAAGTTCAACCGCCGTTCCCAGCGGCTGATCACGGCCTGCGGGGACCTCCGCCGTCTGCGCGCCCGGGGGGTAGAACACAGAGACCTCTCCGCGCGCGCCCAGCGACAAGATGGCCAAATGCCCAGCGCGTGTGGTTGAGACGCGAAACTGCAACCGATCTCCTGCGCCCAGAGGTTGCCCCATATGCAGCGTTCCTGGCTGGTCTTGTCCAGCAAACTTCACGTACGTGGACAGGGCCAACCCGGGCCCCTTGGCCCGCGCACCCATTGTGGTTTCAGGAGACACAGCCGTTAGCGAAGGCGCGAGAGATACAAGGGCCAAGGCCGCAGCGGCCGACACCGTGGCAGGCCAGGCCAAAAGCCGCACCCAGGGTCGAAAGCGGCTGGGACGGCGCATGGCATCGGCCTCAGCCATCAGCCGGGCAGCCATGTTCGGCACGTTCACATCGGCCTCGAACTGCGCGCGCGCGGCCGCCAGACGCTTGGAAGCCACTTCGCAAGGGCGGCATTGCGAAATGTGCAACCGCGCGATGTCCTCCTGCACGCCGGTCAGTTCGCCCAATGCCAACTGATCGAGACACAGATCTGAAAGACAACTCACCCCCTGTCGCCGCGTGGTGCCGTTCGCAAGTTCTACCGGCATCGCAAACGATGTCTGTCCCTGATTTTCGGTCGCCATGACCTTTTCGTCACTCCCGCTGTCTTTGACCCCCAACCGCCACGTGATGCGCAACGTGGGGGCTCGAATCGTCAGAAATATCTAAGCCCAGGGACTTCCGAGCTTCTTCGCGAAACCGCTCCAGGCGGTAGCCCACCGTGCGGCGGGCCACCCCGATGAGCTGCGCGATCTCCTCCTGCTCCATCCCGTCCACGTGGTAATAAATCGCCACTTCCGCCAGTTCCGCCGGCAGCCGCTGCAGCAACACCTGCAGCGCCAATCGGCCCTCGAGCCCCGGGGACGTGGGCCGGGAAGCCTCGATGTGGGCCTGCCGCGACACGGCCAATTCTTCCAGGCGGCCCTTGTGACGCTTACTGTCGCGAATGCGGTTCAGGCAAAGGTTGGTGGTGATGCGATAAAGCCAGGTGGAGGGCTGACTTTCACCCCGGAACGCGTCCAACGAAGCCAGCACCTTCACAAACACCTCCTGAGTGGCGTCGTCGGCTTCCGAATCGTTGTTTAGGATGCTTCGTGCCCGTCGCCGCACCAACGGACCGTAGGTGCGGAACAGCGCTTCCACCTCTTTGCGGTTGAGCGACGCGGCCACCTCGCAAGCTTAGCAGCATGCTGGCTATGCCCACCTAATTGTGTGAAGCGAGCGCCGGGAGCGAGCCTTGGCCGGGCAAAGCTGTCGCCGCCGGCCATTTCTGGTATTTTGCAGGGCTCCCATGTCAAACCCCAACGCCCTGATCGAGGCCGCCGACAGGCTCCTGCTGAAGAACTACCGCCAAGCGCCCATTGTGATGAGCCGCGGCGAAGGCTGCGTGCTGTGGGATGTGCAAGGCCGCCGCTACCTGGACATGACAGCGGGCATTGCGGTATGTGCGCTGGGGCACGGCCACGCCGGCTTGGCACAGGCCATTGCGGCGCAAGCGGGACGACTGCTCCACACCTCGAATCTTTATTTCGTAGAAACCCAGCTGGATTTCGCCGCGGCTTTGGCCAAGCGTGCGTTTGCCGGCCGCGCGTTTTTTTGCAACTCCGGCGCCGAGGCCAACGAAGCGGCGCTCAAAATCGCGCGGCGGTTCCAGATCACCGTCAAAGCGCAGCCGGCGCGCACGGAAGTCATCGCCTTTCATGGCAGCTTTCACGGCCGCACCCTGGGGGCGTTGTCTGTGACCGGACAGCCGAAATATCGCGAGGGCTTTGGCCCGTTGCCGGGCGGCGTAAAATTCTTGCCTTTTGGCGACATTGAAGCCGCGCGCGCCGCTGTGGGGCCGCAAACCTGCGCGGTGATGCTTGAGCCTATCCAGGCAGAAGGCGGCATCATTGTTCCCCCGGCTGGGTACTTGAAACAGCTGCGGCAACTGTGCGACGAACAGGGGGCGCTTTTGATTTTTGACGAAGTGCAAACCGGCGTTGGCCGCACGGGCAGCTTTTATGCTTTTGAACAAGAAGGCGTGGTGCCCGATGTCATCACCTTGGCCAAAGGCATTGCCGGTGGCGTGCCCATGGGCGTGATGTTGGCATCAGAAACTGTGGCTGCGGGCTTTGAACCTGGCACGCACGCCTCAACTTTTGGTGGCAACCCTCTGGCCTGTGCGGCGTCGTTGTACATCCAGCAGGCCATCGATGGCTTGGGGTTGCTAGAGCACTGCCAAGATGTAGGCGCTTATTTGGCCACCTGCTTGGCGCGCTTGGCTGATCGTTGGGCGCCCAAAACCGTGGGCGCGCGCGGGCGTGGTTTGCTTCAGGGCTTGGTGATGGCGAGCGGGGCGGCTCCCCTCGTGGCCAAGGCCCGCGAACGAGGGCTTTTGTTGTCGGTGGCGGGCACGCACGTGGTGCGTTTTGTGCCGGCGTTGATTGTCACGAAAGAAGAGATCAACGAGGCCATCGCCATTTTGAATGACGTGTTGGCTGAAGCCTAGGAAACGAGTTTTATGGCGAAGAAACGTGATTTTCTAAGTTTCGAAGATCTGTCAGCGGCCGAGCTGGAACGGCTGCTGCTGCGGGCAGAAGAGTTGCGGTTCCTGCGCAGCACGCGCACCCCCCATGCCACCCGCACCGGCTCCGTGGTGGCCCTGGTGTTTGAAAAGGCCAGCACCCGCACGCGCACCAGCTTTGAGATCGGTGTGATGGAGCTGGGAGGCTATGCCGTGGTGCTGGGGCGACACGATTCTCAGCTGGGCCGTGGTGAGCCCATCAAAGACACCGCACGCGTGCTTTCAGGCTATTGCCACGCGATCATGCTTCGCACCTTTGGTCACGACATCGCGCAAGAGTTGGCGCAGTACGCTTCGGTGCCTGTGATCAATGGCCTTACGGACCTTTTGCATCCCTGCCAGCTGCTCGCCGATCTGCAAACGGTGCTGGGCCATTTTGGCAAAGCGCGCGGTGCAGGGCTTGGGCCCACCGACGTGAGCGCGTTGTTGGGGGAGCGCAAATACGCCTGGCTGGGCGACGGCAACAACATGGCCAATTCGTGGATCGAAGCCGCTGGGCTGTTGGGGCTTGATCTGGCGTTGGCGTGTCCGGAAGGTTATCAGCCTGATCCTCACATTGTGGCAAAGGCGCAAGCCCAGGGCCGTGCGAAGATCCTTGTCACCACAGATCCCAAACAGGCTGTGGAGGGGCGTGACGTGATTTCCACCGATGTGTTCGCTTCGATGGGGCAAGAAGCCGAAGCGCAGGCCCGCCTGGCTGCGTTTGCGGGCTATTGCCTAGACGCCACCCTGATGAAGCGCGCCGCGCCCAACGCCATTGTGCTGCATTGTTTGCCGGTTCATCGTGGCGAAGAGATCTCCGAAGAGGTCTTCGAAGGACCACAAAGCCAAGTGTGGCAGCAGGCGGAAAACCGATTGCACGCCCAAAAAGCGCTGCTGGAATTTTTGTTGCCGCCATCGTGAGCACCAACGACGATTCCATTGCAGGTTTGGGCCCGCGGGGGCAAAAGCCGGTGTTGAACGCAAGCGCGCAGCTTCGTGACGCCAAGCTTTCGCCAACCGAAGGGTTTGTGCTGTCGCGCGTGGATGGTCAAACCAGCTATGCCGAGATCTGCAGCCTTACCGGTTTGGGAGCTGTGGGCACCATTGAAATTCTGCAACGCCTGAAGTTTCTGGGCTTCATACTGAACCCCGGCGAGTCCGCTTCCGCTTCACCCGTACCGGCTGCGACGTCACCAACGGAAGCGCGCCCCCGGCGCCACAGCACCGTGGGAGGGCAGGACAGCGTGCTGGTGCGGCTTGACGACAATTCACCCGTTGACCCAGCCGATCTCGTTGATGGCCCGGATTTGGACCCGCTGGTGAAAAAGCGCCTGATCCGCGCCGCCCGCCGGATGGCCAAACTGGCGCCGCACGAGATCTTGGGCGTGCCCCAAAACGCCGACGCCAAAACCATCAAGAAGGCCTATGTTCTGGCCACCAAGGAATTGCACCCCGATAGATTCTACGGAAAAAATTTGGGCATTTTTCGCGGCTTGTTAGAACGCCTGTTTCGAGGCGTTTCAGAAGCGTTTGCTGCGATGGAGAAGCCTCGTGGGTGAACCGGCCGCATCGTCAAGCACAACGGTTGAAAGTTGGGGTCGCTTCCGCGGCGTGGGACAAATTGTTGAATCGGCCGATCTGGCGCGTGACACAGAAGCGGCTGTGCTTTGTCGCGGCTTGGGACGTTCGTATGGTGATTCGTCTTTGCCCGCACACGCCCGCGACAAGGTGGTGCAAACCCCGCTGGCCGATCGCATTTTGGACTTCAATCCGGTATCGGGGCTGCTGAAGGTTGAGGCCGGGTTTGCTTTGTTGGAACTCAACCGCATTTTCTTGCGCCGCGGTTGGTTCACCCCTGTGTCGCCGGGAACAAAGTTCGTCACCGTGGGCGGCATGGTGGCCTCTGACGTTCATGGCAAGAATCACCATCGCAACGGCTGCTTTGGCGCGCACGTCACCTGGATGAAGTTGCGCCTGGCCAATGATCAGATCGTAGAGTGCACGCCGTTTGCCCAGGAAGATTTGTTCAACGCCACGATCGGTGGCATGGGGCTTACCGGGCACATACTTGAGGTTGAGTTTCGGCTCGAGCGAATTGCGTCCCCGTGGATTTGGATGGAAACCCAGCGCGTGCCCAACATTGTTGCGTACTTACGCGCGTTGAAAGAGGCAGGGCCACAATGGCCCTTCACGATGGGGTGGATTGATTGTGTGACGGGCGGCAAGAATTTGGGGCGCGGCATATTGATGGCAGGGCGATGGGCAACGGCCGCTGAAGCACCGAAAACCCCGCCACCCGAAAAGCGCAAGCTGCAATTTCCCTTTGAGCTACCTTCGTGGGCGCTCAATCGCTGGACGGCCCGGGCGTTCAATGAACTTTATTACCGTAAGCATTGGCGCGCCCACACCAGGGGCGTCGTGCATCCGGATGCGTTCTTTTATCCGCTTGATGCCATTCACCATTGGAACCGCGCGTATGGACGCCGGGGCTTCACGCAGTATCAGTGTGTGTTGCCCGAGAGCGCGGGTCTTGAAGCGCCAGCCGAGTTCTTGGAAATCCTCACCCGCACCGGGTGCGCATCTCCTTTGTGTGTGATCAAGGACTGCGGCGCGCAAGGCCGCGGCCTGTTGTCGTTTCCGTTTCCTGGAACCTCCATTGCCGTGGATTTGCCTGTACGTGACAACACGCAGGCCGTTGTTGATTCGCTCAACGAGTTCGTGATCGCAAAAGGTGGTCGTATGTATTTGACCAAAGATTCGTTCACGCGGCCGGAACATTTTCGCGCCATGGAGCCAAGGCTTGATGCGTTTCTAGAGGCGCGCAAGCGATTCGATCCCGACCGGCGGCTCAAAAGCGCGCAGTCGGTGCGCTTGTTTCACGACACATAACGAACCGTGACTATGAGGGGCAAGCACGCATGAAAGCCGTGATGTTGGGCGGAACCTCCGGCATGGGCCGTGCCTTGGCGCGCGCGCTGGTGGAAGCGGGGCACGCGGTGTTTTTGCTGGGGCGCAACACCGACGAGCTGGCCCGTAGCGCCGCCGACTTACGTGCTCGCCGCGACAACGCCACGGTGGGGTTCGTGGCCTGCGACTTGGAGTCGCCTGAAACCTTCGCCACCGCGCTAACCGCGGCCGATGCATTTTTGCATGACGCTGACACCGTCATCGTCACAGCGGGTCTGTTTGCCACGCAATCCCGACTGGAAGCTGATCCAGAATTGGCGCGCCGGCTCCTTACGGTGAATTTCACAAACACGGTGGTGTTCTGTGAGGCCGCGCGGCGGCGTTTGATGTCGCGCGGGGGCGGAACCTTGTGTGTGTTCTCTTCGGTGGCGGGCGATCGCGGCCGCAAGCCCGTGGCGATTTACGGCGCCAGCAAGGCGGGGCTTTCGCATTACCTCGAAAGCCTTGACCATAAATTTCAAGCGCAAGGCCTGCGTACGGTGTGTGTGAAGCCAGGGTTCGTCAAAACGGCTATGACGGCTGGGCTGAAACCGCCCCCCTTCGCCGGCGAACCTGAGGCGGTGGCCAAGCAGGTGCTCCGAGGCTTGCAGCGTGGGACCCCTGTGATTTATGCACCATCGATTTGGCGCTGGGTGATGCTGGTGATTCGCTTGTTGCCACGGTTTGTCATGCGCAAGATAGGTTTTTAGCCAATGCAGAACGTTCTAGTACTTGGGGCCACCAGCGCTGTGGCCGCCAAGGTTTGTGAAACTTGGGCGCAACGGCAATGCCGGCTGTTTCTGGTGGGGCGCTCTGCCGACAAGCTGGCCGCTCTGGTGGAAAAATTGGGTGCCGCGGTGGTGGCCAGTCGCACGGTTGATTTTCACGACCGCGCGGCCTCCGCGGCCGTGGTGCAAGAAGCCATTGCCACCTTAGGCAGCGTTGATTTGGCTTTGATTGCGCACGGCGATCTGGGTGATCAACTGCTGTCAGAAGCCGACGTGGACGAAGCCGAACGCATCATCTCTGCCAACTTTACGTCGGTGGTGTCGCTGGTTGTGCCGCTGGCCAATCACATGCAGCAAAGGCGCTCGGGCCACCTGGTGGTGATTTCGTCGGTGGCTGGCGAGCGAGGTCGCCCTCGCAATTTCACCTACGGCGCTGCCAAGCGCGCCATCACAACGTATTTGCAGGGGCAGCGCAGCCGCCTTTATTCGTTTGGCGTTGCGGTCACCACCATCAAGCTGGGTCCGGTTGATTCCCCCATGACGGTGGGTCACAAGAGAAACGCGCTGTTCTCGACATTGGAGCAAGCCGCCAAGCACATCGTGCGCGCGGTCGACCGCCGCGCTGGTGAGGTGTATGTGCCCAGCTATTGGGCGCCGATCATGATGATCGTGCGCAATGTGCCCGAAGCGGTGTTTCAAAAGATCGGCGCGCTGTCGGGCCGCTGAAACTCGTAAAGCGCTGAGGTCGGCTAAACCATCGCGGCGGTTTCGCCCGCCTGGGCCAGCGCCACGTCGGCGGTGGTCAAATCGATGGGCTGGCCTTGTTGGGTCTCGAAGGGCGCGCGGCCCACTTGATGGGTGCGAAATCGCGGGAAAATCGGCGCCAGCAGGTAACACTTCACGAAGTACCAAGCGAAGCCGTTTTCAACCAAGCGGGGATCGATCTGTCCCACGATCGCGGCGTGAGCTTGCGGCAATTTGCTCCAATGGGTGCCGGGGTTTTCGTGATGAGCGGCATGGTAGCCATTGTTGAAGAGCAAAAAGTTTGTCATCCAGCCCTGCCAGCTGCGCGAGTGGCTGTGTTCGGACCAAGGGTCAGCGTGAACGTGCTGCTCGTAGTTGAACAGCATGATGGTCCAAAGCGCGAAAATGGCCGGCCCACCCGTGGCCGCGAACCAAACCCCCAAACCCTTGGGAAATCCGTGCAGGCCGATGCCCAACGCCAAGGTTGCCACCGCGGCCGAGCCCCACAAGCCGTACTGGAACAAAATGTTGCGATACAACTTCCGGTTATGGGTTTTGGCTTTGCGGATGAAGTCTTTGATGGGCTCGCTTTGCCAATAGCTTGAAACAAAGAAATACGTAAAGGCGGTAAGAAACCCGTGGTTGTTGTTGTGCCGCCACGTGATGGTGGCGTCCCCCGCGCGGTTTACGAACTTGTGGTGGTTCATGTTGTGCGTGGGGATCCACGCAAACGTGGGGTAGCCATAAAACAGCGACAGCCAATGCCCCCAAAACCCATTCATGCGGCGGCTGGCAAACGTGGGGCAATGATTGTGATTGTGCGCCATCACGCCCGCGCACAAAGCCAGGTAACACGAGACCGGGCAAAGCACGGGAATCAACCCCGGCCGCAGGTATTGCGCCAACGCGACGATGGGCATGGCCAGGGCCCACAACATCGATTTGTAGTCAGCAGAATGTCTGGGCGTCATGCGCCGCCTATCCTACCCAAAAGTACCCTCGAAACGAGGGCGAAGTTGCGGCAAACCTAGTTTGCAGCCAATTGTCACAGGCGTTAGCCGCGAAAGCCCATGCCCATCACCCAGTTGGCTGCGGTGATCAGGGCCGCCAGAAGGGCGTAGGCTTTGAAACCGTCTACGCGGAAGGCGTGCAGCAGCTTGTCCGTGATCCAAATCAGAATCAGATTCACGACAAACGGCAAGATGAGGAACAGCAACCCTAAGGTCAAAAGCCCAGGCACAAACAGCACGGCTCGAATCAGCCAACCCAAGAAGAAATTGAGCAAACTGAAAACCACAGCCACGATCACCGAAGTGCCCACGCTGCGCACATGAACGGTGGGCAAGTAGCGGCTTGCGAAAAACACCACCGCCGTCAACACAGCCAGATGCACAATGAACATGAGGGATCAGTCTAGCAGGCCGCTCCCAGATGCCCAGAGCGGGCGCCGCTGCCTTCAAACCTCCCAGTGGTCCCCTGCCGGCACGAAGGGCAATATGCGGGCGAAAAGCTCCGGTGGGCATCGACGCTGCAAGATCTCACGCACATGCACAGGCTCGTAAAGCTGCGAAAAATGCATGAGCACGAGCTTTTCATTCTCGAAAGCGCTGGCGCGTTCAAGCAATTCGTCCAGATGAATGTGGCAGCCCGCGCGGCTGGCTTCGAGCGACTTTTTGTCGTCGAGAAATGAGCATTCAAGGATGAGCACCCGCGTTTGCAAGAGCGACGGATGCGTGTCGATGACGCGCAGGAGCGTGTCGGTGGCATAAGCAAGTTCGGGCGTTTCTTGCTGAAAGAATAAGTCGTCGCCCAAGGCCTTCCGGCGCGCGATCTCAGGCCCGGGAAGCGCGCAAAACTCCGGCTTGAGTTTTAGGGTGCGACGAACAAACTGGTACCCCAGGGAAGGCACGGGATGATGGGTTTTGAACGCTCTGACAAACACATTGCCCTTGAGCGGCCGTTCATCCCCTGGCTCCATGGCATGCAAATTCACCTCGAAGGGATGGTGCTGGAGTTTCCCCAGCACACTCAAGGTCTCTTGCACATGCATCGCAATGGGCGCAGGCACAAAAAGGTTGGGCGGAGGGCTACGATGCAGGCCGCGAATGCCCATCAGCGTGCCCAAAGCCCCCATGTGATCCGCGTGGGCGTGGCTCAAAAACACGTTTTTTGCCGAAGCCACGTGCCGTGACGCAAGCCCCACGTCGAAGAGAGCGTCCAACTCTTGCACGTAAAGCGACGTGTAAAGGCCCCCCAGCGACAGTCCCGAAATCGTATACGGGCCGGCAACAACCGTGGTGAGCATGGGGATCTTTGTAGCAGGCCGCGCGCCAGCGTTTCATTTCCTGCAGGTTTCGTTTGACCCTAAAACAGAATTTGTGTTTGATTTTTTGCGCTTTGCCGTAAAAATTCGCAAACATAGCTCCCCAAGAGCCACCCATGAGCCCAGCACGTTCCATTCTCAGAGGCGAACTTGACAAGATCGGACTGCCGACCTTGCTGACCATCCTCGATATGGAAAGGCGGGGCGGGGTGTTAATCCTGCAAAAGGGCAAACAATTGGGTCGGCTGTTTGTGCGTGAGGGGCGGGTGATTCGGGCCCAATTGGAGGGCGAGCAGCGCGTCTCGGGGATTGACGCGGTGGTTCAGTTTTTGAGTTGGGGGCGTGGGGTGTTTGAGCTTTGGCAGGCCGACGTGATCGGGCCCGATGAAATCCAATGCAGCACAACCTTCCTGCTCATGGAAGCCGCCCGCCGCCAGGACGAGGCGAAAGAACGCCCCTTGGTCAGTGAATTGACGAGCGCGGCCGTCGCAGGATCCGCTTAACTCTACAGCCTTTAAAGGTTAATGTAATCTTAGTTACATTAACGCCTCGCCGTGTAGGCTCGAAGGCCCACGACGGATACATTAAAGATCCTGGGGACTTGCCGATGCGTAGGAAGTGGAATTTCTACGGCTCCCTGAACGGACGGTCCCATGACTGAGCGGGTGATTGGCATTGACCTTGGAACCACCAATTCCTGTGTGGCCGTGGTGGAGGACGGCGCGCCGGTGGTAATCCCCAATCGCGGCGGTTACAAGACCACACCGTCGGTGGTGGCCTTGTCCGAAAGCGGTCGCCGCTTGGTGGGGCACATCGCCAAGCGCCAAGCGGTGACAAATGCGGAAAACACGGCCTATTCCGTAAAACGATTGATTGGACGCAGTTGGGCATCGCCCGCGGTCAAAGCCATTCGCGAAATGGTGCCGTACAAAATCGTGGAAGGCCCGCATCAAGACGTGCGCGTGGAGTTGCGCGATCAAGCGTTCTCACTGCCCGAAGTCTCCGCGTTTGTGCTGCAGGAGATGAAGCGCGTGGCCGAAGATCATCTGGGCGAAGAGGTGCGCAAGGCTGTGGTCACCGTGCCCGCGTATTTCAACGACGGCCAACGTCAAGCCACCAAAGACGCTGGTCGCATCGCGGGATTGGACGTTATTCGCATCATCAACGAGCCCACCGCGGCGGCGTTGTCTTACGGCTTTGGCAAAGACATTGAAGGCCGCATCGCCATTTACGACTTGGGCGGTGGCACCTTCGACATTTCCATCCTTGAAATTTCCAACGGCGTATTTGAGGTGATTTCCACCGCGGGCGATACGTTTTTGGGGGGAGAAGATTTCGACAAACGCATCATTGACTGGTTGGTGGGCGGCTTTCGCAAAGACCACAACCTCGACCTGCGCACCGACATGATGGCGCTTCAGCGTCTGAAAGATTCGGCTGAGAAAGCCAAATGCGATCTATCGGCCGTGCGTGAAACCGAAATCAACTTGCCGTTTTTGATCTCCACGGGTCGCAATCAGGCTTTGCATTTGCAGCGACCGTTGTCGCGGCACAAGCTCGAGGAGCTGTCCCACGACCTCATCGAGCGCACGCTGCGAATCTGCCAAGGCGCTATGGAGGATGCGGGGGTTGAAAAATCGGACATTCTGGAAGTGATTCTGGTGGGCGGCATGACCCGCATGCCCAAAGTGCAGGAGATGGTGGCGGAATTCTTCGGGCGCGAACCCTGCAAGGGGGTGCATCCCGATGAGGTTGTGGCGATGGGAGCGGCCATTCAAGGCGCCTCGCTGGTTGAGCCCACGTCGGACATGTTGCTCCTGGACGTCACGCCGCACAGCCTGGGCATCATGGTGATGGGTGGCTACTTCCACCGGTTGATCGAGCGTAATACCACCATTCCCACCTCGAAAAGCCACATCTTCACCACCACGCGTGACGACCAAACGTCTGTGAAGATCCTGGTGATGCAAGGTGAAAACGACAGAGCCGAAGAAAATGATCTGTTGGGTGAGTTCGTGTTGACGGGCTTGCGCAAAGCCTTGCGCGGCGAAGTGGAAGTGGAGGTGACATTTGAAATCTCGGCTGACGGCATCGTGAGTGTGGCGGCCCGTGACTTGGAGACTGGCCAACACCAATCCATCACGGTGACCTCCACCAGCGGCCTAACAGAAGCGGAAATAATGAAGATGGCCACCGAACAGGGCGAGTACATGGTGGCGGTCAGAGCGGACGAAGCGGTTGAGAAGGAGCGGCAAGCGGTTGAAAAACTGGTGGACGAGGCTGCGCGTCTCATGCCCGAGGTTGAACGGGCGCTACACGGTTCCGCTTTGGGCGGGCAGGGGCTTGATGCGGCCCGTTCCACGCTTGAGCAAGCGCGGGCGGCGCTGGTCATCAAAGACGCCGATGAGCTTGCCAGAATGAAGGCGTCCATGGGGCGCACGCTGCAAATGTTCAAGACGTTGGTCAAAGGGGCCGACAAATAAGGTGGGAAACACCATCGTGGCCGCCGGAGCACAAAACGCACGTAGCTTTATAGAGCGAGGTCTTGCCTGCTATGGGCGAGGTGACTTGCAGCAGGCGCTGGGCCAGTGGCGCGAGGCTTTGCGCATCGATCCCGGCAATGACGAGGCAAAAAAGCTTGTGTCCTTCGTTGAGGACCGCATGTCGGCGAAAACGCCGGTGCCTGCCAAGCCCAACCATCGTGAGCCCTCTTCGCTTGCGGACATAACCGACGAGGATTTGTCGTGGCAGGCCCCGGAGGGAACGTCTCCCGAATCAAGCGCCCAAACCGCGGCGCGCCTCATTCGCGCCGAAGCGAAAGCCGAGGATGCCAGGGAGGATGGGCCTGAGCGCAAACGCCGCCCCACGCTCGTGTCCGCGCTTCCGGAATTGTTGGCCCCCAGCACTTTGCCTGAGGATCAGCGGCGCACGGCCACGGCCATGGCGGCCGTCCCCAGCTTTCGAGGTCAAGACGCTGTTCCCACGTCCGCCACACTCGATGTGATCACGCGGCAGGTGGGGGCCGACCGCCCCACGCCGCAGGCATTGGGCGCCCTCAACCGCGCTGACACCCCGCTGGACTTGGCCCTAGCACAGGCGCGTGACCGCGGAAAAATGTTGGTTCGACAGTGCCGTGAGGCCCTGGCATCGGGCAAAGCCGAAGCTGCAGCGGCTGCGGCAGAGGACGCGCTGGATGAGGCTGACAAGGCCCCGGCGCCGGGGATCGGCGAGGTCATCGAGCCGGCGCGGTCAACCCTAGAAAAGGCCTTTGTGGCCCATCTGGGACGCCCCGGCAGTGTGCCCACCATGGCCGTTGACGATGCCACGGTGAACAACAGCAACTTCGACCACCGAACCGGATTTTTGCTTTCATGTATTGACGGCACGTTGCCCATCGAGACCCTTGTCGACATTTCAGGCATGGGGCGATTTGAGGCCGTTCGCACGCTGTCGAGGTTGCTCCGCAAGCGCATCATCAAGGTGGCGTGACGGAATTCTTCGCCGCGGCGTTTAAGCCCACGTGAAGGCAACCGAGATCTTTGGCGTCTATACGAAGGACGCAAAGCCATGACGAGCAAGGGGCAATTGCGCGAGCAAATCGAGATGGCTACCAACCGCGACCGCAGGCGGCACGAACGACATCACCTGGGTTTGCCGATACGGGTCCACTTCGACAACGGCGTTCGTTCAGCCGACATCGAATTGGCTGACGTTTCACGGGGCGGCGGTCGGTTTGTGGGCTTGCCCGCTTCGCAGCCGGTGCGCGTGGGCGAGAGCGTGGCGTTTGGCTTTGTGTTGCCCGGTCCCGTTTCCTGTGTGGCGGCGGCGCGCGTGGTGCGGGTTGAAGAGGGGGCGTTTGCGGTTCAGGTTGATCGCGCGAACCCGGCCTATGAAAGCTTCGTCAGCGCGTTTTAACCATCCGCACCCGCCGCAGTTTTGAACCTTCTCGGTTGGCAACGCCTAGCCGCCGCGCGGCTTTGCCGATATACCACCGCCATGCGCAGCCCTGTTCGTCACGTTGCTCTCGGCACCGGGGTTGTCGCGACGTTGGCTTTGGTGTGGGCTTGGATCGCCAGTGGTCCACTGTTGGTGCTGGGCCTCAATTGGGACACCGCCAGCTACATCGCCTTGTACGCCAGTGGAAACGGCAGTTGGCGAGACCTGCCCTGGAATTCGCATTTTGCGCTCGGCCCGATTTACAGCTTGGGCTATGCGTTGGTTCGCCCTTTCGGAGGAACCTTCATTGATGGCGCACGGGCGTTAGGGGCGCTGGCCTTTGCAATGGCGGTGGCAACAGCGGCACACGTTGCGCAGCGCTTATGCGGTTGGGTGGGCGCGCTGTGGGCCGGACTTTATGCGGGAGCGTGGGGTGTGGGCGTGCTGCTGCTCACCGTTGAAGACAACGTCTTGTACCTGCCTGTCGCCGTAGGGCTGCTGGCGCTCGCGGTGTTGCGTTTGCACGACTGGCGTTGGCACCACAGTGTGACCGCCGGGGCTTTGGGGGCCCTGGGCATTTTGGTGTCTTGGCAAGCAGGGCTGTATTTGTTTGCCCCACTTTATGTGGCTGCCTTGCACGGAGGCGCTGAGCGATCGGTGCGGCGGCGCGTTCGCGATTTGGCAGCCTTGGTGGCAACCACGCTGGCCACCTTGCACGTGTATCTGTTGGTGTTTCGTGGTCTTAGTGATGCGACATCGTTGCCCGGGTTGTGGCACACGTTGTTCTCGCGTCCCTCGCCAAGCTTTTTCCCCACCAGCTGGCACGACGTTTTCACATTGTTAAGCCACCCCCGCCAGGTGTTTCGCCACGTGGGTTTAGGCGTGGTGGGCACACTGGGGCACAACATGACACGCGTGCCGTGGCTTTCGCCCTGGTTGCCAGGGTTGGGTTTGCTGAGCTTGCTTGCGGTGGGGCTTGCAACGGCCTGGGCCACCGCGCGCGCACGCCGAACTGGTCGTTGGCACCTGCAGGTTGTGCTGACGGTAAGCCTGGGCTTGCTGATCGCAACGGCGCTTTACGTTGACCTTCCTGCTGACAAGCACAAGCGGTATGACTTTGTGCCCCTTATCGCCTGCTTTTTGGGCGCCGCCGCCTGGGGCGAGTTTGAGCTGAGAAAACATAACAAGGCTTGGGGCCCGGCGGCCTTGGCACTGCTGTGCATGTTGCAGTTCATCTGGGTGGTGGCCGGCGCGCGTGCCATCCGCAAGGAACTGCCCCAGCGAGAACCCTTGGGCTACCACGCCCGGGGCGAGGTGCCTTGGTTCGTGTATTTCCGCCAGCTACGACGAGCTCACCCGCACGCCTGCCGTTTCACGTTCTCTTTTGACGAGACTTGGGCGCATGCCCGGTACCAGCTTGAGATTCCCGCCGGGCTGTGGTCCGAGCTGCCCGACCACCGGTTGGTGGGAGACCCCACACGGATCAGCGATTGGCCGCGGCCGGTGAAGATGGTTTCGCCACAAGAGCTGGAACCGGCCTTGGGTTGCGAATGGAGGGACGCGGGTCTGGCAACCCGGCCTTGACGGGCCGCCTTTTCGCTCACCAAGGTTGATGATCAACCGCAACGCTCGGTTGGACGGCGCCACGCGATGGTCGTCGCGGCAGAAAATGCCAACCTGCCGAGCCTTGCCGGTCGGAGAACCCACCTCCACTGTCCCCGCGGCGACGGAGTCAATCAGAAGAGTTACGCCGCCACCCCGAAATCGCGCCTCAAGCCGATACGGCCTTTTCGAACGCAGGCTCGACCGATCTCCACCTGTTCGGTGGTCCCACCAGCCTTGCCCACTCGTCTTCGCCCCGCCGTACTCACGAATCGTGAACATGGCCCAGGTCGCACCGCCTAGACCTGCCGTGACGAGGTGGTTTGCGTTGGCCGATGGAGGGCCGTTCCTGAGGTTCTGCCCCCGGGCCGGCGTCTGGTGGAGTCCACGGCGTCTTCTTCCCGTGAAAAACAATCCTTTCTGAGAGGTCAAATTCACCGAAGATTGGGACCCAGCCCGCGGGTTTGCGTTCGATCCGTTCAAGAGTCCCCCTCAATTGTCTGCTTTGCCCAACGTGCGTGGCGTTAACCCGCGGGCCGAAGGCCCGTCAGCACCTGGCCACTGCGGGTGGCGATTGCAGCGACCATGTCCACCTTGGCCACATCAATGCAGCACATCACCGTATGTGCCCGGGGTGCCTTGGGACAGACGGGGGCCCTTACTTTCGTAGAGCCTCGCTTCAATTGAAGGTCACCCTTCGGAATCTTTACGCTCCGAGTTCTTTTTTTCTTGGTCTATTGGAGTTTGTTCTTCTTCAGATCAGTTGCTTGCACTAGCAGCGCAAGTGACCTCATCCAGTTCAGGCTGCCCATGAGTGCGAAGTCTGGGTTCGGACTACCGCCTTCGAGGAGCCGCTGACCTAGTGGTGCCTTCATCTTGTTCTGTCTGCCCAACGTGCTTGGCGTTAAGCTGCAGTGCCCGCAGCGGTAACAAGACCGCATTTTCGTGCGCATTCCGATGACATATCTAGGTTCAAAGTGACGCTCGCGGCACCGTCAGTTTGAAGGCCTGGTTAGGCCGCGCCTCGCCGCCGGGGAACGGCTGCAGGAACTCCTCGTAGAAGACCCTGTGCGCTGACATCTTCGTCAATATCGGGCCAATGAATCCCATATCCGCCGCCCGAGATGCTCCAGTTCGCACGCTGCTCCGGCGTCGCATGAAGTAGCCGGGGGAACCACGCAAGGGGAACCGAAACGGGTCTCCCGTCGGCGAGATGGGCGGCAACAGAATCCGAATCAACCTCAACGTTGACGATGCGTTCACCTGGGCTCAAGGAAATCATCGAAGGAGAGCAAGCGCGACGTATCACAGAACTCACGAAAATCTCGTTTTGCCTAGCCATTTGCCGTCCTCCGTCCGTCCAACGGCCGTGGCGTTCAGCTGCGGGGCGCAGCGCCGCCTTTTGCAACGCCCTGTTGTGCAGCGACCGCAGCGTCGCGAAACCACGCCATGGCGAGATCATCGACGAAGGAGCCGTCCAGTGTGTGCACGCGCGCGCGGAAACAGCCCTCCTCGACAAAGCCAAACTTCCTGTACATCGCGATGGCACTTTTGTTCGTCGAGCGAACGATCAGTTCGATCTTCCGCAGATCAGGGTGATCTTGTGCCCACGTCAGCATGTGGCTCATCAGCGCCCTCCCGATCAAGGCCTGGCTAGCCACCGACGGACAGCGCTTGACCGTGCTCGACTAAAGAAATGGCTTTGAGAATTTCAGCCGTCCAAACAACGATGTCTGCGAGGCGATTGCTGTTTACCTTCAGCACAACAATCCCGAAACTGAGTGCGCCGATCGCTTGCTGACTGGTCAAGCTTTTGTCGATGGTAACGAAGACATCAATGCTCCCGTTGGCAGTTCGGAGCAAGTCACCATTTTTCTTGCCGGCCCATCCCGCCTCTGGGACCGTGACCACTTCGTGGGGCTGTAGGTGTTACTTCAAGCCCCGCGGTAAGCATTCGTCAAGCAGAACGCGCATGAAGCAAAACCACGTCGCCGAATAGGTCCAATACGCTGGCAACCTGAGCCCGCGTCACCGTAGGAAAGTCTGCAAGAAAATCATCCACGCGTTCGCCCGCCTTCAGGTAATCCATCATTGTCTGCAAAGGAACGCGCGTCCCTGCGAAAACGGGTTCCCCTGACAAGACTTCTGGGTCGACTTCGACCGACGACGTTACGACATTCATTTGGAAAGTATACCCGCATTTTTGCCGACTGGGATCGTCAGGGGAACCGGTCCACGCAGAGATCGGCTCGTGTGGCTAACGTTAAAGTTCAGCTGCGGTGCCCACTGAGGGAATAGGTTGGGCCGGGTGTCCTTCTGATCGTATCGATTTCGACGCTCGAACTCCCACGCATTCAAGAGATCAATCGCGTCTTGGGATTGTATGCCGATGTCGAACTGCACCTGCCCTTCGACCGAAAAGCAGATGCGATCCGTAAAAAGGTCCCATTCCCATTCACCACTTTGAATGCCTCGGATGATATCTTCAGTAACGCCAACTCGTTCGAGGCACCGTCTGCTGCAATGAAGGGTTGGGCAGCTGACGTAGGACCTACAATCGATGTCTCCATGATCCGGGCATGCGATGAAGATGGTGGACGGCAATGACCGTGATTTGACGATCATCAACTGCGAAGAAAACACCGTACGGAAACCGGCGGGTTAGGGCCAAACGTATTCCAGAAAAGCGATCGGCGAACTGAAGGGGATTCTCAACGATGCGAGACATCACGCGGGCAAGCTCGCCTTCGAAGTCCCACCCCAACCCTTCGCGTTCGCCCTCGTAGGCAAGCGCAGCTTCAACGACGTCGAGCGACGCCTCAGCACGTACCACCAGTTTCATTTACGGCGTGTACGCAGGGCCGCTTGGATCTCTTCGCGAACCTCGTCCCATGGCCTGGCTTCATCTGGGGCTGCACGGTGAGCAGCCAAGCGCTGTTCGAGCATCCCCTTTGTGTCGTCCGAGATGGGAAGCCGTTCGGGGCGCTCAGCAATCTTGTTCCACAAGGCTTGCACGTAGTCGACTTGGTCTTCTACTGGAAGTTCCTCGAAACCTGCCGGCGGAATCTGCAATGCGTTTGCCACGATGCAATAGAGTTTAACACATGGACCTGGCGTTGGCATTCCCGGCCTTGTGCCGCTTTCCCAACGTGTTTGGCGTTAACCCGCAAAGCTCGTTAACGCCCAAGACACCATTAAGCCCGCGATCTACTGCGATGTCTAGGCTCAAAGTGACCTCAGCGCTTTGTCGTCGGGTTAGCCAGCCGCCAATGGACTCTATTTGCGACCCACCTCGCGATGTGTATACTTTCACACATGGCGACTAACTTGGCAATAGACGAAGGCCTTCTTCAGGGGGATCGCAAAGTCGGACTGGGGTGATTTTTCCCCAAA
>JBBSJE010000025.1:0-40980 GCA_038257535.1 Polyangia bacterium
ATCTGGTTCGCAATGCGATGCGCATGCGCCCTGATCGCATCATTGTGGGCGAATGCCGCGGCGGTGAAGCGCTCGACATGCTGCAGGCCATGAACACAGGCCACGCCGGCTCCATGACCACCACTCACGCCAACAGTCCCATGGAGGCTTTGAAGCGCATTGAGACGTTGGCACTCACAGCAGGGCTTGACTTGCCCGCGCGCGCCTTGCGCGAACAAATTGCCATGTCGCTGCACTTGGTTGTTCAGCAAGCGCATCTTGGCGACGGCGGCCGCAAGATTGTGAGCATTGCCGAAGTGGCCGGGGTGGCCGACGATGGCCAGCTCAACACGCGCGAGATCTTCGGTTTTCGTCGACGCAGCACCTCGGCAGGCGGCCAAGTGCAAGGTGAATTTTACGCCACGGGGTATCTACCTTCTTTTCTAGGCGAGTTCCTGACTCATGGACTAGTGCAAAGTGGGGAGGACGTGTTGTGATTCACAATTCAACAATTGCGTACGTCGGAATTGCGCTGTTTGTGCTCGGGGTTTCGGCCATCTTCTGGTTGGGCCTGCGGCCGGGGGCCCCTGCCTTTCGCAAGCTATTACGCCACCACAAAGCCTTGGAACGCGAACTCAAGGCGCTTTACGTGCCATTGTCCGCCAACAAGTTCGTTTCGCTTTGGATCTCAACAATGGTCGCCTTGCTGGTGGCCGCCTTCATTGTGGAGCCCTTGTGCGTGGCGCTGGCTCTGATTGTGGCTGTGGCGCCTTTGTGGCTGCTGCCTTACCTGCGCAAACGCCGGAGCGCGCAGCTTGAGGCGCAACTGCCGGCATGGCTGAGCATTTTGTCGAACTTTCTCAAAGTGAGCGGATCGGTAAGCGATTCGCTTCGACAGACGGTGGACATGACGCGAGGCCCGCTGGGGCAAGAGTTGGATCTGCTGCTCAAAGAACTGCGCTTGGGCAACCCCTTGCCTGAGGCGCTGAAGAACACCGCCGCGCGCGTACAAAGTACCGTGTTTTCCACCGTGGTGGCCATCATCCTTGTAGGGCGCAAAACTGGTGGCGAGCTCCCCAACGTTTTGAACGAGACTGCGGCCTCGCTGCGCGAACGCATGCGGCTTGAAGGTGTGCTGCGAAAGCAAACCGCCATGGGCCGCAGCCAAATGGTGATTCTTTTCATCAGCCCACCCGTCATCATCTTCATGTTTGAGAAGGCCGACCCGGGTTTCTTTCGGCCCTTGGTCGAAGGCGGATTTTTGGGGCAACTCATCATGGCCAGCGCGGCTTTGATGTGGCTGGGCGCGATGTTTGCCGCCCGCAAAATTTTGGCGGTGGACCTATGACCACAACGGATATGGTTGCGTACTTGGGTTGCGCCTTGGTGGCCTTGGGACTTGGCTTGGGCGCGTTCGTGCTGGCGGGGCAAGAGCCGGCGGCGGCGCCTCACCTGGGCCTTCGAGGCTACCGCCGCCAACACACACGGCAGCTGTCGCGCGGGCTGCGCGGCGTTGAACCGCTGTTGCGGCTGATCAGCGCTTGGGTGGCGCGGTGGCCGCTTGATGTCTGGCGTAGCAAAGCCGAGCGCCGGCTATGGCGCGCGGGCGACTATATGGGCCTAACGCCAGACGAATGGCTCGCGCTTTGTATGTTGGGAGGCTGCTTTGGCTTGGGCCTTGGCACATGGGTGGTTTACACCGTTGATATGCCGGCCATCGTGGCTCTCGTCATTGCGTTTTTGATGGCCTGGGTGCCTTACGCTGCGGTTGACGATGCGGCGATGCGACGGCGGCGCGAGGTAAACCGCGCCTTGCCCGGCGCCATCGATCTTGTGGGTTTGTGCGTGTCGGCTGGTTTGGCTTTTCCGCAGGCGCTGCGGGAAGTGACAACCGGGGCTCCTGACGCCCGGCACCCGTTGGTGGATGAGTTCAATCAGATACTGCGCCAGTTAGAGTTAGGACACAGCCGCAGTTTTGCTTTGAAGATTTTTGCTGATCGAATCCCCACGGAGCCGGTGCAGGATTTTGTTGGCGCCATCACGCAATCAGAAGACAAGGGCACCCCACTCAAGGATGTGTTGCTCACCCAAGCCACGTTGTTGCGCGCGCGCCGCACGATGGTGGCGGAAGAAGCGGCGGCGAAGGCGGCCGTGCGCATGACGTTGCCGCTGGCGCTGATGTTGATGACAAACTTTATCTTGATCGCGGGCCCCTTGGTGCTGCGAAGCATGGCGCACGGCTTTTAGGAGGATGTTGTGAGTCTCGAGGTCGAAGTTAACTATGCCGACGGCACGCGCCAGTCGCACACCTTCACCCAAGATCGCGTGTTGGTCGGGCGCGGCGAACGGGCAGACCTTGACGTGCGCCTGGCCCCCGAAATCGACGAAGAGCATTTGCTGCTGATTCCCCGCCGCAATGGCTGCTGGGTGGCCGCTGCGGCCCATGTGCGCGTGCAGCCCATGTATGGTGGCAAACCATTTGAGCACGGACTTTTGCCTTGGGGCGCAGAGCTTGATGTTGGCTCGGTCACCATCACGGTGCGACCAGGCGCCGCAGAAAAGCGAAGTGTGTCGCTATGGTATGTCGTGGCGCTGCTGCCTTTGGCGGCCACGGCTGTGCTGTTGTGGCCGCAAGACAATCGTTTTGCCGGCACGCCTGTGTCGCCGCCCGAACTCACGATGCCTGCGGCCCCGCCTAAATGCCCGGCTGATGAGCCTGCCTCCGTACAGGCACGGCGCAAAAATCTAGAGGCAGCGGCGCTGGAGGCGCGCTACCCCTATAAACCGCAAGAAGGCTTCCGCGCCACTCGCGCTTGGCTGCAAGCGGCGGTGTGCTTTGCCGAAGCCCAGCAAGAGTCGCTGGCCAAAAACGCGCGCACCCGTGCGGCGAAGATGATGGATAGATTGGGCGAAGACTACAAGGCCCAGCGTTTGGTGGTTGAGCAGGCCCGCCGGCGCGAGGACTACCCACAGATTTTGGGCGCCTTGCGCATTCTGAAGCAGTTTGTTGCGGAACATCCGGGCGCTTACCTCGATTACCTGGGGCGGCTTGAGCGGCAAGTGATCGTGAACATGGAAAAAAAGAACAAACACATCAAGTACGCGCCATGAAAAAGTCATCGCTGCTAGCCCCCACATTGTTTGCGGCACTCGTTGCCTGCCAGTCACCAGCACAACGGGCCGATGCGCCTGCCGCTTCGCTCATGAGCGAGGTCACCGCCAAGAGCTTGTTTGATCGCGGGCTTGTGGCCCACCGCAACGGCGACAGCACCCGTGCCGAACAATACCTGGCGGCGGCACTGGAGAAGGGGTATCCCGCCCATGAAGCGTTGCCCATATTGGTTGCCGCCTGTTTGCAAAGCGAACGCTTCGACACCGCCCTTTACTATTCGCGCGCCCACCTCACCCGCAATCCCAACAACGCCAGCTTGCGCTACTTGGTTGCAAGTTTGCATTTTGCCGTGGGTCAAGATGACCGCGCCCAAACACAGCTTGAGCAAGTGATAGATGAAGCGCCCCAGCTTGCAGAGGCACATTTTCTGTTAGGCCTGTTGGCGCACGAACGGCTGCGCGATCCAAGGTTGGCGCGTCGGGCCTTGAACAAATACTTGGCCCTCGCCCCCCACGGTGCCCACAGCGCCGAAGCCAAAAGCATGCTGCAACGCCCACCCACGGGGAAGATCAAATGATTCCTCGCGAGATATTCGTTCAAAGCTTGATGGGTTTTTTCGCGCCCATTGCGCCTTATTTGCGCGAAGAGGGTGTCACCGAAGTGATGATCAACGGTCACAAGACCATCTACATCGAACGCCGGGGAAGTATCGAACGCACGCCGGCGCAATTTTCTAGCGAAGAAGCGTTGCTGTCCGGCCTGCGCAATTTGGCGCAATTTGTGGGGCGCCCGTTTGACGAAAGCCACCCGGTGCTCGAAGCCCATTTGCCTGATGGCTCACGGGTTGAGGCCATCATGCCGCCTGCCGCACCCGACGGGCCGCAAGTCAGCATCCGCCGTTTTTACAGAGAGACTTTAACGGCAGAGCGCTTGCTGCAGTGGGGGGCCATCACGGCCGAAGCCTTGCAGCTTCTGCAATCGTTGGTTGGCTGCAAGCAAAACATTATCATTTCGGGCGGCACGAACTCGGGGAAAACCTCGCTTCTTAACGCGCTGTCGGCGGCGTTTGCGCCGGATGAGCGAATTGTGGTCATTGAAGACGCGCGCGAGTTGCAGCTGCAGCAAGAGCATGTTGTGCACCTTGAAGCTCAGCCCGGCGATGTGACCGGCAAGGGGCTTGTAACCATTCGTCAGCTCTTCCGTGCGGCCTTGCGCATGCGGCCCGATCGCATCGTGGTGGGAGAAGTGCGCGGCGGCGAAGCCTTGGATCTGGTGCAGGCCATGACCTCGGGTCACGGCGGCTGTCTTTCAACGGTTCACGCGAGCCATCCCAGCGACACCATGAGCCGCCTTGAAACCATGGCGCTCATGAGTGACGTTTCGCTTCCGCTTCAGGCCCTGCGACCCCAGGTGGCTTCAGCGGTCAATTTCATCGTGCAGGTGGGGCGCCTCAAAGATGGTTTTCGCTGTGTCACGTCGGTAAGCGAAGTGGTGGGCCATCACCCCGAGGAAGGTTATCGCCTGGTGCCGCTTTACGAGCGACGCTACGAAGATGATGGCCAGCGCGCCGAATCCGCGCCCCGGTTGCGGGCCACCGGCAAGGTGCCGCGCTGTTTGGGACAAATTCAGGCCCTTGGCCTGCCCGTGCCGGAGGGAATGCGCAATGGTTTGGTGGAAGCGAACTGAGTGACGGGGATCATCTGAAGGAAACGCATCATGACAAGTTACCGCGCGTTGTTTTTCATCGGCCTGGCCACGCAATGTTTGGCTTGCGACTCGTCAGGCACTACGTCGGCCGAACCATCACACGCTGTCCTCAAGGACGCTGCGCCGGCCGCTTCGCAGCCGCAGGCCAGCTCTGTGGTTGAAGAACCAAACGGCCCACCTGTGGAGGTGATCGAAAACGAACCACCGCTTACGGCCGCCGATCTGAAAAAGATCAAAGGCAACGCCATGTACTTCTTCAAAGACGATGGCCAGCCCGCCATTCGTGACTGGGGCGGCAACGCAGAGGCCAACGAAACCACTTTGGTGGTTGTGAAGGCGCCGGGGCGGGGTATGGCACAATTGGCATTGGTGAAAAAGTCTGCCACGGGACTTTTGCCCATGATAACGGCAGGGGGGCCGCTGCCCGAGGGCGATGTTTGGGTTACCCCTGTGCCCATTGCATTTGGTGGCGCTGTTTGGGATGGGGGGGCGCACGTGTTGTTCACCGAGCTTCACTTGGGCCCTGTCCTCGACACCCGAGGCAACGGCCTGGTGGAAAAGGTGCGGCTTGATTCCACCACCTTGAACCTGGCCACAAGACGCGCAGACGGAAGCTTCGCGCACCCGCTCTCGCTTGTGCGGGGACAGTTCGGCAAGAAAAAAACGCGCGTGCTTACTTTTCATGATGCCGCGATATGGCCGCAGAGCGTGGCAGCAGAAGGTGCGCTCTTAGAGCTAAGCTTCGCGGTCGACAGCTTGGTAGAGCCGCTTTATGCAGGCGCCGATCGGGATGAGCGCGATGGCTTTTACAGCGCAACCTTCGCGCTGACTGGTATAGGCGCCAAAGTCGTGGCGGCTCCGAAACGCGTGGGCCCCATGGGTTTGAGCATTCCGCAGCCACAGGACCTACCCGATAATCCCGAGCCGTAAATAGCGGTGCCGCGATTGAGTTCAAGTTTCAAAGTCGTCGCCGAGTTGCTACGGCATTTTGGCATCGCCGCCATCGAGCGCTTGTACGTTGGCGGTATGTTCCCTCGCCGCGCAGGTCAAAAGAGAAGCAGCCGCATTCGGGATCTGGGCATCGCCACGGCGCAAACAGCCGTTGTGATAGGGACGGTGGGTTTGTTGGGCGCTGGCTATTATGGCTACCACCGAAGCACCACGGGCGGTGCAATCCAGCGGCTTGTGCCGGAATGGGAAGTGCAGAGGGAGACGCTGGTCGCGCAGGCGGGACCCTGGATGGCGCCGCCAACCTGCACACAAGATCCCCCTTCACGGCAAGGCGGCCGCATCACCTTGCCGGGCCTGCAAGTGGACCAACCGCTTCCCCTTAGTGGTGCGATGTGTGCGGCTTGGGCGATGCCAGGGGGGGCCCTTGGTTTGGCGTTGCGTGCCCGCGGCGACGCCATGGGGACGAATTTTGTAGGGCAGACCTGCCTTGAGCACAACAGGACTGATCTGCAAGCCTCCGCGCGCGTGCGTCTTTGCTACTTGACCATCGAAGGCAGCGGGCGCGGGTACACCGACTTCTTCAAGCATAGTTGCAAAAAATGCGTAAACCCGCCGGCGCGAAGCTGCACGGGATTGATGTGCTCGATGGGAACGCGCGCGGTGGATCTGGGCTTAACGCCAGGTGCGGAGTTCAGTGTGGACAAGTCAGTGGCAGGCTTCACCTTTGCGGCGAAGATTCGAATTGAAGTCCCGGGACTCAACATTCGTGGCGGTGTCCATACAACCAGAAACGGGACCGATCCTCAGTGTGGAGATTGCAGCCGTGAGGTCATCGATGGTGTCTCTGGCGTTGCGCGGCCCGATTGTGATCGGGTTACGGTGCACTGGCCTTTCGGCGCTGGTCTTGCTGTCTCCGGAGGCGGCGACGCCAGGGCGGGGCCGCTGTCGGCCAGACTGCGCATTCGCGGTGGGTTGGAGGGCAACGTGCGGTACCTCAACGAAAGCGGCGCTTGCGTGCAAGGCAACGCCCGCGCCTGCTTGTTGGGTGGCTTCTCTATGTGGGGCGGCTGGGACGTCCGCGCGGGGGTTAACGCTTTTGGCGCCACCATCGCCCGCGTCGATTGCCGGGTGACCTGGACCGCCAATGACTGCTCGCGAAACCGCCGCCACGCCAAAACGGGAAACTGCGAAGATCCCGTCTATCCGCGCGTGAACATCGCGGGCATTCGGTTTCCATTTTAACGCGCCGCCCAATGGGCGTGATGCACGCCGATTTTCGTTAAGTGACGTTTTTTTTGATCCCATTTGGCGCTGTGACCCGACATGGAAACTGGGAAGCACAGCCATGTCGCATCGCAGGCAGTTCACGCACCTTGGTTTTTTCGGGTGGTTTTTGATGGCGGCCCTCGGTTGCTCCGGGGACATTACGTCACAAGCTGGCGAGGAAAAGCCGTCCTCAGGCGGATCGGGCACCGCCCCCGGTGGCGCCGGTGGTGGCGGCAACGGCGATGTCGCGAACGTCAGCGCGCCCGTGATGCGTCGGCTCACGCGCACAGAGTTCAACTACGTGGTCGAAGATCTTCTGGGCGATACCAGCCGGCCGGCCAAATTGTTTCCCGCGGAGGAAAACGTCGAGGGCTTTGACAACAACGCCCAGGCTCTGACGCTACCGCCCGTGATGGCGCAAGCTCTTATGTCACTGTCGCCGAAGCTCGCGTCACTGGCGCTTGTGCGCGGAGCTTCGACATGGGCGCCTTGCCTGGAGGGACAGATTGATCAAGCCTGCGCCGAAACCTTTCTAAAGGCCGTGGGTTTGCGTGCCTGGCGGCGCCCGGTGTCTGATGGTGAGCTTGCGCAGCTTATGGCTGTGGCTGATCGGGGGCGCCAGAACAAAGACTGGCTTCACGGGCTCAACATCGCGACGCAATCGCTCTTATTATCACCAGCCTTCCTGTTTCGCATTGAAGAAGGCAGCGGGCAAAAGATCCCACAAAAGCCTGGCCTGGTCAGGCCCACGGGGTACGAGATGGCGGCACGGCTTTCGTTCCTGCTTTGGCGAAGCTTGCCGGATCAGGAACTGCTGAATGCCGCAGCCGAAGGCAAGCTTGACGACGCCGCTGCCGTGAAGGCGCAGGCCCAGCGCATGTTGGACGATGACAAAGCCCAGCGGATGGTGCTGGATCTGCATAACCAATGGTGGAGCCTGGAAAAAGCGGAAGTCATCAACAAAGACCCTGAGATCTTCAAGAACTGGAAGGATGAGCTTGGACCGCTTTTTCGCGCAGAAACTCAGGCGTTCGTTGCGCATTTGGCGCGTGAAGGCAAGCTTTCCGATCTCTTGAGCGCGAACTTCACCTTCGCAAACAAAACCTTGGCCACCTACTACGGATTGGGCGCCATCACGGGCGATGCGCTCAAGCAGGTGCCACTGCCGCAAAGCAGCCAACGTCGGGGCTTCTTGACCCACGGAAGCTTCTTGGCCACGCACGCTGGTTTCGATCAAAGCTCGCCCACCCTGCGCGGCGCTTTTGTTCGTCAACGAATCCTGTGCCATGACTTGCCCGCCCCGCCAGAGACGGTTGACAACACGCCGCCAACGATCACGTCGGCGGCCACCACGCGCGAGCGCTATCAACGCATCAGCGACGATCCCACGTGTGCAGGCTGCCACAAAATCATGGATCCCATCGGGTTCGGTTTGGAGGTTTTCGATGGTGCCGGGGGCTTGCGCAGCAACGACAATGGACACCCCATAGATGCGACAGGCAATGTGCTTTCGCATCCGCTAGGAGAGTTCAACGGACCGATCGAACTGAGCGAGGGCATTGCGAAAAGTAAGGCCTTTACCGATTGCGCCAGCAAACAATGGTTCCGCTTTGCGGCGGGGCACCTAGAAGCGGGCGATGACGATCCATCTCTTGAGCGCCTGCAAGCTGAAATTCAGGCGTCCGACGGCAACATTCGATCGCTTTTGTTGGCTTTGACCCAAACCGACGATTTTCTCTATCTGGCTAAGCCTTGAGGCTTTGGGAGACATCACGCGCATGAAATCGATCCACCTATCAAGGCGCACCCTGTTGCGCGGAGGCGCAGGTGCCGCCATCAGCTTGCCGCTGCTAGAGGTGATGCAGCCCAAAGGCCGGCAAGCGCATGCCAACAGCCCCAAACGCTTCGTGGCCTACGCACAGCCGCTGTCGATTTATGCGGGCTACTTTTTTCCCACTGAGCCCGGTGCCACGCCCTTCGATCACAACACGATGCCGTTGCCCGACAAATTCGCCACCGGACAAGGGGCGCTCGACAATAAGGATTTTTCGCTGCCGCCGTTGCTCGCGTCGTTCGCCCCGCACCGCAACGACTTCACCGTTATCGAAGGCCTCGACAATTCCACCGGAAACCATGGCGCTTACAGCAGTTCCTTGACCGGCACGCGCGGGGTTGAGAACCAAAGCCAGATGAGATCGCTCGATCAGCACCTGGCGACGATCATGGGCAAAGAAACCCGCTTTCCCTCCTTGCAAGTTTCGGTAGCCAATGATGGGTCTGATGGCAAGCAGGCGCTTTCGTGGTACGCACCAGGGCAAGCGGCACCTGCCACCAAAAACCCTTCGCAACTTTTTGATCGGTTGTTTTCCGACTTCAAGTCAGATCCCGCGGAAGCCGCAAAGCTGCGCGCCGAGAAGAAATCGGTTTTGGATGCCGCTTTGTCGCAAGCCAAGGCGTTGCAGATGCGGCTTGGTAAGCGCGACAATGAAAAGCTAGACAATTTCTTAACATCGTTTCGCTCGGTTGAGGCCAGTCTCGATAAGGCGGGCGGGGTGGTGTGCGCCGCGCCCGATCGACCGGCGGAGTCTGAAGAGATTCGGCACCACGGCGGTCATGAAAACATTCCCATCCACACGGGCCTTCAGCTTGAGATGATCGCGTTGGCGTTGGCTTGCGATCTGAGCCGCGTGATCACCTTTCAATTGGCATCGGAAGCAAACAACTTCACTTTCCCCTGGTTGGGCGTTAGCACGCGCTGGCACGATATGAGCCACTACCGGCCCGGGCAAGACTGGCAGATGGCCTCGGGCAAACAACGGACCGAGGCCTACATCAAGATGTCGCGCTGGAGTATGGATCAGGTGTCGGGGTTCATAACCCGCCTCAAGCAGCTGGATGTCTTTGCGGGCACCACTTTGTTGTTTTTTGCACCCATGCACCACGGTGGCCAGCACAGCGGCAGCAGCATTCCGATCTTGGTTGCCGGTGACGGCGGCGGCGCGTTCCGAATGGGACGTCACCTTCGCGTTGATCGTAGCAACAACAAAAAGCGCCACATCAACGACATATTGCTGGCTCTGGGGCAACACCACGGTCTAAACGCAAAGACCTTCGGTGATCCCGCTTTGAATCAGGGCCCGTTCGAGCCGCTGCTGCATTCGTAATTTCTCAGACGCGCGCTCATTGTGGACACAGAGCTTGCGCCCGCAATGCCAAGCCGTCTTGCTGAGTCCAAATAGCCAAGAAGCCGTTTGCGGTGGTGAGCAGCGCTGGCGTATTCTTAACATCGGCTGAGCCCAAGATCTGATCGACGCGGGCCACCGTCGGGGTCGCGGGAAGCAGAGAGAACCGCAAGCTCGCGTCGGGTCCCACGTAGACAATGGCATCACCCACGGCGCTGTGAGCAACGGCGATCTGGTCCGCCGAAACCGCAAGGTCAAATGCTTTCTCGGATCCGGCGATGGCGAAGCCCTGGGCATCTAAACGTTCCATCGTCACCTGTGGCGCGGTGTTGCTGGCCCATGAAACAACAAAGCCTTCAGCATTTGATGACAGGGTTGCCGTTGCGCCGTTGCGCCCGAACCGGCGTTGCACGTGGCGGCCATCCACCGCCGAAAACACATCCAGAGCCTGCACGCCGTTGCATTGATTCAAAACGCCGAACAGGTCGGGGGGCAAAAAGACAACTTTGTGGGCTTTGGGCAAACCACTGCACGCGCTTAGGTTGCCACGGCCCAAAGGTTTTAGATCGGGGCCGGTTGCGGCAAACTCCAGGCTCCGCAGGTGCCGGTAGGCGATGCCAAATCCTGAACCGCCGGCGGCAAGCGCGGGTCCCAGGTTTTCTCCCGGATCGTCTTTGGATATTTCAGCCGCTGCAGACCAATCCAAACTGGGCTTCGCGGTATCAAGCTCATGCGCCATGATGATCCAACGTCCGCGCAAAACATGGTTGCTGAAGCTGGCGGCCAGCCGCCCATTTGCCAAGGCAAGGCTTGGCGTGTTCAGAGCCACTGCGCTGGCGAGCCTCGCCGGTCCAGTTAGAAGTCCCCCTGACTCGTTAATCTCCAAGTAAACCCGGTCGTCATTGACCCCTGCGAGCAAAGCAAGGCGCGTGCTGTCTAACTTTTGTGCGGCCGACAAGGAAACTTTTGATCCGGTCGCCAGGGTGGACGCAGGGCCGCAGGATTGCGAGCCTGAGTTGCGGAAGCCAACCGTGGTGTCGCGCGTTCCGCAAGCCACGGCGCTGGCAAAAGCGAAAACACAAAGCGCTGCAACGACGGCTCTTGGCATGTGGTGTAAGATCTCGAACCTTGAGTTTAGCAGCGGTGCCATTCCGATGACTGCGGCTTTCCTATTTGCCCTCGTGGCCACAAGCTTTTCGACGGTTGCGGAGGCGGCCAAAGATCAAGACGAGTCGGTTTTTGTCCAGATTGGGGGGCCTCCGGCCGCCGCTGCAGAAACTCAAGCAGCCATTGTTTCGGCGCTTGCGCCGATGGCGGTAAAGGTCAAGCCTCAAGTCGTGGCCGCAGTCGATGTGGCCGAGATCCGCAGCGCCTTGGCTGCGCCCGCAGGCGACCCAACCTGGCTCGCCCAGGTGTACATAGATTCAAGCGGCAGGGTGATGACGGGTGCGGTGACGGTGTTCGTGGTGGACTGGCGACACGGCCGGCTGTTTATGAGGAGTTTGCGCCAAACCGGCCCCACCGCCGGCCCGCTGATTCGGGAGCAGGTTGTGCAGATTGTGGTCGCCGCGGTGGGCAGTTTGCTTGCGGGCCAGCGCGTGGGTGAGGATCGTGAACAAGCTGAACAGAAGCTCGCTAATTTGCAGCGGCCTGCTGTGGCTGAAGCCAAGCCAGCACCCACCGCCGCCGTTGCCGCCTCCCTCACGCCGCCGCAGACCACATCACCAGCCACCGTGCCGGCCTGGTTGTGGTCGGTGGCGTTGGGCTACGGCGCGCGTGGCGCCGGCGGTGCTTTGAGCCTACAGCACGGGCCCACTGTGGATTTGGCTGTGCAATGGGAACGCGGCGCCTGGATGCTGGGGCCCATGATGCGGGCCGCCTACCTACAGGGCGCCGAACGCCTGGATTCCCCTGTGGCGCTACGCCTCTCGCAGTGGCCGTTGTGGATAGGCCTGAGCGCGGGGCGCCGCCTCACGTCGCACACGTTGCTTCACGCCGCCGCCCTGGGCGGAATCGAGCCCACTGTGGTGAGGCCGGCGCCCGCCGATCCGCAGGTGATGCCGGCTGGCCAGACCACGATATACATACCCAGCATGGCGGCCGTCGCCGGCCTCGACGTGACTTTGACGCGTCGGCTCAAGTTGCGGGTTGATGTGGGCGTCAGCGTTGATGCCTCGCAACACCGCTTGGTGATTCAGACCACGAACGGCCCTGAGCAAGCGCTAACGCTAGGGCGCATAAAGCCGTTTGGCGCCTTGGCGGTGGTGCTGGCGCTCTGAGCGTTTTGTTTTTTTCATAAAGCCGCCGATCCCAAAGAGGGCGCTCGTTCGTCAACAACTAAGGTGCCTGCTTTGGGGAAAATCTTGCGGCTTCCAGCTAACGATGGCGTCGCCGCTTCGGCGGAGGCGCCTGACGCCGCCCACCCGCGCCTGCCGGACCCGTTGGCCGATCACATTTCGCCCTGCGTGTCCGGCGACCCTGAGGCCACGGCCGTCTTGCTGCGGGCGGTGGGGCCTGCCTTGCTGCGGTCCGTGCGCGCGATTTTAGGGCCCTCGCATCCCGAGCTTGAGGATGTGGTGCAAGACAGCATGGTTGCGTTCTTGCGTGGTCTGGAGTCATTCCGCAGGGAAAGTAGCGTTTTGCATTTTGCCTCTCGCATCGCCATGCGCCGGGCCACCGACTATCTGAGGCAGGGGCGCTCGCGGGGCAGGTTGGTCACCAGCCTTACCGACATGGCAAGCGCTGGGATTGCGGCGCAGGAGCAAGACACCGCGCGGCAGTTGCGGCACCGCCACACGTTGCGCGCGATTCTTGACGAGCTTTCGGATGTACAGGTGGAAACCCTGCTGATGCGGGTTGTGTTTGATTATTCAATTGAAGAAATTGCACAAGCGACGCAGGTGCCGATCAACACTGTGCGCAGCCGTTTGTTGCTGGCCAAAAAGGCTTTGCGCAACCGCATCGAAAGCTCAAACGATCTTCGGGCGTTCTTACGAGGCGAAATTCTATGAAGGGACAAGGCAACGGGCGTCGACCCACAGCTACGCCACCTGGCACGCAAGGTTGGCGAGAAGATTGGCACGGCGAGGACGATCTTGTGGCGATGGCGGATGTACTTATCCAGGGGGCTGCGCCGCAGGAGGGTGACGAAGCGCTGCTTGCGCGCGCGCGCATGGCGGCGGCCGAGCAGCATGCCATCCACACGGCGGTTACCAGCACTTCGGATCGCCTGCTGCTTGACCGTGCGATGCAAAAGGTTTTGCAAAACGTGGTTTCGCAAAGCACGGCGCCGATTGCACAATCTCATCCTCCCTCACGAGGTCGCGCCGTGACCGTGCTGGCTGGTCTGGCGTTTCTCTTGGTATCAACAAGCGTTCTTCAGGCGGCCACGGGAGTGCCAGGACGCTGGGTGCGCGTCGTTATCACAGCGCTACAGCCGCCACCGCCCGTCGCGCCCACTGAGGCGCGGGCTTCAAGGGCACGGCCGCTGGTGGTGCCCGCGGCGCCGCCTTTGGCAGATCTGGAAGTGACGGCGACGCCGGCTGAGGCGCCTGCGCCGGAATCGACGCCTGCGGCGAAAGCAGCTTTACCTACCTTGAAAACACACGTGCCGTCGGCGGACAAATTCAGCGATGAGCCCAGCCGTCTCTTGGCGCGTGCGATTGCGGCACGCAATGCGGGAAAAATTCGCCAAAGCATTGCACTTTACGAAAACCTTCAGCGGCGCTACCCCACCTCGGAAGAAGCTGCGGTTTCGCACGTGAGCTTGGCCCGTCTGTTTCTGGATCGATCTACGCAACCGGAGCGTGCGCTCGTCCACTACCAACTTTACCTGCGCCGACACAGCCAGGGTGTGCTTGCCGAAGAAGCGTTGGCGGGCGCCGCGTTGGCGGCGGCAAAACAAGGCAAGACGCAACTGGCCGAACGCTACCGGATTGCGCTGCGGGCGCGCTTCCCCGGATCGATCCATCTGCAGGGGCCTTAGGCAATCAGAACGATCGAAACTCTCGACCAGCGAGGCGTCGTGGGTGCAAGGCGACACGCACCAGAGCCTTCGAGAGGCTTTAACGATGTGGTTTGGTCGGCGCATGCAATCGCTTAACTCTGTCTATCCCTTCATGATATTGAAATGGGATGCCTTGGTGGTTCGTGCTTTTGGTGTCGATAGGCGTTGATCAGGAATTGCAAGGTGCAACGCCTTGCTTAACCGAGCGCGATCTTGACTTGGCGCTTCTTCAGGCCGGAGAAGACCCTTCTGCGTGGGCGTCGTTTCACATTCGGGTTCGTCAGCAGAATGACTCCCTCGTGATTGGCGTATTCGGTCCCGAGCTTGAAACGCCAGTTGCTGAGAAGTCTCTAACATACGACGGAACATGCGACGATTTGGCAGCGACCATCGCCGTGATCCTGGCGGCATCGAAAACAGAATTGCCGGGATTTGCGAACGAGATATCGTTACCGGCAGCCCCTGACCCAGATGCAAAGCCTAGTCCCACAAGGCCTGAGATTGACGTCGTCGCAAAGGCCATTGCTTCCGAGACTCCCGAGCCGATGCCCACTTCGCTTCACGTCGCCGGCGGCGTTACGGCCGCCGGCGCAACGACGAGCGGCACCGTTGCGGCCATGGCGTCCCTGCGGCCAACCTTGCGGGCACCAATCGAGCTGGACCTTGGGCTTCGCTACAACGCTGTGGCGCAAACGCCGCTAGGGGCAGGGGTGGCATCGTGGGATCGTTGGACCGCGATGGCGGCCGTGGCAGGGGTGTTCGCGGCGGGGCCGGGACAGCTACGGATCTTTGCTGGCCCTCAGCTCTCGCTTTTGGGCGTGCGAGGACGCGGCTACGCCGAAAACCGTCAGGCATCATCCTACGACGCGGGGGCGGCCGCGGGCACACAATTCGTTTTGGGTCGAGGAAGCTTGCGGCCTTGCCTAGGGCTGCAAACCAACCGTTGGTTCCGTCGCCAGGACCTCTCTTTACAAGGAGCCAATGACCGCGAATCGGTTCCTCGTTGGGATTTTTTCGCGTCAGTCGGAATTTTTTTTTCGGTTCAGTGAAACGTTTGCGCTCCGTCAGGGCATGGTAGCGCCGTGCAGGAGACCGCGCGGATCGCACTTCCGGCCCCCAAGGCCGCGGATTTGGAGGCACTGTTTGCCCTCCATGGTGCGAGCATCCGCCGTTGGGCCGTGCGTTTGGGCGGGCCCGACATTGATGCAGACGATGTGGTTCAGGAGGTTTACCTAGTCGCGGCACGTCGCAAACTTGATTCCGAACAGCCGGGGGTGAAGACCTGGCTCTTCCGAACAACGAACCTTGTGGTTCGCAGTCTGCAGCGGCGGCAACGCTGGCGACGTTGGATCGGTCTCGATAGCCCCGCTGACGAAAGCCCGGCTCTTCGTTCGTTAGACAATCCCTCTGAGAATGTGCTTCGATACGAGCGCGCACGCATCCTCTATCGCCTTCTGGATCGGCTGCCGCGCAAACAGCGAGATGCCGTGGTTCTCTTCGAGGTTGAGGGGCTTGCAACCAACGAGATTGCAAGTCTTTGCGGCACGAAGGTCGAAACCGTTCGGGTTCACATACACCGTGCACGCGCCGCCCTCGCCAAAATGATTGGTCACCTGTCGGAGGCCGAACGCGATGTGCTGGAAAGGCCTGGAGGAAATAAGTGAAATCTAACAAGAATGAGCCCAGTCGGTGGGCCCAAACCAACTTTCCGCCTGGCGTCGACCGCACGCTCGCCGACATGCTGCGAGCGGCCCGTGATCTGCCTGTGTCTGAGGGTGCCCAGCTTAACAAACCTTCGCTGGGGCTCTCGGGCCGAGCCGGTTCATCAGTTGGTTCGCTGCGATGGTCACTGGCGGTGCTGGCGTTGTTCCTTCTGATAGGCACAGCGGGCGTTGTGGCGGGAACGCAAGTCTTCCGCGCACGGGCGCGCTCCGCAACAAGCCATGCGCCAGTGGTGCCCCCTGTTCAACACAAAAGGCCGACCCCGGCCGCAAGAACCTTGTCAACGCCCACGACCCAACCGGAATTTGTGCAACCTCAGAAACAACTAGCGCGCGTATCCTCACAAAACGCGTTTGGCCCTGTCAAGACAACACGTAGGGTTCGTCCTGTCGTTGAAAAGTCGTTGGCGACCGCGCCTCAAAACTCTGCATTGGGTGAAGGGCGGGCCTTAAGCGAAATCTATCGCCTGCTGCGCGTGGAAAAGAATGCAGGCTTGGCTTTGCAGCGCCTTGATGATTTTGCGGCCACATTTCCCGCTTCGCATTTGCAGTCAGAAGCTCAGCTTGCGCGCGTGGAGGCGCTTATCGCCACGAGCAACTATGGCGACGCCGCGCGCGCGCTTGAGCATGTCAACCCGGTTTCAAACCGCCTTAGGCGCATGGTGAAAGTCACACGCGGCGAGCTGCTTGTGAAGCAACACATCTGTGATCAGGCGGTGGTCGAGTTTGACTCGGTTATAGCCGAGGGCATTCAAGACGCTTTCGATGAACGTGCGCTTTACGGCCGTGCCTCATGCCGTCTGGCGTCTGGCGACGTAGATCGTGCCCGCTCTGATCTGGCGCGATACCTGGTGCGGCACCCCAAAGGAGCGCGGGCCGCAAGCCTCAGAAAGCAATTGCAAAGTCCGCTGTAACGTTTGTGCGGCGCCAAAGCATGGTGGAACATGAATTTAGCAAGCCGATGGCCTACACCACTCTTCCTTTTGATCTTTGCCGCCTGCGACACCAACAATGTTGTGGGCGTGGTCGTAGACTCGGGCACCGCAAACATAGATTCAGGCATTGGAGACATAGACGGCGCTTTGCCTGCGGATGCGGACGTCTCTATGCAAGGTAGTCTCGGGCCCATCGGTGAATTCTGCGGAACCATAGGGGGCGGCGAGGTTCGGCACATTGTCGCCGCAAGCAAAGCGCCCATCATGGCGGTGGCCTATGCGTCGGGCTTTGTGGCCATTCATGACGCCACAACAGGTGCTCTTAAGCAGTCGCTGGCCGGCCATTCAGGGCCTGTGCAAGCAATGAGCATCACAAGCGATGGCAGGAGGCTTGCGACTGCGTGGCGAGACAAGGCCACTGTGTGGGACGCGACGACGGGCGCGCTGCTGTATCAAGTGGCATCATCCCTGCGCATTACCGATCTGGCGTTTTCCCCTGACGACGCAACGTTTGTTACCACTGATTGGGCTGGCATTGTCACGCAGTGGGCGACGCTGGATGGTCGTTCCAATTGGCGCGCTGTTTTCGACGACAGCGTTGTCAGCGCGCACCTCTTGCCGGATGGCAGCGGCGTTGCCGTGGGCAAGGGTCTCAGTTTGATCATATTGAGCGCAAGCAATGGGGCGATCATGCGTGAAGTGAGGATTGGCGCAGGAATCACAGAGTTCGAGGGAGGGATTGTTGGAATCTCGCCGGATGGCAAGTATGCCGTAGGAAGCTTTTTCGACCGGGTGTTCGCTTGGAGTCTTGAGACGGGTGCTCGAATATGGGAAGGCTCAAGCCAGCACCGAGGCAGGGCCAATGCGATTGATCCTCAGGGCGAGTTTGTGGTGGTTAAAAGGCTAAGCCCTGCTCCCACCGCTGGTCAACCCGCGCCTACTAGTACGACGGTGGCGCTGCTCAGAGCCGCAGATGGCGAGCTCTTAAGCAGCATGCCAGTGGCAGGAGAAACCACAGCCATTGCCGTATTGCCCGGGCAAGGCAAAATTGCCTTCGGAACGCCTAAGGGTGAGATCGTGATCCACGACATCGTGTCAGGTGCGCCGTCGTCAACGATCACGGAACCTGCCGATCCTGTGTATGCGCTTGCAACTTCAACGGGCAGCGCGCGCGGGATATACACCACCGTCGAACGTCTCAACATCTGGAGCCCAGAAGAAGGCGCGGTAAAGCAGATCAAATTCGCCTCTCCCCGGCCGGTCTGGGAATCTTTTGCCTTATCCCCCAATGGTTCGATGGTGGCGATTCTAGTCGGAACCGAGTTGCGTATATTTTCAGTGCCTGAAGGCCAACTGCTTGGCATCTTTCATCGCGATGTGACAAGCGCCAGCTTCTCGCCTGACGGACAAAAGGTGCTCACCACCTGCCATTGCGCCGGGAAAGGCGAATCGATCCAAGAATGGTCGCCAACAAGAACCCTTTTGGCAAGCTTTGGCCCCCCCAACCTGAATGTGAGCAACGCCGTTTACGCACCCGACGGTAAGCGCGTGGCGCTGATCGCTTCGGCTGGGCTCACAAGTGAAGGCATCGTGGCGATGCTCGACCTGCAAAGCAATCAGATGCTTTGGCAAGCCGGGCCGGCACACGAGGGCGCCTTGCAGGGTTTGCGCGGCAACCTGGCTTTCTCGCCTGACGGAACCATGCTTGCCTTCAAGGATCTGAGAGCCGTTGGCACAGGTGCTGTGACTATTTTCAACTCGTCCTCCGGGGCGGTTGTTAAACAGCTGTCATTGCCAGGCGGCGACAATCCTCAAACCGCGTTGAACGCACGCACAGACATGCCATCGTACTATTCGGGAGACGCCCTGGAATTTTCCCCCGATCAGGCGTATTTGGCATTGGCGGGGTCAAAGGGCGTCCACGTTTGGCGGACCAGCGACTGGCGAGCGCACGACCCCATCGCGGTTCCGGCCAACTCGCTCGTGTTCGATCGCAAGCGCGGCACGCTTATGCTTTCCGACGTTGATGGCTCATTGCGAAAATGGTGCGGCGTGGGCGCTGCTTTGCCTCAATAGTCCTGGGCGTCGCATTGGATCGCCACTGGGATCGCCGAACGCCGTACATAACGCTCGTTAAGAAGCTTCGTCAGCGCATGTGCTCTAATTGCTTGAATGCCAAGGATGTTGGGTCGCAATCTGTTCTTGCTGCTCTCGGCGTTGAGTGTTCCAGCTTGCCAAGCCTCAGGTGATGGTGATGGCCAGCCCGAACCGCAGGAAGACGGCACCGGCGGCAACACAGCGCCCGACGACGAGGGCGAACCGGTAGACGATGGCGAGGCAGAGCCAAGTGATGTGGACGCGGCCCTGCCCGACGATGAGGAGACGCCAGGCGACGCCGGCAAACCCGGCTCTCCCACCGCCGATGCGAGCACGCCCACAGAGCCCCCGCGCACGCCGCTTGACTGCAAAGACCGCAGCTTTTGTTGGCAGTTCGACGATCTGAAAGCGGGCGACCGTCTGCCTAGCCAGTACGGCTCACAAAAGCTTACTGGGGCCAGCAAGCTCTTCGTTGATGACGCCATGGCGTATTCGGGCAAGAACGCCCTACGTGTAGAAGGCAATCCCTCAGGCACGGCAGGAGCCTCCGCGTTGCTGTCGTTTTCGGTAAAGGACGTATGGGCGAAATCAAAAACCTTGTACGTCAGAATGATGATTCGCCCCGAAACCACGGCCCCGGGTGACGGTCACTGGGATTTTTTTCAGCTTCATGGTGCCGTCACCGGTTCACCCAGCTACGGCGCCATGGTTAGCTATGGCGGCTTCGGCGGCATCAAGGCCAAGTTGCTTTACGTTGGCAAGCCATTGTCGTGGGCCGATTGTTCCCTGAGCGCCCAGAGGTTTTTTCTACCCAACCGATGGGCGTGCTTGGAGGTCAAGATTGACCAAAAGGATACTTCGCAAGCTTACTCCGTGAGCATCAACGGCAACCCTATCCATGAACTAACGGTGGGCCCTCGCCCTGCCAAAAGCATTTGTGTGCAAGGCGCTGACGGTATAGCGGGTCACTGGAAGGTTCCAGACATTGACTCCATGGCCCTAGGCTACAACCACTACCACCAACAGCTTGCTCCCCATCGCTTCTGGCTCGACGACGTGGTGATCGATTCAAAACCCGTTGGCTGCCCAGCCAAGCCATGACCGCGTGTCACATGGGGGCCAGACGGCCCAGGGGTGATTCAGCGAAGTGCGCGTTCAGGTCGGCAGGATCTTCATAGACGGCGATGGCCCCGTGAAGTTCCTTGTCCGACCATCCCCCGCAGCGCAACGCCACAGTGTCGATGCCCGCCCGACTTGCCGCTTCCACATCGTAGGGCGTGTCGCCCACCATAACCAGCTGCTCAGGCGGTATGCCCAGTTTCCGTTGCGCGGCTTCCACGATGTCCGGATCAGGCTTGGAACGCTCCGCCTCGCTTGACGAGGTTGTTTTTGGGATGAGATCCTTCACGAGCGCGCGGTCCAGAAGGTCCTCTAGCTGCTCCCGTTCGGCTGAACTGGCCACCGCTACTTTGTAGCCGTGGTCAAGCAGGGTTTGCACGAACTCCCTCGTCCGAGGAAAGGCTTTTACCTGGTGCAAGTATCGTTCATCAAAGATCTCCGAGCGCCGTTCAGTCAGCGCTTTGCCTTGCTCCGAATCTTCAGCAATGCCCAAAAGCTCATCCAACACCTTGTCGCCGCCCTTGCCTATGAGGGGCCGCACCCGCGCGTAAGCGATGTCATGACCTAGCTCCGCAAAAGCGTCGACCCACGCGTGGGCGTGCAGATCGTTGCTATCAATCAACGTTCCGTCTACGTCCAAGATTACGCCGCGTTTTTTTTCTTCCACTGCAAGCCTCCGCCCGCAGAAAAGTGCACGATACGTGCCACGCGGTGGCCCCCGGTGGATCGAAGCGATCAGCCCAGCGTTGTGGAATCGTCGGTTTGATCCGGCATCTGCTTGCGTGCCGATTGCGCCACAAGTTCCTTCATGCGCGTTTCCATTTTCGCCCCAAGCGAAGCCAGCTCTTCCGAGCTTAGACATTTTTTCACCTTGGGAAACAGATGTTCTTCTTCTTCCTCGTGGTGGTGTTCCGCTTGCTCGATCAACACATGAAGCTTGGCGTCGAACTTCGTGGCGTCGGCGCGAAGCTCAAGCAGATCAGACAACACACGCTTTAACGAGAGGTGCTCCTCCAACGATTCAAGCAAAATGTCTTCCGTGCGACACTCCTTGACCGCCGGGTAGAAGATCTCCTCTTCTACGGTGATGTGGGCCGCAAGGGCATCCGCCATCTGGTTGAATGTGCCCTTGTCTACAGTTTCTGCGTCTTTGAGCGCCTCAAACTGAGATTCAAGTTTACGATGATGCCCCTCCAAAAACCCAACCGCGTCCATACACCCAAGCGTACAAAATCTTCTGCCACTTGTCCTGCACGGGAGCGATCGTGTTCGCTTGCTGCTCCGCTAAGTCGGCGGGCCGATTGTCTCCGTGAAACGAGAATGTTTCAAAGCGATCTACAGCGCGTCGCGTTGCGCAACCCTACGTGCCTTCGCACCCAACATCAACTTCATCTCAAATCCGACGATGGGCTTTCTCGATGAAGCGATTGGGTTTCGCAATCTGGTGCGGCGCATGGGCTGCGTGCCAGGTCCCCAATCCGGCTTACCACGTGAGTTCCGATGGGGACGCTTCCGTGGCGGACGCCCGGGAAACCGACGCCCCAAACTCCGACGCTCCCAGCCTGCTTGACGCCGCTGACACAAAACCCCCACCCGATGGGTCTGTCCCGCCCCAGGACACGGCGTTTTCGCCATCCGACACCGCCGTGCTCGTGGATGCGCCATCCGAATTGGCGTCTCTCGCTCAAGGGCTGATTGCCCACATCAAGGCCGATGAAGGCACTGGCACTTGGCTAAACGACAGCGCAGGTGGCCCGCCGATGGAAGTTCGACCCGTGTCATCTTGGGTGCCTGGACGCACCGGCCTAGCTTCCGACACTGCTATCAAATTTGCCAACGATGGATGGGCAGGCACCGCCCCACAAGCCGCCAGCGAAGCCGTACGCAATCTGCGCTCGCAGATGTCCGTTGCCGTCTGGCTAAATTGGGCATCTCCTGGAGGGTTCGACCAAGCCATCAGCGGCTGGGCCGGCAAGCTTTGGTACTTCCGTTTGGGCCCGCACACTTACCGTCGCATATGCGTGTCGTTAGACTTGGAAGAAGGCCGCTTAATTTGCGGCACACAGGACATTCCACTCAACCAGTGGGTGCACGTTGCCTTCACTTGGGACAACCTGCTTTTGCGGATATTCGTGAACGGACAACTGCAGGTGAGCCAGCAAGCCACCGGCACGCTTAGGTCGTATCACGAATCCAACCTTTCCGTAGGCGCTCTTGGTGCGGGCGGGAATGCCTTTGCCGGGGCGCTGGATGATTTCCGTATCTACAACCGCGCCCTTTTGGACAGCGAAGTGGCGGCGCTGGCGCGTTGAGATCGCTTGCAGCGGCGGTCGATTCGTGGCCCGCAGGCCGGATGCCCTAACAGCATCGCGGCCCATGAGCCAAACGCTTCTGCTCAAACGCGTTTATCGATCGTTCAAAGCCGCTACGCCTGGAAGCACCTTGCCTTCAAGGAACTCAAGCGAAGCGCCGCCGCCCGTAGACACATGCGAGACCTTGTCTTGCACTTTGGCCTTCTTGACTGCGGATGCCGAGTCGCCGCCGCCAATGATGGTGGTGGCGCCTCCCGCGGTGGCTTGAGCCAACACCTCGGCAATGGCGATTGTTCCCTTGGACGATTCGTCGATCTCGAACACGCCCACCGGGCCATTCCAGATCACCGTCTTGGCATCCACCAAGATGGCCTTGAACTTCTCGATGCTGGCGGGCCCAATGTCCACCGCTTCCCAACCTGCGGGAATGCCGTTGCGGGGCACAACTTTGGTGGCGCCCACTTTGCGTCCACCGAAATCTAGCTTGTCGGTAACCACAAAGTCGTCAGCCAACACCAACTTGTCGCCAGCCTCAGCCAGCAAGCTTTTGGCGAACTCAACCTTGTCGGCCTCGAAGATGGACGTGCCAATTTCAAGCCCTTGCGCCTTCAAGAAGGTGTAGGTCATGCCGCCGCCCAGCAGCAGCTTGTCGACCTTGGAAAGCAGAAACTGAATCACATCAATTTTGCTCGAAACCTTCGAGCCACCGATGATCGCCACGAACGGACGTTGGGGCGCGGCCAGCGCGGTGCCCAAATAGTCGAGCTCTTTTTTCATCAAGTAGCCACAAGCGGCGCGGCTTACGTGCTTGGTGATGCCTTCGGTGGAAGCGTGGGCGCGGTGGGCGGCGCCGAACGCGTCGTTCACATACACATCAGCCAGGGCGGCCAATTGCTTCGCAAAAGCTGGGTCGTTCGCCTCTTCAGCGGCATGGTAGCGAAGGTTTTCCAGCAACAGCACCTCGCCGTTTTGCAATCCGGCCACCGCTTGTTCCGCGGCGGGGCCCACGCAGTCGTCCGCAAATTTCACCGAGGTGCCCAGAATGTCTCCCAGGGCCTTGGCCACCGGGGCCAGGCTCATGTCGGGCTTGCGCTGGCCATCGGGGCGACCCAGATGCGACATCAAGATGACCTTGGCGCCTTTTTCGCGCAGGTACTTGATGGTGGGCAGGGAGGCCCGGATGCGCTTGTCGTTTTCCACCGCGCCATCTTTAAGAGGCACGTTGAAATCAACGCGAACGATGACGCGCTTGGCAGCCACGTCGATGTCTTCAATAAATAGCTTGTTCACCGCGCTCATGATGGGCGCTTGTCTACCCTGCTTGCGTGGGGGTTGTCGAGGCCCCCTGGCCGCACACCCCTGCCGTGAGGTAGATTGAGCGCCCTTTATGTCCCCCGTACGACGCGCACTTGCAGACAGCCACCGCCTGGTGGTGAAGCTGGGAACCCAGGTGGTTACCCACGATGGGGTAGAGCTTGCCCTGGGCCGGCTGATGGGCTTGGTGGAATCTTTGGCGCGGCTGCGGCTGGCGGGCCTGGATGTGGTTTTGGTGTCCAGCGGCGCTGTGGGCATGGGCATGCGGCAGTTGGGTCTTAGCGAACGACCCCGATCGTTGGGGTTGCGACAAGCGTGCGCTGCCGTGGGGCAGGGGCATTTGATGGCCATGTACGCGCGTGCCTTTGGAGATCTGGGTGTCACCGCTGCGCAAGTGTTGCTGACCCAAGAGGATCTGGGCGACCGAGATCGCGCTTTGTGCGTGCGCACCACTTTGATGCGTTTGCTTGAGTTGGGCACCATTCCGGTGATCAACGAAAACGACAGCGTGAGTGTGCGTGAATTGATGGAGCATCAACGTCGCGGCGGCGAAGCACCCGACGATCGCCCCGTGTTCGGTGACAACGATGGCTTATCGGCGCTGGTGGCCACCACCTTGGATGCCGACCTTTTGGTGATGCTTACGGATGTGGCGGGGCTTTACGACAAAAATCCCAAAACCCACCCTGATGCGGTTCGCATTGCGGAACTCGAAGGCATCGACGAGCAGTCCCTGGCCGCCGCCGCGGGCGTGTCTGCGGGGGGCACCGGGGGCATGGCCAGCAAGCTTGAAGCCGCGCGCCTGGCCACAGCTGAAGGCACCACGGTGGTGATCGCCAGCGGTAATGAACCACGCGTGGTGCAGCGTTTGTTGCAGGGCGAGGACTTGGGCACCATCATTCGCCCGCGCGAGCCGCGGGCCGCGCGGTGGCGGCACATCGCCGTTTCCGGTCGTCGTCGAGGCGCGGTTGTGGTCAACGAAGGCGCTGTGCGCGCGTTGATTGAAGCCAAAGCGTCGCTCTTGCCCATTGGCGTTCAAAACGTGGAAGGCGATTTCGTCAAAGGCGATTTGGTGGAAATTCGCGACGCCTCGGGGCGCGTGCGCGGGCGTGGTTTGGTGAATTACGACGCCGAAGCCTGCCGCGCGCTGATGGGCCGCCACAGCGACGACATAGGCGCCGTGTTGGGCTACCGCAGTTACGACGCCATCATCACGCGCGACAATTTGGTGATGGGCGCCGCTTAGGTCTCGTCGCTTACGGCAGGCAGAAACACGCGCACTTGGGTGCCGTGGCCTTCTTCACTTGTGACTTCCATAAATCCGCCATGCTGGCGAGTGGTGCTGTACGCGGTGGCCAGCCCCAGCCCTGTGCCTTTGCCGCGTGGCTTGGTGGTGAAAAAGGGCTCGAAGGCGTGCATGGCAACCTCAGCAGGCATGCCCACGCCTGTGTCCGTGACGGCAAATATAACGTGCGGCCCTGGCTTCGCCCAAGGGTGGGCCGCTGCCGAGTCGTCGCTCACGTTGGTTAGCACGGTGCTCACGGTGATGCTGCCTTCGCCCTCAATGGCATCACGCGCGTTGGTACAAAGATTCAGCAACACATGTTCAATTCGATCGACATCAGCTTGGACATCAGGCACATGCTGGGCCGGCGAAAACCTGAGCGCGATCCGATCCGTCATGAGGCTTTCAATCATCGGCCAAGCCGCTTGCACAAGCGCATTGGCATTGATGCGGTTCACGCTGGGCTTGCGATCTTCGGCGAAGTTGAGAATCTGTTTTATCATCCGGGACGCGCGCTGGGTTGCCTCCATCACCTGCGCCAGAGCGTTTTCCGCAGGATTGTCAGGGCCAAGCTTGAATTTGGCCACATCCACGCTGTTGAACACCACCGTTAAAAGGTTGTTGAAATCATGGGCGATGCCGCCCGCAAAGCGCCCAACGGCCTCCATGCGTTCGGATTGCCGAAGCAGATCGCGGGTGCGCTCAAGCTCTTGGCGCGCGTGCGTTTCAGCTGTGATGTCGCGCGCATGCATCACAAACGACGAGACAGCTGGGTTCGCAAACAAGTTCTGAACGGTTGCCACAACATGCACGATGTGCCCATCGCGGTGTTTCAGCGACCACTCGCCTTCGTGAAGGGCTTCTGGGTGATGCAGCATTTGTTCCAGACAGGCGCTGATCTGTCCCCCTTGTTCCGGCACGAACATCGAGACCATCGATGTGCCAAAAACCTCAGGCAGCGAATAGCCTAAAACGCGTTCCAGCGAGGGGCTTGCGTACAGCAACTTGCCATCACGTTCAAACAGCAAGGTGATTTCGGGCGCGTATTCCACCAGCGCGCGATAGCGCCGGGCCGCCAGTTCGCGCTCGAACTGGCTTCGGGCAACGGCTTCCGAAAGTTCGCTGCGATGCTCTTGCGCCAACTCATAAAGCTGTCGCCACAACTCAAGCTCACTCATCACAAAATGGCCAAGATCGACCAAAACGCGCCGCTCCCAGTTTTCCAATCGCCGGGGCTGTGTGTCGATGACGGCCAGAGTGCCTATGTTGTGGCCATCTGGTGACTGCAAGGGAACGCCCGCGTAGAAGCGAAATTTCAACGGCCCTGTCACCAAAGGGTTCGCAAGGAACCGGGGGTCGTCTTCAGTGTCTTCGACGACAAGCACCTCCTGGCCCGCGATCGTTGTGTTGCAAAACGCGATGTCGCGGGCGGTCTCTGCCGCCACCAAGCCTACGCGCGATTTGAACCACTGCCGGTGCTCGTCGATCAAGCTAATGACCGCCACAGGCACCCGAAAGATCTGCGACACCATTTGTGTGATGCGGTCGAATCGCTCATCAGGCGCCGTGTCCAACACCCGGTAGCGTCGAAGCGCCTCTATGCGCAGTTCTTCGTGTTCCCCCACGCCCATGTCCCTAGCCTACCCTGAAAGCGCGCTCGTAGACCTCGCTTACGCGGCGCGCTGGTGCGATTTCACTGGGTGGGATGACTTGCCTCCCCGCTGCCGTGCCTGGCTCACACACCTGGCCAGGGACACAGGATTTTTTCGTGCACGGCGCGTGAAAAGTCGGCATAGTGGCCCCTCGGTTTGGCCTCACGGCCGCAAAATTTCCGTAGCCGCGGCAGTCGCCGCTTTACTAGAAAGACCTTCGGATACCCTACATGCAGCGCGACCTCTTCGTTGGCGTCGATATGGGCGGCACCGACATCAAGGCAACCGTCACCAGCCGCGATGGCAAAATCCTCATTCAAGATTGGGAGAAAGTGCTTTCGCTGGCCAGCGAAGGGCCCCAAACCACTGTAAACCAGCTCAAACGCGCCGCGGAAAAGGCGCTCGAGTTGGCGGGCGCCACTTGGGACCGCGTGGTGGCTGTGGGGCTTGATACGCCGGGCCCCGCTTCGATCGACGGGGTTTTGGGGCGCTCGCCCAACCTAAAGCACCCCGACTGGCTCAACTTTCCCGTGCGGGCTGCCTTTGAGGCGGCGGTGAACAAGCCGGTGCTTTACGCCAACGATGGCAACGCGGCCGCTTACTGGGAGTACTTTCGGTTGTTTGGCGATGCCCCCGACAAAAGCTTGGGCGCTGCCATCCTGGGCACCGGTTTGGGCGGGGCGCTCGTGCAAGGTGGCAACGTGCTCACCGGCGTGCGGGGCTACGGCGCCGAATTCGGGCACGTGCGCTTGCCCACCTACGACCTTGTGACCGACGGCGATGTGCCCATTTGCGGCTGTGGCAAACGCGCTTGCGCCGAAGCGTTCGTGTCGCTGGCGGCATTGGACAAGCAACTTCGAAAAGCCTTCGAGAAGGGCAAAGCGGCCGATCACCCCTTGCGCCAGATTCCCGACGAAGGCCGCGCGCGCGCCGTCAGGCTTTTGGGCCTGGCGCAGCAGGGCGACGCGCTGGCGCTTGAGTTGTTTGATTTCCAGGCCAAGGCGCTGGGCTATCTGTTCGTGCAGCTTGCGCACGCCTTCGACCCCCACATCTTCTTGATTGGTGGCGGCATCACCGAAAGCACCGAGGCCTTCCGGGCCCGTTTCTTGAGGGGTGTTCGGGAAACCTTCCAGCGCGAGGCGTTTCCTTTGTTGGCGCAAGAAGTGGCCATCGAATACGCAGCCGATCAAGACATGGCAGGTTGCCGCGGATCGGCGCTTTTGGCGCGGCAATACGCCCAGCGCACCGGCTTGGTTTAGGTCTTTAGGTACGTAGTCGCTGTGCGCAGCGGCAGGTGATCGCGTAGCCTGTGGGACACCATGACGTCCCCCCTACGCGACACCATCGCCGCAGCCAAAGTGGCCGGAATGCAATTGGCGAATCTGGCGCCGGCGCAACGCAAATCGTTGCTTGAAGCGTTGGCCACGGCGTTCGAGACACCCGCGACACAAGCGGAGATCATCGCCGCCAACAAGCGCGATCTTCAGGCCGCCGAATGGGCGCAGGCGCAGGGCAGCTTGGCGCCCGCGCTGGTCAAGCGGCTGGGCATCGACGCCCGCAAGCTGGCAACGTTGGTGGATGGTTTGCGGCAATTGGCGCGCGCAACCGAGGTGGTGGGGCAACATCTCACGCATCGTTTGCTTGATGACGGGTTGGTGCTTAAACGTGTCAGTTGCCCGTTGGGCGTGCTGGGGGTTGTGTTTGAGGCGCGTCCCGACGCCTTGGTGCAAATTGTTGGGTTGGCGTTGAAGAGCGGCAACGCGGTTGTATGCAAGGGCGGCAAAGAAGCCTTGGAAACCAACAAGGCGCTTACCCAAGTGGTGCATCAAGTGCTGGAGCGTGTGGGCGTTGACACACGGGCCGTGGTGCTCATCGAAGACCGCGCGGGGGTGGCCGAGCTTTTGAAGCAAGACGATTTGGTTGATCTGATGATCGCACGGGGCTCGTCCGAGTTTGTTCACTACGTACGCGACAACACCCGCATCCCCGTGATGGCGCATGCCGACGGCATTTGCCATTTGTACCTGCATGCGCAGGCCGATCCCGGCAAAGCCGCGCGCATCGTCGTTGATGCAAAAACCAGTTATCCCGCGGCTTGCAACAGCGTGGAAACTTTGCTGTGGGATGCCGATGCCACGGCGGCCGTTGACGCCGCGATTGCGGCGTTGTTGCAAGCGGGTGTGCAAATCAAAGCATGCGACGCCACCCGCGCGCGACATTCTCAGCTTGAAGCGGCCACGGAAGCCGATTGGCAAACCGAGTATGGCGCGTTGGTGATTTCGGTGAAGCAGGTTGCCGGATTGGACGCGGCGCTTGCGCACATTGGCCGCTACGGCTCAAAACACACCGAGGCCATCGTTACCGAGTCAGCGCCCGCCGCGCAGCGGTTTTTGGCTGAAGTTGATGCCGCCTGTTGTTTTCACAACGCCAGCACGCGCTTTTCAGACGGCTATCGCTTTGGCCTGGGCGCCGAAGTGGGCATTAGCACCGAAAAATTTCACGCCCGCGGACCGGTGGGCATCGATGGTTTGATCACCTACCGATGGCTGTTAACGGGTGATGGCCACGTGAGCACAGACTACGGCGACGGTAAGCGGGCCTACCAGCATAAAGACCTGTGAAGTCACAGGTCCGGGGTTGGCCCAGCGGCGTTTGGCCTCCTGGTGATCAAGGGGCTTCCCAACACTCCCCGAATGCGGGTATACGGGGCGCGTGGAGCAGCGGCGCCAGCCTCGAATCCCGTTTTCGTGCAGCGCACGGTTGTTGACCGAGGGCGAAGGCACGGGTTTGGCGGCACAGGTGCAAAACATCAGCGCCACGGGCCTGTTTTTGACCACCGAGGTGGCGCCCAAGCCCGGATCGCAGGTGCGCTGCCGCTTTCGTTTGGGCCGCAGCCCGCGTGAATTGAAAGGGCGCGTCGCGTGGGTGCAACGATTGCGGGGTGAGCGCGCGGGCTTGCAGGGATCTGGGGCGGGCATCGAGTTTGTGGGCTTGGGCGATGACGACCGCCAATTGCTCGAAGAGCTGGCACAAAACGCCGACCCACACAATCAGGCGCCGCTTGAGCCGCTCACCGTTTGGTTTGAGGGGTTAAGCGCGCCCGTGAAAACCCAGGGGCGCATTGGCCCCGAAGAAATTGTGGTGACCACCGAGCTTCCGTTTTTGCGCGTCGGATCGGATGTAAAGGTGGGCTTGGCGGGCAACGGGCAATTTCGCTATGCGCGCATCGAGGGGTTGGCGCTTGATTTTCTGCGCCCGCAAGAGCCACCGCGCATCGTGGTGCGCCTGCGCGCGGCTGAGTCCATGCCCGAGGCAGGTGAACTGGCCACGGCTTTGCGTACGCGCGGCGAGGCGTTTGCCGGCAGCAATCCCACGCCAGCCCCTGAGCTTGAGGAAGCCGTAAAAGCTGAGGCCTACGACAGCTACGAGCTCAACTCTCCGCCGCCGGGGGCGCTCACACCGCCGCCGCACCTGCTGGCCACCGCGCCGCCCGCCCTGCATGCAGCAGCAGCGTCGCAGGAGCGTGCGCTCCCGCCGCCCACACCTTCTCCTTTGGTGCGGTCGCTCGCGTTTGCGCCGGGCGAAGCCGGGACACCTTCGCCACCGTTGTTGCCCGCGCCAACGCCTCCACGGTGGATCTGGGCGATCGTGGCGGCGATTGTTTTGCTGGCTGTGGCGTGGTTGCTGATGCCAACGAACGCACCACCCGAAGACGAGGTGCAGATCGCGGTGGAGAGCATGCTGCCACCCACGCCCAGCGCGCGTGTGATGCAAGCGGCCCGCACCCGCCCCGACGTCACGCCCCTGCCGGCCACGCCACCGGCCGCGGAAGCGTCGCCTGCGCCGGAAGCCCCCCCCGACATTCCCCCGCCGCCGCGGTTTGCCCGCGCACCCTTTACCCTGCAGCGCGAGCCCAACGCCACGGTGGTTGTGGTGCCGGTGCTCGGGCCCAGCGCGCCCTCTGAGGTGTTGGCGCTGTCGCCACAACCCGGCGTGGTGGCAATTTTGTCGCGCGCGCGTTTGCCACACAACCAAGGGTTGTTTGTGGTGAAGCACCCCGTGATTGATCGCGTGGCGGTGGAAACGCGTCCGTTGGGCGTTTATGTGCGCGTGCTGTTTGGACCGCGCGCAGGCGGCTACAAACTAGAGCACGGCGTGGGTGAACTGCGCGTGATCGTCGCACACCAGTAGCCGCGCACTTTAGGTGTTTGGCATCGTACGCCAGGCACCCCGCGCCCCCCCGCTCGCCGCTGCAGCGTTTTGCCCCCGCGGCGCAGGACTCGGTGACCGCTTGCTCGACGACGTCCAGGTCCGGATCGTTCTGAACCTCGCCGCACGCGATCACCACCAGCGCGCCCAGCACAACGGCCCACGGGAATCCACAGACACTGGCAACCTTCGACGGCTTCGGCCGCTCGTGATCTTCTGCCGAACGTTGACGTGCCCTATGCAACGGCGGTCGCCTCAATTTCGATCATGGCGTCCGGTGAGTATAAAGCCGAGATTTCGACGATTGTGTCCGCTGGATAGGGAACGGAAAACCATTTGCGGCGCAACTCGACGATCTTTGAGAAGTGGATCATTGACGTCAGGAAGATTGTGACCTTGACGATGCTCTCCATGCTTGAACCGCCGGCCATCAAGACGCGCTGTAGGTTGCGCATTGCCTGTTCGGCCTGAATGCCGAAGTCGTCTTTGCCCACGATGACCCCATCGTCGTCATAGGCGGCTTGGCCGGAAACGAACAAGAATCCTCCGGCGCGAATGGCTTGCGACAGCAGGTACGGGGCGTACGGATCGGGCTGGGTATAAATTTGGTCGATTTTCATGATGGGCTCCATTGAATGGTTGAGATAAAGTCATCTAGATGGCCAATCCCAATGACCTGCTGGCAGTATCTGCGCAGCAAATGAAGCTGACAAATGGTGATATGTCAGCCGACGCATGAGTTAAACTAATGCTTCGTTCATCATGAGGAATCTGCCAGCTTTGAGTGCTCTGCGCGTCTTTGAAGCGGCCGCGCGTAGGCTCAGCTTCAAGGATGCTGCCGAGGAGTTGAGCGTCACACCCACAGCGGTAAGTCACCAAATCAGGCAGCTTGAAGAGGCACTCGGCACCAATTGTTTGAACGCGGCACGCGACGCGTGCAGCTGACACCGGCTGGCTACCAGCTTTTCCCACCGGTGCGGGACGGGCTTGACGGTTTCGAGCGGGCCATCCAGGCAGTGCGGTGCACGCGTGAATCGAAGGTCGCGACACTGACATCGACTGTCGCATTCATGGCAAGGCGGCTCGCTCCTCGGGCCGGCTCTTTTCGCGACGCCTATCCCGATTGGACCTTGCGGCTCGATGCCTCGAATAAACCACTCGATCTCGATGTCGAGCCGACGCAGCCGTGCGCTATGGGAGTGGTCTCTACCCCGGGTTGGTGGTCGAACCCTTGTTTCAAGATCGGTTTGCACCAGTGTGCAGCCCGCGGCTGGCGTTGTCTTCCAAGGAAGACTTGCGCAACGTAACGTTGGTGCATTTCGACTGGGGACCGGCTGCAAGCGATGGCGAACGCGCACCGCTGTGGCGCCATTGGTTAGAGCGTTCCGATTTGTCAGGAATCGATCCTAAGGCCGGCTTATCCTTTACTGACGAGATCCACGCAGTCCAGGCAACAGTGGCGGGTCAAGGAGTTGGCTTGCTCAGCCTGACACTGATTGCAGAAGAGCTTGCGTCGGGCGTGCTTGTTCAGCCGTTTGAGTTAACGTTGGAAAGCTACCGCTACGACCTTGTGTATAGCCCGCGTGCCGCTGGTCGGCCGGCAACCATGCTGCTGCGCGATTGGGTGACAGCGCAGTTTGGCGGCTAACAAGAAAACGTCAGCGCAAAGAGTTGTGCCTCTGGCCCTCGGCACGAGCGTGCTCTGCACCGCCGCTCCAATGCAAATTCGCCCGGGCACCGCGTGTCCGTGCACAGAACAGCAGATTGCTGCTACCAGCGTCACTTTTGCCCGCAATACCCCTTGGGTTCACATCGTCATTCATTGTGAACCTTGGAGGAACATATCATGACGATAACGAGCAAACTGTCCGTACTCTTTCCCACTGCCTTATGTTTCGTCTCGCTTTTTTCGGGATGTTTAGATGGCCACCCGCCATTGCCTCCCACGGGAAACATCTGTCAAACGTGGGATCCCTGCTTGCGACCCGGTGATGCTTGTTTCAACCGCTGCCCGTCAGGGTCAACTTGCGACCCATTGGGAGATGTCTGTACGCCTGACTGGTCATCTGGTGCACCGCCGGCTCCCGATGGGCAATGGCAAACGCCGACTGTAGATGCTGCGGTTCCTCGGGGCTTCCCCGATGCAGGTGTCAGTCCAGATGTCGGCGGGACGGGCGAAGCGTCTCCTCCTTCTGCTTGTAGTGGTTGCGAGGGGCCACCACCGAACGCGCCAACTCCGCTTTGCCAATTCAACCATCAGTGTGGCCGCAGTGGTCGCTGTTTTGATGGCGCTTGCCAAACGGCGTGTACATCGTCGGCAAGCTGTGGCACGGGAGACGTTTGCCGCAATGGGTTTTGCCAAGCGGATCCCAATGGCGGTGATGCATGCGTGTTCAGTTCGCAATGCGGCGATGGCATTTGTATCAATGGCACGTGCCACGCAAAGTGTGCCACGAGCTGCGCTAACGCCGCGGACCTATGCGACCACGGGGTGTGCAAGCCTAACCGCAAACCAAGCCCCGAGTGCAAGCGCACAGTTGACTGCGCAGGCTCAGGCATTTGCGTCAACGGTGTGTGTCGTACCGCCTGTACGGAGAATCGCAGTTGTGGTGCGGGTACATCAGGCACGCTCTGCATGACGGGCTATTGCGTAGCTCCTCAGGAAGTTACGCCCCAATGTGGCAACAACAGCCACTGCGACGTCGGTAACAGCTGCGTGAACGCGGTTTGCTGCACGCCTTAGAAAGAGGCGGCAGCGATAAGGCGCAGGTCGCCGTGGCAGCGGGTGCACTTAAGCTCAATGCCGAAGCTTCTGCGGAGTAGCTTGCCCCACGCGATGTATTGTCAAGCACAAAGTAGCTTGTCTGCAGTGTTCTTCGGACGGAATAGCGGTCGCTGAACGAAAGTCAGCGATGTAACTGGACAAAACGACGCTTGGGGATTCCTCTGAAGGAGAAGTTTTTTCAACAAAGGAGTTTGCATGGCCAAAACAAAGAGCGAATCATCGGGCACGTCAGTCGCAAAGGTTTCTGAGATCAGCGCGCGCTCGACCAAAGGGTTCGAGGATGCAATCCAGGTCGGCATCGCGCGGGCGTCACGCACCTTGCGCAATGTGAACAGTGCTTGGATCAAAGAGCAGCGGGTCGATATCAAAGACGGCAAAATCGCTAGCTACCAGGTCAACATGATGGTGACCTTTACGCTTGACGAATAGACGTAAGTCGAGGTGCGTGGTTCGCCGCGCACCTCGCGCGAGTCGCAAACGGAACGATTGCTGTCTCATTTCTCGCGCTCAGAGCACGATGTTGAACTCGTACCGCGGTGCTTTCGCTTCCCAGGTTGAGGAACCCGCGAGCCGGTTCGCGAAGATCGTCGAGGGCAACGGATTGGTACGCCCCCACATGTCATGCTCGAGCACCTTGTCCTGCGCGAGGACGTTCGCGTCGGTATCGCTGAAGTACATCTGCGTCACGAGACGCCGATCGCGACCGCGGATGTCAAAGTGGATGTGCGGCGATCGTACAAAGTTGCCTTCGACTGGATAGGTGCCAGGTCGCACGGTCAGAAAGCGAAAGTAGCCGTCGGCATCCGCCTTCAAGTCTGCGTACCCCTGGAAGTTCGGATCCAGCGGCGCCTCGGTGCGGGTGTCGCCGGGATGCGCATAGCGCCCCGCCGCATTCGCCTGCCACACCTCAAGCCGGGCATTCGGTTGCGGAGTTCCATCGCGGAACAACACGCGTCCCGAAAGTTCGATGATCGAACCCTGCGCACGCGGGCCTGTCGATCGCGCACGCGTGAGATCCGCGCCGGTGTCTCGCGGCGGCTCGATGGGATAGAACGGACCGAGGTCACCCGGCGGTGTCCGAGCTAGCCAGGCGCCCTTCACCGTTGAGGTTCCATCCCCAGGACGCATCGTCGACGATGGGCGAGTGTCACCCTGTGCTTGGAGCGGGCTCGGTCTGCCGCACGCCGCGAACGTCCCGGCTGCCATCAAGAAGCTGCGTCTCGAGTTGGTCATGAACCGAGCATGCCGCCTCGCTCGAAGGTTGCACAGACTGCATTCGATGTACACCTGGTTGCAAAGATGCAACCATGGATTTATGCCCATCCGTCCGCGACTCCACACCGACCGCCTCGCCGAGCTCGCGGTACTCGTCGACGTGGCCGAGGCTGGCTCGTTGTCGGCAGCGGCCAAGAAACTACGCGTTCCAAAATCGACAGTGGGTCGTGCCATTCGTCGCGTGGAGGAGGAGCTGGGCGTAGCCCTGGTCCGACGCATGACGAGTGGGCCTGCGCTGACCGAGCCGGGACGAGTGCTCGCCGAAATCGCGGCTCCGCACATCCTCGCATTGCGTGATGCACCGAACGCACTAGGACGCGACGCCAGCGAGGCCTACGGTGTGTTGCGCATCGCCACGCTACCTGACGTAGGCGCCCTCCTGCTCGCTCCATTGCTTCCAGGTTTCCTCGCGATGCACCCGCGAGTTCGTCCCGAGATCGCGCTGTCGCTGCAGCAAGTCGATCTGGTTCGCGACGGATTCGACATCGCGCTGCGCGTATCGACCCGCGGCTCACTTCCCTCCTCCTCACTGATCGCCAAACCGCTCGGGCGAATGAAGCTCGCTCTCTACGCTAGCCCGCACTACGCTGCTCGTCGTCCGCTACCAAAGCGACCGCACGACCTCGTCGAGCACGACTGCCTTCTGTTCTTCCCAGGCGAAACCAACCAGCTCTCGATGACTGGACCGAATGCCACGGTGAAGGTCACGCTTCGGGGTCGAGCGAACGCCAATGATCTCTTCTTCCATCGCGAAGCGATCGCCGCAGGTATTGGGATCGGCGCGATGCCATGGTTCATGGCGCGTTCAGAAGTTTGTGCCGGGCGTGCCGTGCGCGTGCTTCCCGACTACGAGGTCGCGCTGGGCATGCTCTACGCGATGTATCCACCGACCAAGCCGCTGCCACCGAAAGTTGCTGCATTCACGACGTACCTTAGCGCGCACGTTCCGCGTCTTCTCGGAGACTGAACCGCTCAGCGCTGCGCTCGCCGTTCACGGGCAGGTCGCTTTCCGTTCACGCTGCCGTATCAGATGGCGCGCAGACCGCGCTTTTTCAAAAAGCGCACGATGCGCCGTGACCGGCGCAAAGATTGCCACCAGTTTTGCGCCCCAAGCAATGTCGTTGAGGACTGCGAAGCTTCGCTCCCTACTCGGCCGCCGGCCAGGGGAGCAGCGCGCGGTGCTCACCGTGAATCACGTAGAGCCCGCCTTGCGCACCCTCAACCGGAATGACGTAAGCCACCGCTTTTTCGTTGCCGGGGAAGCCCGGGCAGGGATCGCCCACCTTAGGCACCGGTCCACCCGATTCCTCGAGGCTGCCGTCAAAGCCGCTTAGATGAAAGCCGCTCACCTGCATCTGCCGGCGCGGCTCGTAGGCCACCGCGCCACTGACCGCCGCACTTTTTCGCTGGGTCGTGCGATGTGTCATCTTATTGTGATCGGGGCCGGTCGTCCATTGGCAGATCACGTCGAAGGCGGTTTCGCTCTCGTAGACGAAGGTCAGGCTGTCCGCGTTGGCCTGCAAGTCGGCGTTGTTCCAGCCAAATACACTTTGCACGTCCCCTTTGCCGACGAAACCCGTTCCGTCCGTAATGTCGAAGGTGACAAGTGCCTGGCTCGAATGTTCGACCTGATCTAGTTGGCCATCGCAGGCGCCCAGACCAAGCGTGGCAATCGCGAGAGCCCTAAAAATGTTCCCTGTGCGCATCTTGTTGTTCTTTCCCATCGGTGACATCGGCTTGAGCTTCCGGGTGATCCGGTGTGTAGGAGAAACGACGCCGGATGTGCGGTGGATACACCGAATTGAAGAAAAAGCGCCGTGCGTCGCGTTCGCGGGCCAGAGCCGGCAGAAGCGCAGGTACCATGCACCCGCGTCATACAATCCGAAATGCAAAGCCACGGGCCAGGCGTCGAAGTTTCCCGCCCGGCTGCGCTTATGGCGGGGCCGGGCCGCCGCCGCAAACAAAATGCAACGATGCGTGCTTCTAACTGTCGATTCGCGAGAACCCGTCCGTATAGAGGCTGAGACCGGCCCACGACGGACGCTGGCAAACCAAGGAGACGATCATGCCACAGTACCTACTCAGCATTTACCAACCTGACGGCGAAGTGCCGCCATCGGACTCTCTCGCAAAGGTCATGCAAGACGTGCATGCGCTGGTCGAAGAGACCAAGGCGCAAGGCGCCTTCGTATTCAATGGTGGCCTGTTTCCGGCCGGCACGGCCACGGTGGTGCGTGCACACAACGGCGACTTCCTCACCACGGACGGCCCCTACGCTGAAGGCAAGGAGCACATTGGAGGCTTTGTCGTCATCAAGGCTGAGGATCTCGACGGCGCGTTGGGCTGGGCGCGGAAGTTGACGCGGGCCCTGACGCTTCCTGGGCAGCCACGAGGACTGCCCGTCGAGGTGCGGCCCTTTCAACACACGGGCGTTGCTTGACGAGCCACTCGGAGGTGCCAAGCACCGAGCACGCGTTCCACGCGTTCATTGAAGATTTGTTCCGCGCGGAATTTGGCCGCGCGGTGGCGATTTTGATCCGTCAATGTGGCGACATCGCGCTGGCCGAAGAGGCCGTTCAGGACGCCTTCACCGTGGCCCTACAGCGTTGGCCTTCCGACGGTGTGCCACCCAGCCCTTCGGGCTGGATCATCACCACAGCCCGCAACAAGCTGATCGATCGGCTGCGCCACGACGCCTCGCGCGCAAAACAATCCCCTTTGGCTGTGGCCATTGATGACGGCGGGGAAGAAGAGGCGGAGGAGCACGATGTGCAAGACGACCGACTGCGCCTGATCTTTACCTGCTGCCACCCCGCCCTTGCGCCCGCAGCGCAGATTGCCCTGACGCTGCGGCTGCTGGGTGGGTTGACGACGACGGAGATTGCACGTGCGTTTCTGGTGCCTGAGGCCACGATGGCCCAGCGTCTCGTGCGCGCGAAGAACAAGATTCGTGATGCTGCCATCCCCTATCGCATCCCAAGCGCGGCCGACCTCACAGGGCGCGTAACGACGGTGCTGGCGGTTGTGTATCTCATCTTCAACGAAGGGCACACTGCCAGCGCCGGCGAGCGCCTGGTGCGCCAGGAGCTGTGTGCCGAGGCCATTCGGCTCGGGCGAATGCTGTCCGAGCTCTTGCCAGATGAGCCGGAGGTGGTGGGTTTGCTCGCCCTCATGCTGCTCATTCATTCCCGCCGAAACGCCCGCCTCACCGACAGCGGAGACTTCGTGCCGTTGCCCGAACAAGACCGCGGCCGCTGGGACCACGTGCTCATCGCGGAAGGCCAAACGATTTTACAACGTAGCGGCGCCGGGAACCGGGCTGGTATTTATCAGATACAGGCCGCTATCCAAGCCGTGCATGCACAGGCGCTCGAGGCGGGAGGCACAGATTGGGCCGAAATCGTGCGGCTCTACGATCAGCTGCTCGCGTTGACATGGAATCCCATCGTGGCGCTCAACCGTGCAGTTGCGTTAGCCGAGCGGGAAGGACCCGCGGCCGCGCTCATGGTGATAAACAGCCTACCGCTCGACCACTACCACCTCTTCCACGCGATTCGCGCCGACATGCTGAGGCGACTTGGTCGAACGCACGAGGCCGCCATGGCTTACGAAGCCGCAATGGCGCGGACGGAGAATGCGAGAGAGCGCGCATTTCTAGAGCGGCGGCGCCAGGGGCTCGAGAAGTGACACAGCAGCAGCAAGAAAGACGTACTTAAGGACCCAAGTTCCGCGCTGAAGTAGCGGGTCACGTGGCGCGCGGCAGCGACGAAGGCAAGGTGCGGAGGCGCGCGCTAAAGCGTGCAGCCAATGCGCTGCGCGTCTATCGCGACCTCGTCGATCCACAGATCGAATGGCATGGGGTCGGCTTGGTATTGCCACCAGCCGAACCAAACGGATTCGAAGGCGGGCATGACATAGGGGACATTGCTTTTAGCGGTGTTGCCGTTCGTCGCGCTTGTTGCCAACGAAGGATGCTCTTGCGCATCAACGAAGAACCGCGTGACGTTGTTTTTGCCATCATGCAACCACTCCAGGCACACCCACGTGTTTACGGCGGGCTCTTGGGGAGCGTTGTTGGGATCTTTGTCGTGGCGGGTCCAATCGCCGGTCGGGCCACCGTCAGAGCCCACGCCCCAACGATTCTTCTTGTCTGCCGAATTGTATTGGCCGCCCACGCGGATCTTTGAACCGTCGCCTTTGCCGACCGCTTCGGCCATCGTCCAGTGAGCCCAGTCGACGGTGGAATAGCGTTTTACTTTGACGAACATGCGCGCCCAATACGTGTTGTTGGGCATGGGGAATACTTTGCCAGTGCGCACGTAGCCGAAGCCATTGTTGGCGCGGATGTGAAGGCTCTTACTGCCGCGCGCCTTTTCGTCGGACACCACTTCGACCACATTGCTGCCTTGCTTCAGCGTTTGCCAAATGGCCGCATCAACCGTGGTGCCTTCGAAACTGTCGCACAACTTCAAACCGCTTTGGCCGCAACGAGCGTCGCCAAAGAAGCCGGTTCGATTGGTGGAGAAATCACGCCCGGTTGACCCGGCCTGTGCTTGCCCACCCGTGTTGCCACCGGCGCCTGCCGCAGCACCACCTTGGGCTTGCCCACCGTTGCCGGCCGCGGGAACGCCAGAATCTTGACGATTCTCGGCGCCGCCCATTCCGCCGCCGCCGTTTCCTTGCGACGTCGTTTCGCCGGCCTGTCCCCCTTTGTCATTGCCACCGGCACCACCTTCGCCGTTGTCGCCGTCGTTGCTCTTCGCGGCAGATGCGCACGAAGCCAAGACGAACAGGCTCACAAGCGGCCAAACATGTTGCATCGGTGAGGGATCGTTATTCAAGCGCACTCCTTATTGTACAACAACGTACAGCGATGCTTTGAGAAGCAACGAGGTCTAAGATTTACGAATGGCGGAGCTTGTGGCCCAGCTGCCTTGCCCACGTCATGGGGCGTTGGCAGGCAACGCAGCAATCTCGGCGTCTTCGATGGCCCGCGAGAACAAACGCACGTTGTTGATTTGGCCGTCGTAGTTGGCCCACGATGCGCCAACACCACAAAAGTTCAGCACGCCATTGTTAGCGACGCTGCCCAAGGTGCCCGTGATTGTCGTCTTAGGTACACCGTCTATAAAACTTGTGAGTTGTTTGCCGCGGCGACGCCAAGACGGCATGGGTGATCTTCCTTGCCCTATAAATCGTAAGAAATACGCATAACTTTACTGCTATCCGGACGTGCCGTAGTGACTGAAAGCACCCACATGCCCGTCAGTGCGCTTTAGGGGGGCGCTGGTCATAGACAGCCGGGCTACGAACGCCAATGCGATGGTGTTGCTTGCTTGTTGGGGCGGCCTGACACAGCATGTGCCCGGGAGGCCGCATGAGCAAAGTGGAAGAGGTACGTGGCAAGCACACCGTGTTGAGATTCGAGGCAACCAAGTGCATCCATTCACGGCACTGTGTACTGGATAGGCCGGATGTATTCGTGCCCAACGTGCAGGGGGCTTGGATTCATCCTGATGCCGCGACGCCGCAAGAACTAGCGGCTTTGGCGCGCAATTGTCCATCCGGCGCGATCACATGGGAGGCTCTGGATGGTTCCGTTTCTGAGTCTGCACCCTTGGTGAATGTGGCGCGTGTTCGCGAAAATGGTCCGGTGGCCATCAACGCCGAACTCGAAATTGAAGGCCATGGCCGCACGTTGCGGGCAACCCTGTGTCGGTGCGGGGCCTCTAGCCACAAACCGTTTTGCGATGGCAGTCACACCGCGGCTGGCTTTATGGCCACCGGTGAGCCCGCCACCACAACGTCTGAGCCATTGGACATTCGCAAGGGTTTGGTGACGGTAAAGCCCCTGCCTAACGGGCCACTGCTTGTGACCGGCAACCTGGAAGTGTGCTCCGGCACGGGCCGCACCACAAACCGCGTCACCAAAACAGCGTTGTGTCGTTGCGGCCAGTCGGCGAACAAGCCTTACTGCGATGGCACGCATACCAAGGTGGGCTTTACGACCGAATAGCCCGCGGTGGGGCCACGCGATAGCGAACGCGTCTACAGGGTCTTACACTTCGTAGCC
>JBBSJE010000026.1:0-40914 GCA_038257535.1 Polyangia bacterium
ATTCAACGGCGGCGCGGGCCAAGTTGCCGTTGAACTCTTTGAGCCGCGCCTCGAATTTCTCGAACAACGTTAGGCCATCGGCAGCCGAGCCCGCAAAGCCTGCCACCACGCGGCCGTCGTGAAGCCTCCGCAGTTTGCGCGCGGTGCCCTTCATCACGGTTTGCCCCAATGTCACTTGCCCATCGGCGCCGATCACCACTTTGCCTTCGCGGCGCACCACCAGCACGGTTGTGGAGCGAATGCGCATCTCGTCTGAGCGTTTCATGATTACTCCCGGGGCGTTTTTGCAGGCGGAAAGGTAGGGACATGGGGCGCGGCGGAGGGCGCAGACGCTGTCGCCCGCGGGTGAGCTTTGTCGTAAACAGACATAAGATGATCTATGTCAACCTGCGCGTACCGCTGCGTGGTTCGTAAGCTCGCGTGTCCTAGCAACTCTTGGATCGACCGCAAGTCGGCGCCCTCCCCCAACAGATGCGTGGCGAAGCTGTGCCTGAGCGCGTGCGGGGAAACTTGTTTGCTGCCCAAAGTCAGTTGCCGGCTGTGCAGACGACGACGGGCCTCGCGCGGATCCAAGCGCTTGCCGTGTTCGGACAAAAACACAGCACTTATGGCTGCGGTCCCGGGCTTGGCTTTGGCCAAAAATTGGGCGCGCTGGGGCAAATACGCCTGCAGCGCCACAGCCGCCAAGCGGCCCACCGGCACCCGGCGATCCTTGCGGCCTTTGCCTTGCCGCACGTTGAGCATCAGGCCTTCAGCTTCGGGCACCATATCGCCCAGATCCAGGTTGCAAGCTTCCGAGATACGCAGCCCCGCGCCATAAAGCACCTCGAATAATGCTTGATCGCATGCCAAACGCGCTGGGCTGGGCGCTGACTGCTCAGGCGAAGAATCCAGCAGCTGTTGGGCTTCGTCTTTGCCTAGGAACTTCGGTAGACGTTGCGCGCGTTTGGGCCCTCGCAACGCGGCCACGGGGCTGCTTGCCACAAGCCGGCGGCGTACCAGCACGCGAAAAAAGGTTCGCAACACCGACAGCTTGCGAGCAATGCTGACCCCTTCGTTGTTCCCGTGCAAAGACGCAAGCCAGCTGCGACACGCCAGCAGATCAAGATCCGCAAGCACCAGCGTTTGCAGATCGGGCTCACCTTCTTGGCGCCGCGTCCGTGCCACAAACACGAAAAACGCCTCAAGGTCGGCCAGGTAGGCCCGCAAGGTGTGCGGCGACGCCCGGCGCTCCACGGCCAAATGCTGGCGAAACACATCGAGCAAAGCCGGGCCGTTGAGGATCACTCCCTGAGGCTAAGCGACGACGAGGCGGGAGGCGAATTTCCCCTTGCCACGTCCGCCGCCAGCAGCCGAACGGTGGTGCTGGCCAGCCATAAGACGGTGAGGATCGCCGCCACACGCTGCAGCGCGGGCAGCGCCCGCAAATAACCACCCTGAAAAAACGTGTGCACCACAAACAACCCCGCGGTGGCCATCACGGCCGCCAACGCCAACACGCCCAGCACCCGTAAGCCCCAGGGGGTTTGCGCTTCGCACACATGCCCCAGCACCACCGAAAGCGCAGCCACCACCCCGGGCGCCGTGGCCAACACAATGGCCGCCGTATGCAATTTGGCAAGCCGGTCTGAAGGCGTTAATGCCACCGCCACCAGTCCCGCCGAGGACAACAAACCCGCCACCATGCACACGCGGCCCAGCCACAGACGCGAAGGCATAAAGTTAGGCCCGAGCGTCCAATACACGGCCATGCACACCACCAGCGCCAACATGCCCGCCGTGGCCAACTGCGAGCCCAAGAGGTTGTTGCCGCCGCCCATGCCACGGCGATGCAGCAAATCGCAGAGGAAATTGTACCAAAAGTGATGTTTGGGGTAGCTGCGGTCGTGGTAGTTGCCACCCGGATAAACCGCCGCGGCGATGCCCATCAGCACCACGAACGCGCTGAGCGTCAGCAAAACCACGAATAACCGAATGCGTAGCGACATGCCAAGCTCCAGCTGGCTGCGATGGGTTCCCCGCCACCTTCGCCCCTTAGCTTCAAAGGTATCACGGACCTGCGGGCCGCGCCGGTGCGCGGTCGTCAATCCTCTGCAACAGCCGCGTCGCGTTTTCCCCGTAGACCTTTTTCAACACGTCGTCTGGCAACTCAAGCCCACTGATCGTCCAGCGCCCCTGCCTGGGCGCGGCGTAATACGCGAACGACTCGTCGTTGGTTTGCAGGAAGCGGCCGTAGCTTTCGTACACATCCGCACCGTTGCTGTTCCAGGCCGCGGGCGCTTCGTCGGTGCCGAACAAGATTCGATCTTGGTGTGCGAGGAAAAATTGGCGTGCGCGCCGAGGCTGCCGCCCCAACTCCGCTTGCCGGGCGCCTAGGTCGACGTAGACGTTGGGGTTGCGCTCAAGCATATCTGACACGTAGTCGAGGTTTTCGGGCCAACCGCCCACATGCAACGCCACGAACCATGTATTGCGGTGGCGGGCAAACACGCGATCGCGCGCCGCCAACAGTTGCGGCAGGCGCGGCCATTTCGCATCCGCGAAGCTCCAGTCGGGGTGGGCCACCAGCTCCTCGAAGCGCTCGTTGCGGGCGTCCACGGGATCGAAAAACGCCTCTGGATCGCCGGTGTGAATGGCCACGGGGATGTTCAGCGCGCCACACTGCGCCCATACAGGGTCGAAACGAGGATCGTCCACGCGCACCAAGGTTCCATCGGGATGCCGCGCGCCCAAGCCAAACCACTTGAGCAGCTTTAAGCCGCGCGCGCCTTGCCTAACCGCCTTCCGCACGTCTTGGGCCATGCGTTCGCCAAAATCGGCGTGTTCCAATTGCGCCCAATCAAGTTCGGTGAACACAACGAAACGCTCAGGATGGGGCTTCACGAACGTCTCGATGAAACGCGCAAGCGTTTCGCCGCCACCCGTCAGATGCACAAGCTTGGTGACATTGAATTGATCCATCACCTTCAACATCTCCGCCGGCGCAACGAAATGGGGACTGCCAGGCAGCGCAAGGTGCTGATGAAAATCGATGGCGGCAAAGCGCAGCCGTTTGACGGAAGTTTGCGGCACATGCAATTTCGATTGTGGTCGAAACTGCGACAGTGGTAGCGCGTGGGGCGGCGGTTGGTGATCGCTGGCTTTGCGGCACGCCGCAGGCATCGCCAACATCAGGATCAAGGTGAAGCAGCTCGCCGCGCGCATCGCAGCGGATGTTACACCGGGGCAGCCCAATCGCCGAAGCGCGCCGCCGCCCGCTGGGCAAACGCCCGACGCCGATCGGCCTTGCCCACCCGTGCAGTCGGCATTTCCAAAGGAGGCATCAAGCTGTAGTTGATGTTCATGGGCACGAACGGCTCTTTGAGCGCGCGCGGCCGCGTGATGTGCTGATACAGCGCGCCCATGGCGGTTTCGGCCGGCGGGGGCTGCACCGGCTGCCCCAGCAATTCGGCCGCCAGCAGTTTTGCTGCCACCAAGCCCATGGCGGTTGACTCGATGTAGCCTTCAACCCCGGTGATCTGCCCGGCCAAGCGGATGTTGGGTTGTTGTCGCAGTTGTAGCTGCGGGCCTAGCAAGCGTGGCGCATCGATGTAGGAATTGCGATGAATGGAGCCGTAGCGCAAGAACTCGGCGTTTTGCAGCCCCGGAATCATTCTAAAGATGCGTTGCTGTTCGGGGTAAGCCAGGCGGGTTTGAAAGCCCACGAGATTAAACGCGCTGCCGTGCACGTTTTCGGCACGCAACTGCACCACGGCGTAGGGGCGCCGCCCGGTGCGCGGATCGGTAAGACCCACAGGCTTCATGGGCCCAAACGACAACACGCGATCGCCTCGGTCTGCCATCACCTCGATGGGCAAACAACCCTCGAAATATTTGGCCTGCTCAAACGCATGCGCCTGCACTTTGCGCCCGGCGCGCACGGCCTGCACAAACGCATCGTACTCTTGCCTATCCAGCGGGCAATTGATGTAGTCGCCGTCCGATTGTGGCGGCGCTTCGCCCGGCACCTGTGGCGCGGTGTTTTTGTCGTAGCGAGAAGCACGAAACGCCACCGTCATGTCAATGCTATCGGCTTCAACAATTGGCGCGATGGCGTCGTAAAAGTAAAGCGGCTTGCCACACAGAGCGCCCAGCTGGCGCGCCAAACCGCCACCGGTGAGCGGGCCTGTGGCCACGATGCTGATCCCCGCGGGCAAGGCGTCCACGCGTCGCCGTTCGATGCGGACCCGGGGATGAAACGCCAGCTGCGTGGTGACCCGCTTGGCAAACGCCCAGCGATCGACGGCCAGGGCTTCACCCGCCGGAACTCGGGTGGCGTCCGCGGCCGACAAGATCAACGATCCCGCCCGCCGCAGCTCCGCCTTCAACAAACCTGCGGGGTGCTCGGGGCTATCGGAACGTAGACTATTTGAGCAAACAATCTCGGCCAACAGAGCGCTGTGATGCGCGGGCGACATGGCGGCCGGTTTCGATTCCACCAGCCGCACCTGCAACCCCGACTGCGCAAGCTGCCAAGCGGCCTCGCACCCGGCCAAACCACCGCCCACAACAGTGATGGCTTCCGGGTGCAGGGAATGAGTCATGCGCGCAGTCGCTTTTCGCTTAGGTGGCGCTGGCCTCAGCCGCGCCATCGGCGGCGGCCGTGTCGCCGCCCACATCCGCCGTATAGCCGCAGCCCGGAACCGGACACCGCAAACGCGATCCCGTACGAGAAACTTTTTCCACCAAGAATTTCGACTCGCACTGCGGACACGGCTGTGGCACCGGTTTGTCCCACGACACAAAGTCGCAGTTGGTCTTGCTGTAGTTGGAGCAGCCGTAAAACACCTTGCCCTTGCGCGAACGCTTTTCGGTGACGAAGCCGCCGCAGCCTTCTTTGGGGCAATCCACACCCAAAGAGATGGGCTTGGTGGTTTTGCATTCGGGATAGCGCGCGCAAGCCAAAAACTCGCCGAAGCGGCCGCGACGAATCACCATGGGGCTGTTGCAAGCGGGGCAGATCTCATCCGAAGGGCGCTCGGTGGCCACAATCTGAATGCTGCCGTCTTCGGCCCGTGCGTACTCCTTGGTGTTTTTGCACTCGGGATAACCCGAACACGCCAAGAAGTGTCCATTGCGCCCCCACTTGATCACCATGGTGCTGCCGCACTTTTCACAATTGATGTCGGTGGGGGTTTCTTCGCGCTTCACATCGCGCATCTCCACCTTGGCCTTGGCCACATCTTTGGTGAACGGGTCGTAAAACGAACCCAGCAGCTTCACCCAGTCAACTTCGCCTTCTTCGACCTTGTCGAGCTGCTCTTCCATCAGCGCCGTAAAGTCGGTGCTAACGATGTTGGGAAAGCTGGTGATCAAAAGTCCGTTGACCATCACGCCCAGTTCCGTGGGGTACAAACGCCCCCCCTCTTTGCGCTCAACGTAGCCACGATCTTGCACCGTGGACAAAATGGTGGCGTAGGTCGACGGACGCCCCACGCCCTTTTCTTCCAGCTCTTTGACCAGCGTGGCTTCTGAAAACCGCGGTGGTGGCTGTGTGAAATGCTGTTCGGGTTTGGTGCCCAAGAGCTTCAAGGTTTCGCCCACCTGAATGTCGGGCAAGCGACCTTCGGCGTCTTCGTCGGCCACGTCTTCCACGATTTCGCGGTACACCTCGAGAAAGCCGGGGCTCTTGAGCACCTGCCCCGTGGCGCGCAGCTCTACCGCGCCCGCGTGAATTTCGATCGCCGTTTGATCAAACACCGCCGGCACCATTTGGCAGGCCACAAAGCGGTTCCAGATCAGCTGATAGAGCTTCAACAGATCTTCGGTCTCGCGCGGATCACGACCGCCCCCGCCACTTTGTTCGATCAGCCGCCGCACGGTTTCCGGATCGTATTTCGTGGACGTGGGACGAATGGCCTCGTGGGCGTCCTGGGCGCTCTTCTTCGTTTTGTAAACGTTGGGCGATTCAGGAACCGAGGTGGGGCCGTACTTTTCGGCGATGTAAGCGCGCACCTCGGTCATGGCGTCGTCGGAGATGCGGGTTGAGTCGGTACGCATGTACGTAATCAAACCCACCGGGCCTTCTTCGCCCAGCTCCATACCTTCGTAAAGCCGCTGGGCCAAGCCCATGGTCTTCTTGGGCGAAAAGCGCAACTTGCTTGAGGCTTCCTGTTGCAGCTTCGACGTGATGAACGGCGCAGGTGCGTTCTTGCGCCGCTCTTTGCGTTCCACGTTGGCCACCCGCAAAGGGTTGGCTTTGACAATTTCATCAACGGCGCGGGCGTGGCCTTCGTTGCGCAGCTCTAGCTTTTGCCCGTCTTGGCGAACCGCCCGAACCGCAAACGGGGGCGGCAACGCGCCTTCAACGTCGGCGTCGAAGGTCCAATACTCCTCAGGCTTGAACGCTTTGATCTCCTCTTCGCGCTCCGCCACCAAACGCACGGCCACTGACTGCACACGACCTGCCGACAATCCGCGTTTCACCTTGGTCCACAGCACCGGGCTAATTTCGTAGCCCACAAGCCGATCAAGAATGCGCCGCGCTTGCTGCGAATCGAATTTGTGCGGGTTGAGCTCCATCGGATGCTCAATCGCTTCGTTCACCGCTTTTTTGGTGATTTCGTTGAACAGCACGCGCGAGATGTTGGGGTTCACATCGCGGATCTCTTCGAAGATGTGCCACGCAATCGCTTCTCCTTCGCGATCGGGGTCGGGCGCCAGGTAAACGCGCTCGGCCTTGCGGGCCGCCGATTTGATCTCCGCCAGCACTTTCTTCTTGCCGTCGATCACCACGTATTCGGGCGCAAAGCCCTTGGTCACGTCCACACCAATGTTCTGCTTGGGTAGATCCTTGACGTGCCCAACCGAAGCTTTCACCACAAAGCCCGCACCCAGGTACTTCTTGATGGTGTTGGCTTTGGCGGGTGATTCGACGACAACCAAAGCGCCTGAGCGTTTGCGCGGCTTCTTGGTGGTTTCAGAGCCCTCTTGATCGTCGTCTTCGTCAACCTCGACGTCATCGAGGTCTGGCTCAATAGGTTTGGTTTTGGCTTTGGCTTTCACCGTCGCGGCTTTCGCCTTGGCCGGCGCCTTGGCCTTCGGAGAGGCCGCCTTTGCAGTGGCCCCCGCTTTAACTTTCGAGGCGGGCGGCTTTGCGGCCGCCTTGGTGGGCTTGGCTTTGGGTGCCGCGGGCACCTTGGCCGAAGCTGTGTCGGTCGTTTCCGCTTTTTCAGTGGCCATTGTTCACCTCGTACTGACTGCCAGCGCCTCGGCGCACCCACCCCTCAAGTTCCGCCTCCATTAAGGCGGCCATCACATCGCCCAACGCTTGCCCCAAAAACAGCGCCATGGCAGCGGGCGTGTGTTTGCCAGCCTGAATTGCCGACACGACGGGCGCCACGGCTTCGGAAGGCTGCGCGGGACCGCGCGTGGCGGGACGGTGTCCGCTCAGCGCCAGAAAAAGATCAGATTCTGTTTGCACCGCCCAAGCCATATTCGACTGCAGCAAAGCGTCTGTGCCCGCGGTACCCGGCACCGCCAAAAGCCGCCGGCCTTGCTTATGCGCCAGCCGCGCGGTCACGAGCGCGCCCGACCGCAGCCGCGCTTCTACAACCAGAACCGTTTGCGCCAGGCCCACGATGAGCCGGTTGCGCACAGGAAACTGACCCGGCCTCGGCAAGGTGCCAGGAGGATATTCCGACACAAGGCCCCCACTTTGGGCAATGCGCGCAAACAAGGGGCCGTGGCGATCGGGATAAACAACGTCAGCCCCGCAACCCAGGACGGCGTACGTGGCGCCGCCTGCCGCCAGCGCCCCTTCATGAGCCGCGGCGTCGATGCCCAAAGCGCCACCTGAAACGATCGCGTGTCCCGCAGCAGCCACCGCGGCCGCCCATTGCGACGCCAACCCGCATCCCTGAACGCTGGCCGCGCGCGATCCCACGATGGCCAGCAACGGATCTGTTGGTAGAGGCAGCCGCCCTTGAAACCACAAGCCCGGCGAAGGACGAGGCATGCTGCGGAGCGAGGCGGGAAAGCTAGGGTGGTCGTGCGCAATAAACCGGGGCATCAAGGCGGTTTTCGGCGCCAGAGCCTCAGAAGTTTCATGAAAACAACACTGCGAATGGCGTCCGCGAGCGTCGATTTTTGCCCACGCGCCGCAGTTCGGCGGGGGCGAGAAAGCCCGTCCGACAGCGTCATACTGCATTGCGGCGGCCACGGTCATGAGAACGGCAAGAGGTAGCGCCGTGCTTCCACGGGGTCAAGGCCAGCTCTCAAAGTGCGCGGAACTGTTCAAGTTCCTGAAAGCCGCTTTGCAGCTTTGAGGTCGCTCAGACGGGCCTTGGAAGCCCTCCGCCATGCCGGCTGGACATCAATAGCCCCGCCGCGTCTCCGTGAATTCACCCACGCGAATTTCTTTTATTGAGCGCGAAACCCACGCCACCGCGGCGTTGTCTTGCACATCCACCACCAAGAGTTCGGCCACCACCTCCTTAGGGTAGCCATCCTCGTAACTGTCCCAGCCCTCCATCTGACGGCGGTAGCCATCGCCCTTGCGGATGACGTAGGAGCGATTGCCCACGCGCAGGCCGTCCTTGCTGCCGCGCGACAGCACCACGAAGTCTTGCTCCGACAGCATGGCGTGGGGCGCAAAGGTGGCAATGATTTTGGCTTCCAAACTCACATCGCTCGCCACGGGGCGAATGCTGCGGAAGGCCTGTACCCGCTTGCTTACAAAGAAGCCACGTTCTATCACATCGGTGGCATCCACCAAGGTGCCCCGGCCCGTGGTTTCATCCGAAATTTGGTTCACCACGATGTCGCTGTGAATGCGCACCAAGTAGCCCACAATCTTGCCAGGGCTCTTTGGATCAATGATGGGCTTTTTCTTGTCCACAGTGAACACGCTGTAGCGCTCGCCCGCCACAAGGCGCTTGTCTTTGGGAAACGCCAAATACGCGGAGTCGCCAGAGGCCAACATGATCTTCTCCTCACGCGACCCACTGATGCGCGCAGACTCTTTCAGATCTGTGGCGCTTACGAACCCCACCTCACGCAACGTGATGGCACCGCCGCGGCTGCCTGAGGGCCTTGCCGAGGGTGCCTCCAAATCTAACCCCGCCGTGCCGGCCGCCCCATCCCCGGCGCGCAGTCGAACCGAATCGCCCTCGAAGATCCAATGCGGGTTCGTGACCTGAGGATTCAGAGCCCATAGCTGGGGCCATTTCCACGGATCGCCATAGTAATGACCACAAAGCGACCACAAGGTGTCGCCCTTTCGCACTTGATGCGCCGCTGGCACTTCGGAAGGGGGTGCGGCACTGGACTCTTCGCCGTACTCATTCGCCCACTCGCCCTCTGCGTCGGCCGAACGCGTGGTTCGGGAAACCGAGGTGGGTACCTCTCGTGGTGGGGATGTTTGTGATCGCGCCCCGGTCTGGCCACGAACTTTGCGGTTCACGCCGGGAAAACTCACCGAGGCGGGTGGTGACTGTCCTTGTTCAATGGCGTTGACGTCAGGCAGCGGCTCGGCTTCGTTGTCTTGCAGATCTTGCAAAGTGGTCCGCACGGTTTGTGCCTGCGCCATCATCGGGCTTAGCAGAAAAGTCAGAGCGAAAGGCCACATGGGCCGTTTGCCAGCGTTTGTTTGGAACCAGGCCATATGCATCTCCTTTAACGACCTTGGGCGCCCGCGTAAGCGGCGTCTTGGGGTTTGCCATCCAGCTCGCCCAGTTTCTCGCCCGCCATGGTTGCGGCCGAATGCGACGGGTAGCTGCGCGTGAGCTCTTTGAGCGTGCTGCGGCCTGCGGACTCGTTGCCCAAAGACAAATACGCAAAGCCCACCTTCAAAAGCGCGTCAGGCACCTTGTTGCCTTGGGGATAAACCTCAACCACTTTGCGAAATTCGCTGACAGCGGTGACGAAGTCTTTCAAGTCGTAGTAGCACTCGGCCAGCCAGTACTGGGCGTTGTCGGCGTAATCGTGCTGGGCGAAGCGGCTCAGAAAATCGCGGAAACCAGCCGCCGCGTCTGCGTGTCGCCCCGCTTTCAAATGCTCGAGCGCCAGCCGGTAAACTGTGACCGCCGTGCCATCGGGGGCGTTAAGATTCACTTTGCGCGCCTCTGGGCTGGTCGCAGGCGGTGGTGCGGGCGCGCGCCGGGGCGACGAAACCGACACGGGTCGTGGAGCGGCCGCAGGCTCGTGCGCAGAAACGCTGCCCTCGTTGCCCACCAAACGCAGAACGGGGCGGCTGCGTGAGGATTTTGCGGCCTCACCTACGTATTCAACCGCGTCGTCATCACCGAAGCTATAAACCGCGTCGTCCGCTTCCCCGCTGGGAACAGCTTGTCCGGGCGTTAGAGTGACGCGCGGCAACTGTGGCGCCAGCACGCGTTGTTGGCTCACTTGCTGGCTTTCCGCCCGGTCGCTGAGCACAAACACTTGGTTTTCCAGCTCCTCAACTTGCCGTGTGTATTCGGCGTTTTGCGCCCGCAGCGCCGCAATCTGGCGGTTTAACTCTTCCACCTTCACGTGCGAGGGCGGGGGCGTGCACGCCATGGCCGCCACACCGCCGCAAAACAGCAGGGCACGCGTGAAAGATAGATGCAGGCCGAACAGAATCATTTTTGCCAACGTGACAAGCCGACGGCTGCTTACAAAACGCCACAAATTCGTGCGCTTATTGCCAGACCGTTTTCCTCGCAGAAGGGATCGGCACTTCCACCGAGGCGCTTAAGCGCACCCGCCATGAAAATGACGTTTGGGGCGGACACATTCACCCCAGGGCACGGGTTTGAGGTCCCATTTAGCCGAGGTCGGCCAAAATCCGGTCGGCGCCCTGGGCCAGCAGTTCCCGGGCCACCTGTTGGCCAATGGCAACGGCCTGCGAGGCGTCACCCGTATGGTCCACGAAAAGCAAGTCAGTGCCCTCGGGCCGGCCCACCATCGCTTGCAAGCGCAGCTGCCGGCCCGCCACCGTGGCGTGTCCCCCCACCGGCGTGCGGCAGGATCCGCCCAGCGCCGCCATCAAGCTGCGTTCGGCCAAAACCGCCACGCGTGTGGTTTCGTCATCAAGCTGTGCCACCAAGGGCCCCACCGCCTCGTCGTTGCGGCGCACCTCAATGGCCATGGCCCCTTGACCGATGGCGGGCAACATCACGCTGGGGTCCAACCTTTCGGTGATGCGGTCGGCGTACCCCAGGCGATCAAGCCCCGCGCAGGCCAACACAGCCGCATCAACAACCCCTTCACTCAGCTTGCGCAAACGCGTGTCCACGTTGCCGCGCAGAAGCTCCACTTGCAGATCGGGACGACGGGCTTTGAGTTGGCACGTGCGACGCAGGCTTGAGGTTCCCACCCGCGCCCCGTGCGGCAGCGCCTCTAGACTGTATCCTTGGCGCGAAAGCCAAGCGTCGCGCGCGTCGGCCCGCGGCAAAAACGCACCCAGCTTCAGCCCCTCGGGCAAAGCGGCGGGCACATCCTTCAAACTATGAACCGCCAGATCCACCGCGCCGGCGAACAAAGCCTCTTCAATCTCCTTCACCCAAACGGCTTTTCCCCCCACCTCGGAAACGGGGCCCGCCGAAAACCGATCGCCACTGGTGACAATGATTTGCAGCAGCACTTCCGTATTCGGATGACGCTCGCGGATGGCGGCCGCCACATGTTCAGCTTGCCACCGCGCCAAGGCGCTGCCCCGAGTTCCAATGATCAATCGTTGAGGTGCGGTCATGATGTTTGGGTTTTCTGCACAGGAGGGGGCAAAGTTTGCGAATCAGGCGCGGCGCTCTCGTCATCGCCGCCTGTTGCCACAGGGGCCGTCGCTGGCACATCGGGAAGATCGAACAGTTGCACCACCGCGGCCGTGAGCGCTTCACCCATTTCGTTGGCGGCTTCCTTTTTCAGCACAACTTGCGGGTTGTGCAAAAGCTTGTTTACGATCGCATCGGCCATGCGTTCAATGGTTCGCCGCGTGCGTTCATCCGCATCAGGTACGTTGGACAGCGCGCGCTCCACCTCGGCTTTGGCCACGCTCGCAAACCGCGATCGCAAAGCGGCAATCGTGGGCGCCACCCCCCGGCTGTGTTGCGCTTGGAAATAGCGCACGACCTCTTCTTCAACGATCTGCTCGGCTTTTTCGGCTTCTTCTCGCCGCCCCGCCAGCGCCGAAGCGGCCTCTTTTTGCAGATCATCGATGTCCCACAGGAACACGCCATTCACGCGGCCAGCGCCAGCGTCCACGTCGCGCGGCACGGCGATGTCAACGATCACCAACGCGCGGTTGCGGCGCGCTTTTTGAATCCTGGCCACATCGGCGGCGGCCAGAATCGGCTGACGCGCGCCCGTGGAGGTGATGACAATGTCAGCGCGCTCGATCGACTGATGCAGCGTCTCGAAGGCTTCCACCTCAAAACCCAACCGCGCACCAAACTCGTCGGCGCGCGCGCGGGTGCGGTTCGTTACCGCCACTGTGGCGCCTTGAGCTTTCAGGGCCCGGCCGGCCAGATCTGCCATTTTGCCAGCACCCACCAGCAGCACCCGCCGCCCCTCAAAACCAGCAAACACTTGCCGCGCCAGTTCCACCGCCACCGAACTGACCGACACCGACTGCCTCGCAATGCCCGTGTCGCGACGAATGCGACGAGCGATGCGAAACGCGCGTGTGAAACAATCGCTGAGCATGGGCCCAGCGCTCCCCGTGCGCGTGGCCAAATCATAGGCGTCTTTTACCTGCCCTAAGATCTGCGGCTCACCCACCACGAGCGAGTCCAGGCTTGAAGCCACGCGAAACAAGTGATGCACGGCCGCTCGGCCCGCGCGCCGATACAGATGCGTTTCCAATTCGCCAACGCCGCCGGTGGCGTCTGGCAACCGCTGCGCCAAAAAGCCGCGCAGGGCATCGAAAGCCGACACGCGGTCGATGGTGGCCGCGTAGATCTCCACACGATTGCAGGTAGAGATGATGGTGGCCTCCCCCACGCCGGGCAAGCGTTTGAGCGTTTGCACAAAGCCTTCGGCGTCCGCGGGATCGACGGCAAGGCATTCCCGCATCGCCACGGGCGCCGTGCGGTGAGAAAGGCCTAGGACGATTAGTTCGGAACTCATGGCGCTTACGCGAGGTCGCGAAAGAAGTACGCCACCAACACCAACAACGCGCCCGCAAATCCTGCCACCGTCACCCAAGCGGCTCTACGGCCCTGCCACCCAGCACCTCGCCGCGCCACCACCAACACCCCATAGGCCAGCCACGACGCCACCGCCACCGCGTATTCAGGTCGAACGGCGCCCCCGCTGCGAAGCAAGCCCAGTCGCGCAACCAAAACCGCGCCTGTGATGATGGCCAGGGTGAACACAGGAAACCCGAACGACACGCATCGGGCCGCCAGGCGATCCAAAGTTTCCAGGGGAGCGGCCGCCCCGCGCATGCGCCCAAAATCTTTGCGTTTCAAGCGGCGCTCTTGAATAAGATAAACGGCCGCCAGCGCCGCCGCCAACGCGAACAGCGCTTCACCTACAGTGGACAAGAGCACGTGCACAGTGGTCAATGGCCCCAAGCTTGCCTTCGCGGCGCCCTCTTGCGGCAGCACGCGCGCCAGCACCAAGAGACCCAAGACTGTAGGCGCGGCAAAAGCCCCAATCGCGGACAAGCGCGAGCGCATGGATGCAAACAGAAACCCCGCGGCCACCAGCCACGCCACAAACGCCATCGCCTCAGACGTAGACGACAAGGGATGCTGCAAGCGAAAGCAGCGCACGCCAATGTCGACAAAATGAAACACAAAGCCAGCAAGGAACACCCGCCGCCCCCACAGCGCCACACGTCCGCCCGCCCCCAAATGCACGCCTAGGTAGAGGCCCGAGGCCAATCCGTAAGCGCCAATCTGGGCAAATTCTAGGGCCGATGAGCTGTCCATCCTGCGCCTTAGAGATCGGCCCTCAAAGCCCCCAGGGCAGCTATCACGCTGTCTGCCAAACCCACAAATTCTTCATCGGGCGTGGCCATGAATCCAGGATCAACATCGTAGGCCGCCTCGCCAATGACCACTGAAGACATGTAAGCTTCGCCGCCCATGGCATCGATGGCCTCTTGATCTTTGACCTTGCCCACCAGCGCGTGGGCATCGTGAGAACCGCCAGCCACGGCTTTGAAAAACGCGGCCGAGGACAGCCGCAAGCGAACGCCCGCTGGTTGCAAAGTGATGAATTCGCCTTGCAGGTCAACCCTGTCAGAGGCCACCCAATCGTCGATGGTCGTCTGTGAGAGAAAGACCCTGAAGCTCATGCTGCGCAACTCCTTACCAGCTTCCGCGCGAAGTGCCCGAAAACCTTAGCATTGCCGCCCAAGGCCGCCAAGGCAAGCCAGGCGTTGCGCCTCCATACGGGCAATTGTGAAACCAAGCCCGCGCGGGGGAATCAAAACCAAACACCTCGGTCGGCGCTGTCCAGCATCGACCCCCTGTGCTAAAGGAATGCTCCCATGGCAACCGCGAACGTTATTGAAGTCACCGACGACAACTTTGAAACCGACGTCCTCAAATCATCACAACCTGTGTTGGTGGATTTCTGGGCGGCTTGGTGTGCACCGTGCCGGGCGATCGCCCCTCACGTTGAGGCGCTTGCGGATCAATATGCCGGCCAGGTGCGGGTGGGCAAATGCGACATTGACGCAAACCCCAACGTGCCTTCGCAGTTTGAAGTTCGCAGCATTCCCACCATCTTGATGTTCAAAGACGGCCAGGTGGTGGGTCAGCTGGTGGGCGCGGTGCCGCGGCCAAAGCTCGAAGATCTCATCAAGAAGGCCTTGTAAGACCCCATTGCAGGGCCGCAGAGGCCAATGAAAAGCGAGAGCCTCGGTTGTAATAACCGGGGCTTTTGCTTTTGGGTCGGGCCGGCCGCAGTCAACCTCCGCGGAACACCACAGCCGCGATCATCACGCCCAACAGCAAAAAGCCCACGAAAACACCGATGACCATGCCCTTGCCTGATTGGCGCGGCGGCAGCAGCGGTGCGGGCTGCGGCGCCACCTGGGCTGGATGCTGGGGAATGGGTGACGCAGGGACCAGCGGGGCCGGGCGCTTGTCTGACAGAGCGGCCGCGATCGGGTGGGTGGGAATGGGCGCCGAATGGGACACCGGTTTCGGGGCCCGAATCTCTTGCACCTCTGGCACATCTTGGGCCAATGTGGTGCGGCGGTTGCCAGTTTTTCGCCACGGCCAATCGGTGTCGTTGGCCCAAGCGCGCGGATCCACGATGTCTCCGGTCATGCGAGGCATGCCATCCGAAACCGCCGGGTCGGCCTCCTCGAAATCCATAGACGTGAACGCGCGGATTTGCTCCTGCAGAACCGCGTCCACCAAGTTGCCCCGCAGGGGCTTTGCCGCCCCCGACAAGGTCATCTGATCTTCCATGCACCGTCGAACAAGTTCGGCGATGTCGCGCTGGATCATTTTTAGGCCACGCGAAAACAGGTAATGCGCCAGAGCGTCCTGCAGATCTGCGCCGGACTGAAAGCGATCCTCGAGCCGCCGCGCCAGCGACTTGCGAACGATGTCTTCCAGTTCAGGCTCAACCTCAGGATTCTGAGCGCCAATGGGCGGAATGCGGGCAGCACGCACCAGCTCCACTGTTTGGTAATCGCTCTCCCCGTAAAACAAGCGACGGTTGGTGAGCATCTCGTAAAGCAAAATGCCCACGGCGAAAATGTCTGCGCGCTGATCTACCTCTTCGCCCCGCGCGGCCTCGGGCGACAGATAACTCATCTTGCCCTTCACCACGCCCGGATCGGTGTGTTCCACCTGAACCGCGGCCTTGGCCAAGCCGAAGTCGGTCAGCTTGATCTCACCGTTCTTTGAGAGCAGCACGTTCGGAGGCGAAACGTCCCGGTGCACGATGCCCAAGGGTTTGCCGGTTTCGGGGTGAGGCAGCTCGTGCGCGTAATTGAGACCTTTGCAGATCTCCATTATCACGTACACAGTTTGGCCCACAGTCAGGGGCTTGTTGATGCGACGGCGCCACTCAAGGATGGCCTTCATATCCACGCCATCCACGAACTCCATGACGATGAAGTAGGTGTCGTCAACGTGCCCGATGTCGAAAACCTGCACCACGTTCGTGTGCTGCAGGCTCAAAGACAGGCGCGCCTCGTCCAGGAACATGGCGATGAACTTCTTGTTCTTGGTCAGGGACGGCAAAATCCGTTTGACAGCCACGTTCTTACGGAAGCCCTGAAGCGATTCGGCCACGCCTCGGAAGACTTCCGCCATGCCTCCGGCGGCAATGCGCTCGATGATTCTGTATCGACTCTCAGGCATGGGTAGGGCGATTACGGCCCCGCGTCACGCACTATAGCAGAGGACCACAACCAAACAATCTATCGGGTGCGAGGGAACGAGTCGCCCTCGCACACCCGGGTTTAGAAAACTTGGGCCTTTGAGGGCCCGCTTGAGCGAATCGGCGAATTTATTCTTCCGACGAGGCCGCTGACGGCGCATCGGAGAGATCGGCGTCGAGAACACCGCCACGGCCCGCCTGTGAGAGCGCCGCTTCTTCACGTTCCGACAATTCTTTGCAATCAATGCAAAGCGTGGTCACAGGACGCGCAAGCAAACGCCGGAAGGGAATTCGTTCACCGCAGTCCTCACACACGTCAATCTCGCCCTGGTCGAGCCGTGCCAGCTGCTTCGTGATCTTGCGCAGCAGATACTTTTCGCGGTCATGAAGCCGCATTTCTGTGGAAAACAGCTCTTCTTCCATCGATTCGTCGATTGAATCTCGACCGATGTTGCGCTCGTGGCTCATAGAAAACGAGAGCGCGCTTTGTCCCGTTTTGGCCAGCCGGCCCCGGGATTCCTCTAGCGCCTGACGAATCTGGTTCTTTTCGTTCTCGGTCAGCATCGACGCTCCTGTTCTTCTAACTTCCGAATTCGGTTACCCAACGCCAGGGCATAGCCGCCCCGACCCATAATACGTCTGCAAATACGGGGCCCGTGGGTTTAGCACCCAGATTCCCTCTCCGCGCGACAAATCGGCGCTTGTGGCCCCCCGGCAGCTCTAGAGCCTTAAGAGGCCTTTTTTTCACGCACCAATTGCGGCCGCCCACGAGACACCACCACGTCCTTGTTCACCACGCACTCGGTGACGCCGGTCAGCGAGGGGATGTCGTACATCACGTCCAGCATGACTTCTTCAAGAATGGCACGCAGGCCGCGGGCACCCGCGCTGCGACGTGAGGCTTCTTCAGCGACGCTCTGCAAAGCGTCCTCAGCGAAGCGAAGTTTCACGCCTTCCATATCGAAGAGCCTTTGATACTGCTTGACCAAAGCGTTCTTGGGCCGCCACAGGATCTCAACCAATGCGGGCACGTCCAGCTCATCGGCCGACACAATGATCGGCAACCGGCCCATGAACTCGGGAATCATGCCGAATTTGACCAGATCTTCTGTGCGCGCGAGCGATCGCAATTCGTTCTTCGATTGATCGCTCTTGTCGATGCGTGCGCCAAAGCCCATGCCCCCAGAGCCCACGCGCCGGCGAACAAGTTCTTCGAGGCCATTGAAGGCACCCGTGCACACAAACAAGATGTTCGACGTGTCTACGGTGATCAGCTCTTGCTGAGGGCGATTGCGTGAACCATCGGGGGTGATGCTGCAGCTTTTGCCTTCAAGCAGTTTCAAAAGCGCTTGCTGCACACCCTCGCCGGACACATCCCGCGTGACTGAAGGGCCGCCGCCTCGGCGCGCGATTTTGTCGATTTCATCGATGCAAATGATGCCGCGCGAGGCTTTTTCAACATCGCCGCCCGCGTTGCGGTAAAGCGACTTCACAACGCTGTCAACGTCTTCGCCAACGTAACCTGCCTCGGTGAGCGTGGTGGCGTCGGCAATGGCAAACGGAACATCTAGCTTGCGCGCCAAAGTTTGGACCAGCAGCGTTTTGCCGCAGCCCGAAGGTCCCACCAGCAAGATGTTTCCCTTTTGGATCTCAACTTCGGCGGACTTTCCCCGTTGCGCCACACGCTTGTAGTGGTTGTACACGGAGACCGACAGCGCCTTCTTTGCGCGGTCTTGCCCCACGACGTACTTGTTCAGTTCGTCGAAAATTTCTTTGGGCCGTGGAAAGCGCGGCCGCTCGGCCGCTTCTTCTTTTGCGATGATGTCGTTGCAAAGCGCGACGCATTCATCGCAGATGAATACACGAGGGCCCGAGATAAGCTTGCGCACCTCGCGTCGTCGTTTTCCACAGAAGGAGCAGTGGAAGTCATCCATCTTGGTTTGTGAGTATTGCACCGGCGGACACGGCCCGCCAAGCACTCCGGTTCAAAAAGTTTGCCAAGCTTTTCATGTAAGACCCTATTGCCATTTAAAGAACGAACCCTCGCGCATGCCGTGGCCGCGGGAGCCGCACCTTATATAGTGTTATCGGCGGATGTCACAAATGCTTGCGATCACTTTAGGAGATCCCACCGGAATTGGTCCTGAGGTGGTGGTGCGGGCGCTGTCAGCGCGGCCGGCCAAAAACCTGATTCTTTTTGGTGACGTAGGCGTGCTTGAAGAAACGGCCCAGCGGCTGGGCCTTGGCTTGCCAAAAGATCTTGAGGTCGAGGCTGTTACCCAGCTAAGCCCCCAGGGGCGCGCGCCCGGCAAACCCAACGACGAGTCCGGCCGCGCGCAAGTGGCTTACTTGCAAGCGGCCACATCGGCGGCGCTCACACGGAGGGTGGCCGGATTGGTCACCGCCCCAATTTCAAAAACGTGGGCCGCGCGAGCTGGCTTTGCATTTCCCGGTCACACGGAGTATCTGGCCCATGCCAGCCAAGCCCGCGAAATTGCAATGATGTTGGCGGGTCCCGGGCTCAAAATCACGGTGGCCACCACGCACATTGCGCTTCGCGATGTCGCGCAAACGCTTTCGGTGCCAATCATTGCCAGCGCGATTCGGCTCACCACGTTGGGGCTTAGGGAACACTTTGGCGTCGAAAGGCCACGGGTTGCGGTGGCGGCGCTAAATCCCCACGCGGGTGAGGACGGTCGATTTGGGGATGAAGAGGCGCGACTCATCGGGCCTGCCATCGCCCTCGCTCGTGATCAGCTGGATCAGATGGCCGTAGCGTGCAGCTTAAGCGGCCCCGCGGTGCCTGATGTGGTCTTTCGGCAAGCCAGTCTAGGTCAGTTTGACGCGGTGGTTGCCATGTACCACGACCAAGGTTTGATCCCCGTGAAGCTGCACGACTTTGACCGCACCGTGAACGTTACCCTAGGGCTACCTTTCATTCGCACGTCCCCGGACCACGGCACCGCCTATGACTTGGCGGGTTTGGGACAGGCCCGTCCGGACAGCTTTCTGGCGGCCTTGGATCTGGCGCAGCAGATGTTAGGGCAAAGGTGAGGATCCCTCGCGACGCGTGCCCGCACGTTTGCCAGGCCCGGCGCTTGCCGATTGGCCCCCGCCGGCGTGGCAAATCGGCAGGACTCTGGCCACGGCCTCTCCGGGAAGCCGCCGCGGAGGCGGATTGCATTTGCCGCCCCCCGCGGCCGAAAGCTGCCGCGCCAAAGCCCTCATCGCCGCGGCCATTTCAGCCAGGCGGGCTGCGTTTAAGGTGGCCCGGACCTGGGGGAACAGGGCTTCTTCCTCCTCCTGAAATTGATGCTCCAGCAGGGCTTTCAGCCCGCGCACGGCCGCTCTGAACAGCGGTTCACCCACCTCAAGGCACAGCACATAGCTAAGGGTGCGGCGCACCTGCACCTGTTCTTGGCGAACGTCGTCAAAGGGCCAGTCAACGCCCTCAGCCACCAGCACGGGGTAGAGCAGCCGCTGCTTCAAGGTGATGTTCAGGGCCAGTAGCTGAGCCAAGTGGAGCAAAGGCTCAGGATCCTGAGCCCTTGTGCGGACGATCTTTTCCAGCAGCGCCTGCACTTCCAGGTGCTGGTCCGTAAGTAAGGTAAGCGCGCCAATTTTCTTCGATGACATCTGGAACCCCTTATCCCAACTTCCCACCGGCCGGAATCAGCCGACAACCTTTCCCTTTCACAAGGCGTGCCAATTCCAACGGTGTCCTACAGGTGGCGTAAGCTGCGGTGGCCTTTCCTCCACATCCCAAGTAATCTTGGCCCGCATGTGTGGCATCGTTGCTTATCTGGGTCGTCAACAAGCGGTTCCTATCCTTATTGGCGGTTTGAAAAAACTTGAGTACCGCGGCTACGATTCGGCGGGGGTGGCGGTGTTCGACGCTGGCGCCATCCGGGTGGTGCGCTGCCGCGGCAAGCTGGCAGCGCTTGAGAACTTGCTGGCTGAGTCTTCGCCGAAGGGGCAGTTAGGCATCGGGCACACGCGCTGGGCAACGCACGGCCGGCCCTCAGACGAAAACGCGCACCCTCACCGCGTGGGAGGCGTGTGCGTGGTTCACAATGGCATCATCGAAAACCACGTGGGTTTGCGCGCGCGGCTGCGGGCCTCCGGACGCGTCTTTTCATCAGAAACAGACACAGAAATCGTCGCCCATCTGGTGGACGAAGCTTTGGTGAACGGGGCGTCCTCGCTTCTGGAGGCCACGCGAAAAGCACTGCGCCAGGTCGAAGGCGCTTATGCCATCGCGGTGCTGTCAGAGGCCCATCCCAACGAGCTGGTGGCCGCGAAAAATGCCTCCCCTTTGGTTTTGGGTTTGGGTGAGGGCGAAATTTTCTTGGCCTCCGATGCGCCCGCCTTGCTGCAACACACGCGCAACGTGGTGTTTTTGGACGAGGGCGACATTGTTCACGTTAACCAAAAGGGTTACAGCATCACAGATGTTGACGGAGCGCCCCGTGAACGCAGCCCACGCACTTTAGATTGGAGTGCCGAGCAGGCTGAAAAGGCCGGCTACCCTCACTTCATGCTCAAAGAGATCTACGAGCAGCCCATGGCGGTGACGAACACGCTGCGAGGGCGCTTGTTGGTTCCCGAAAGCGACGTTTCGTTGGACGGCCAGCAGATTGACGTGGCCAATTTGTCTCGCTTGGTCATCGTTGCGTGCGGCACCTCGTATCACGCAGGCCTGGTGGGGAAATTCATGATCGAAGCGGCGGCCCGCTTGCCCGTGGAAGTTGATCTGGCCAGCGAATTTCGGTACCGCGACCCGGTCGTGGGGCCCAACGATTTGGTTGTGGCCATTTCTCAAAGCGGAGAGACCGCCGACACCTTGGCGGCTTTGAAGGAGGCCAAAGCCAAAGGCGCACGCACGCTGGCCATCTGCAATGTTTTAGATTCTGCAATCGCGCGCGCGGCCACTTTCACCCTGTATACCCACGCGGGCATTGAGATCGGCGTGGCCTCCACGAAGTGCTTTACAGCCCAGCTGGCGGCCCTGTCGTTGCTGGCCATTCACCTGGGTCGGCGGACCGGAACGCTGTCGGACACGGCGGCACAAGAGCTGATTGCGGAGCTTCTACAAATGCCCCAGAAGATGGAGCACACACTTCATGAGATGGGGGATGTCAAAGAAATCGCCGAGCGTTACAAAAACGTAAATGGGTTTCTGTTTTTGGGGCGCGGGACCAATTACCCCATCGCTCTCGAGGGCGCCCTGAAGCTCAAAGAGATCTCCTACATTCACGCCGAGGGCTATGCGGCGGGCGAGATGAAGCACGGCCCGATCGCTCTCATTGATGACGGCATCCCCGTTGTGGTGATTGCGCCCAAAGGCCATGGCTACGAAAAGGTGCTGTCCAATATGGCCGAAGTGAACGCCCGCGAAGGGCAAGTGATCGCGGTGGCCACCCTCGGTGACAAGATCATCCCCGAACAATGTCGATCTGTCTTGTGGGTTCCCGATGCGCCCCCGCTGTTGCAGCCCCTGCTGACCGTCCTGCCATTGCAGTTGCTCAGCTACGCGGTGGCCCTGGCGCGCGGCAACGACGTTGACCAGCCTCGCAACCTCGCGAAAAGCGTGACCGTCGAATAGTAACGAAACCACCCCGTAACTTCCAAAAGCGTTCCGAGATCACCCCATTTTGGAAGCCACTCTGGCGCCAGCGGGCACGTAACGCTCCGGCACAACTTTTGAAGCAGCCGCTCCCGGTAACATTTGGCGCAGACCGTCTGCGTGTATTTTCGGCCTGGGAGGCAAACGTGAAAAGATTGGGAGTGATTGAGCGCGCGTTGGGCGTTGCGGTTATGGCATGGGCACTGGTGGCAGGGCTACCAAACGCGGCATCGGCCGCCCCACAGGCCGCAGAGGCCACCTCGGTGAGCAACTCGAAGAGCACAGAGGCGGAACCATCCGCCCAGCAATTTGACCAGCGCTACGCCGAGCGTGCCGAGACCAATGAGTCTTTGCAGGCTTTCGAGGGCGGAGATGGCGCCGGGATCTACCTCGGCGGCGGAACTTTGGTTGTTGTCTTGTTGGTTATATTGATAATCCTTGTGCTGTGAAACAGCTCTCCGTTCTACCGCTGCTTCTGCTTGTGGCTTGTGCCTCCGCGGGTTATACGCGGCAGGCACAGCCACCAGTAGAGGCGGAAAATTGGATCATGGCGCCGCGCATGCAGTTTGTGGCGCAAAAAAGCGAGGCCGACTGCGGTTGGGCGGTGTTGGATGCAGTGAAACGGCGCTGGGTTCTTGAGGGCATCTCGCTCAGTGGCAATTCCCGCGAATCGCCGCCTCAAAGCGGCACGTCAAGCCTGACCGCCGGTCAACTGAAGCGGTTGCTGGAAGACGCGGGCCTGCGGGCTTTCGTGGTGGCAGGGACTTTCGAGGACTTGCAAATAGAGCTGCGCGCCGGCCGGCCGGTGGTGGTGGGTACGTACCGCGTAAAGAACGACGTGGCGTTAGGCCACTACCAGGTGGTGGCAGGTGTGGCCCGATCCGGTGACCAACTCTTGTTGATGGACCCGGCCCGGGGTTGGCACACCCAAAGCTTCGAGGCGTTCGACAAGCTGTGGAGCTTGAGCAAGCGCGTGGCCATCGTGGCCATGCCGGCGGTGCTCTCCAATAGCCAGTGAGAAGGGCCTGCGTTCACGGGTTCTTTTCCGTGACGCGGCAGATTTTAGGGGGGACCGGGTAACGATTTGTAGGCGCGAAGGCGCTTCTACCGGGGCTCCGCGATTGGCACGAACATTGAACAGTTAGTGAAACTAGTTGCGGTTCGCAACGCAAACGCGGGAGGGACATTATGAATCCAGGATACGGCATCATCATGTGGTTGGTTATTGGCGCACTCGCAGGTTGGATCGCGAGCAAAATCATGGGCACGGATAAGCAACAGGGGGCGCTTGCCAATATTATTGTGGGCGTGATCGGCGCCGTGGTCGGCGGTTTTGTCACGGGAGCGCTCTTGGGCGACAACCGCGGCAACAATGGCCTTATCGCCAGCAGCTTGGTCGCTTTGTTAGGCGCAGTTGTTGTGTTGGCAATTTGGAAAGCCATATCGGGCCGAAGCCGGCTTACGACGTGACCCGCGCACGCCTCGGCTCGGCGCGATGGAAGATTTCATCGCGCCGAGCTGATTGACTCCAAAACCGTCGACTTGGGATTTTAAAACCGGACGCCCAAGCCGATTTAGCTGTGGCAAACGTGCTTTTACTGAGACGCGCAGCGTCTTAGTGGCCGTTTTGGCTTGGTGAATCTCCTTTTTGAGTTTGACTTCCGCGGGAACAGGGGTAGTTTTCCTACCCCGGCCAGGACTTTCCTGTCCGCTGTTCATGCTCAGATTCAAAAGGATGATTCACCATGTCCGATAGCACCGCCCGCGCTCCCGCTCCCGCAACCTCTGCTCGGTCGGAGTCGTCGGTAGGCGTTGCGGCCCCGGCGCGTGCACGTACCGGTGGCGAAAGAGTTATCGATTTCTTGGAGAGCGAAGGGGTTGAATACATCTTCGGGCTTTCCGGCGGCGCGGCCATGCCTTTGTTCGACGCGCTGGTGGACTCGAAGATTAAGTTGATCCTCACCCGCCACGAGCAAGGCGCCACTCATATGGCCGATGGCTATGCGCGCGCCACCGGCAAGCCCGGCGTGGCTTTGGTGACCTCAGGCCCCGGCGCCACCAACACGGTGACGGGCCTCTTAACGTCATTGATGGACTCAGTGCCCTTGATTGTGCTGGCGGGGCAAACCATCACCCCGATGTTGGGCAAAGATGCGTTTCAAGAAGCCGACGTCACCGGCATCACCTACCCGGTGGTGAAGCACAGCTATCTGGTGAAAAACCCAAACGACATTCCGCGCGTGATGCGGGAAGCGTTTCACATCGCCACCACGGGACGCCCTGGCCCTGTGTTGATTGATTTACCCAAAGACGTGACCAGCGCCCCTTGCACCGCACCCGCGGTAAGCGAGGTGACCCTGCCCGGCTACGTGGTGCCCAATCGTGCCGATGATGTGTCCATTCGCAAGGCCGCTCAACTCATGTCCGCCGCACGCCGGCCGGTGTTGTACGTGGGCCACGGGTCTGTGATCTCGAATGCGGGAGAGGCCATCTACCGACTCGCCGAACAAATGCAGGCGCCCCTCGTGAACACGTTGCTGGGCAAAGGCGCCGTGGGCGAAGACAAGCCCTTGCACTTGGGCATGTTGGGCATGCACGGCACCGCCTACGCCAACAAAGCGGTGGCCGATTGCGATTGCATCGTGGCCATCGGCGCCCGTTGGGACGATCGCATCACCGGCAAACTGAGCGAGTTTTGCCCCACGGCCACAAAGATTCACATCGACGTGGATCCGGCGGAATTCAACAAGATCGTTCGCCCCGACGTGAGTTTGGCCGGCGACGCACGCGTGGTTGTGGAGGACTTGCTGTTGCATGTGCAAAAGTGCGACAGCCAGCCCTGGCTCGACCAGATCGCGGGGTGGCGCAAGCAATACCCGTTGAAATACAGCAAGAAGGGGGGCCTGCGCGCCCAACACGTGCTGGATCGCTTGGACAAGCTGGGTGGCCGCGACGCCATCATCACCACCGACGTGGGCCAACACCAAATGTGGGCGGCGCAGTTTTGCCTCACCACGCAAAACCGACACTGGCTGTCTTCCGGCGGCGCGGGCACCATGGGATACGGCTTTCCAGCCGCCATCGGCGCTCAGTTTGCCTTCCCAAAGAAAGCCGTGTGGACAGTGGTGGGCGACGGCGGCTTCCAGATGACCATGTGCGAATTGGCCACGGCCGCTTTGCACAAACTGCCGGTGAAAATCTTGGTGATCAACAACCACTACCTGGGCATGATTCGCCAGTGGCAAGAGCTGTTTTACGACAACCGGCTTTCGGGCGCTGACCTGGAAGGCAATCCCGATTTCGTGAAACTGGGGCAAGCTTACGGCGTCAAAGGCTTCCACATTCGCCGCCCTGGTGATGTGGATCGTGTGCTGAAGGCCGCCATGGCCTACAACGAGGGCCCTTGCATCATCAACGCTGAGGTCGTGAAGGAAGACAACGTTTTCCCAATGATTCCAGCCGGCGCCGCGCTCAAAGACATGCTGATCGAGCGGCCCAAAACCAAGCTTGCCAAACCCGAAGGTTCGACTTAGGAGCTGCCCGTGTCCACACTCGCTGCATTACCGCTTACGCATCACAATCCCGAAGACTTCCCGCTACACACGATTTCGTTGTTGGTTCGCAACCAGCCAGGCGTGTTGGTTCGGGTGGCACTGGTATTCTCTCGCCGCGGATACAACATTGAAAGCTTGGTCGTTTCCCCCGGCGTAGAGGACACCCTTTACTCGCGCATGACCATCACCTGCCGGGGTGAAACCTCCACCTTGGAGCAGATCATCAAACAGCTATTTAAGCTGATTGACGTTGTGCAAGCCGTTGATCACACGGGACAAGCCGTTGTGGAAACCGAAATTGCGCTGGTGAAGGTCAAGTGTTCGTTGAGCGAACGCACCGAGGTGCTTCAGGTGGCCGAGCACTACAAGGCCGTTGTGAAGGATTACCGCGCCGATTCGCTGATCCTGCTGCTGTCGGGCGCCACTGAAAAGCTGGACAATTTCATCGAGCTGTTGCGTCCGTTGGGCGTGGTGGACCTGGTGCGTTCGGGCAAGCTGCTGATGGCGCGCGGAAGCGACATTACATAAACAAACAAAGCACGTCAGATCTGTGACTTGCATATCAGCGCCGAAGCCGCTTGCCTCAAAAGGGAAGCGGCTTCGGCGTTTTTGTTGTTCAACACGCTTGGGCCTGCGGGTCCGTGGTACGTTGATGGCTCTGCCTTCCGCGCATGAACAAGATCGTAATCAAGGGCGCCCGCACCCACAATCTAAAGAACATTGACCTTGAGATCCCCCGCGACAAGCTGGTGGTGATCACAGGGCTTTCGGGTTCGGGAAAATCGTCGCTGGCGTTCGACACCATTTTTGCTGAAGGGCAACGCCGTTATGTGGAATCGCTTTCCGCCTACGCGAGGCAGTTCCTTGATCAGATGGACAAGCCCGATGTCGACAGCATCGATGGCTTGTCGCCCGCCATCGCGATCGAGCAGAAGACCGTGCCGCGCAACCCACGCTCAAGCGTAGGCACCATCACAGAGATCTACGATCACCTACGCCTGCTGTGGGCGCGCATTGGGCAAGTGTATTGCTGGCGCTGCGAAAGCCGCATCCAGGCGTTTAGCGTGCAACAAATGGTTGATCAGGTGTTGGCGCTTCCCGAGGGCGCGCGGTTCTCCATTCTGTCACCCGTGATTCGCGGGCAAAAAGGTGATTTTGCCAAAGACTTGGCGCGGCTGTCCCAAGAGGGGTTTGTGCGCGCGGATGTGGATGGCGATCTGATCGAGCTTGCCGATCCCCCGAAGCTTGACAAGAACAAACCTCACACCATCGAGGTGTATGTTGATCGCCTGGTGCTCAAAGACGGCATCCGCCAACGCTTGGCCGATTCAATAGAACTCGCATCTAAGCTTTCGGGAGGCCTGGTTAAGGTGGCGCCACTTGAAGGCGACGATCTGGTGTTTTCGGAGACCTGCGTGTGCCCGCAGTGTGGCTTGGGTTATCCCGACATCACGCCCAAGCTGTTTTCCTTCAACAGCCCTTCGGGTGCCTGCCCGGAATGTGATGGGCTAGGGGCCAAGCTGTTCTTCGATCCAGAGCTCATCGTGCGCGATGGCGAATTGTCTCTGCGCGAAGGCGCCATCGAAGCTTGGGATCGGCGCAACAGTGGTTTCTATCAGCAGATTTTGGCCGTGGTGGGTGAACGCTACGGCTTCGATCTCGACACGCCCTGGAACAAGCTGGCAGCCAAAACGCGCAAAATCATCCTTGAAGGTTCAGGAAAACAAGAGCTGGATTTTGCCATCGATCGCAATGGTCGCAGTCAGTCCTTCACGCGGCCGTATGAAGGTGTGCTGCCCAATCTGCAACGCCGACTTGAAGAGTATGTGCGCCGCCAACGCGAACAGGGCCGCTTGGGGGACGAAGATTTCGAAGCCGTATTTGATGAATTTCACCGCTTTATGCGGCAATCCACCTGCCCCGAGTGCAACGGCACACGATTGCGAAAAGAGGCTCGCTACGTGCGGGTGGGCGGCAAGAGCCTTACCGACGTTACAGGTATGACGGTTGGGGATTGTTTAAGCTTCTTCGAAGCGGTGGATCTGCCGCGTAAAGACCGTTTGATCGCCGATCGCATTTTGCGTGAAATCGGCAACCGCCTGCGGTTCATGGCAAAGGTGGGCGTGGACTATCTGTCCCTGAACCGCAGCGCCACCACGCTTTCCGGGGGCGAAGCGCAGCGCATCCGCTTGGCCACGCAAATTGGCAGCGGCCTGATGGGCGTGCTTTACATCCTTGATGAGCCCTCGATCGGATTGCATCCGCGCGACAACGCCAGGCTGCTGCAAACTTTGCTGCGCTTGCGCGACCTAGGCAATTCGGTGTTGGTTGTGGAGCACGATGAAGCAACCATTCGGCAAGCCGATTGGCTGATCGACATGGGCCCCAAGGCGGGTGAACACGGCGGGCGCGTGGTGGCCGCAGGTACGCCTGCCGATGTGGCCCAAAACGAAAACTCGATTACCGGCGATTTTTTGGCCAAGCGTCGATTCATTGAAGTGCCCAAACGGCGGCGAATCAAAAAGGGCAAGCATCTGGTGCTCACGGGCGCCAGCGCCAACAACTTGCGACAGGTGTCGGTGAAGATTCCCTTGGGCGCTTTTGTGTGCGTAACGGGGGTGTCAGGATCAGGCAAAAGCAGCCTGATTGTGGATACGCTGCTGCCAGCGCTCAAGGCCTCGCTTTATAGATCCAAGCCGCCGGCGGCTGCGTATGAATCGCTTGATGGGCTGGCGCACGTGGATCGGGTGATCGACATCGACCAAAGCCCGATAGGGCGCACCCCTCGCTCGAATCCTGCAACATACACGGGCCTGTTTGCGTTCATTCGCGAGCTGTTCGCGGAAATTCCTGAATCGAAGGCGCGCGGCTACAAATCGGGACGCTATTCCTTCAACGTCAAAGGGGGGCGCTGCGAGACCTGCCAGGGCGACGGCATCATTCGCATCGAGATGCATTTTTTGCCCGACGTCTATGTGCAATGCGACGCCTGCCAGGGGCGGCGGTACAACCGCGAAACCTTGGACATCAAGTATCGCAACGCCTCAATCGCTGAGGTTTTGGACATGACAGTGGCCCAGGCGTGCAGCTTTTTAGAAAACATTCCCAAGATTAGACAGAAACTTGAAACCTTGCGCGAGGTGGGCCTGGGGTACATCAAGCTGGGGCAAGCGGCGAACACGCTTTCGGGCGGTGAAGCGCAACGCATGAAGCTGGCCAAAGAGCTGGCTAAAAAATCCACGGGCCGCACTGTGTACATTCTTGATGAGCCCACCACAGGCTTGCATTTTGCCGACATTGACCAGCTGTTGGGCGTGCTGCAGCGATTGGTAGATGCGGGCAATACGGTCATCGTCATCGAACATGATTTGGACGTGATCAAAACCGCAGACTGGGTGATTGACCTTGGTCCCGAGGGCGGCCCCCAAGGCGGTTACATTGTGGCAGAAGGGTCACCGGAAGACGTGTCCCGGGTGGCGGCCAGTCACACCGGCGCCTTTTTGAAGGGGGTGCTGTGAGCAAATTAGCAACGCGGAGCGTTGCAACAATCCCTCGGGTTACTGATGTGAAGACCGGGCCCCGGTAACAGATGGGCCGCGGTAACATCCAAGAGACACTGAATCTTGAAAAAACGCAGCGCGGCCCCCATTTGCGTGCGGAGGGGGTTATCACTTAGATCTGCCCTAGGGCTCCTCGCTATGAAATACCTTTCCAAGCAGATGCTTCTCATTGCGGCCGCTGCCGCCGTGTTCATACAGCCCTCCGCTGTGCACGGGGCCTCAAAAAGCCCTCACGCGCGGATCAGTCTGGTGGCGGAAAGCCGGTCGATCTTAGCCGGTGACAGCGTGGAATTGGGTGTGCGTTTTCAGTTGGACCCCGAATGGCACATCTATTGGAAAAACCCTGGTGATTCGGGGCAGGCGCCCAAAATCATGTGGGTGCTGCCGGCGGGGTTCGAGGTCAGCGAACTCGTTTGGCCATCGCCGCGTCGGATCGCCTCGGGTCCGTTGATGAACTACGGCTACGAAAACCAGGCCCTGTTGCGCACCACTTTGAAAGTGCCTTCAAAGCTGCCTGCGGAGGTGGCGCAAGCCAAACGCGTAGAGGTGTCTGCCCACGTTCGCTTCTTAATATGTCGCGAAGACTGCATTCCGGGCGAGGCCGAAATCAGTTTGCCTTTGCACTTGGACGGCTCCGCACAGCCCGTGTCTTCCGAAGTCGTGGCGTTGTTTACGGAGGCCCGGGATCAGGTCGCAACCGCGGGCCACATTCGTGTTTTGGATCAAGGCTCGCATGTGGCGGTTGAGATGCAGCGCCCACAGGGATTGGCCTTAGGCACCCGTTTGGCGTTTGTGCCGGAAACTCCACTGGTGATCGCGAACGCGGTTCCGCAAGTCTTTGAAGAAGACGAAGAAACCGTTCGCCTGCTTGCGGAAAAAATGGATCCACAGACGCGCATCGAGCGGCTAAGTGGGTTGTTAATCACCGAGACGGGCGCACGAAAAGTTTGGTCGTTTTCCTCGCAGGTGGTGGCGGCTCAAAGCGAGGAGGCCGCGCCGCAACCGCCGGCCAAATCGCAGCAAGCCCCCACGACGCTTTGGTTGGCGTTGGGGCTGGCGTTCTTGGGCGGTGTGCTCTTGAACCTGATGCCTTGCGTGTTTCCAGTCTTGTCGCTGAAAATTTTGGGCTTTGTGGCGCACGCGCACGACCAACGCAAAGCGCGCTTGCATGGGTGGGCCTACGCGGGCGGCGTGTTGGCGTCGTTTTGGGCTTTGGCGCTGGTGCTCGTGATCGTGCGGGCAGGCAGCAGCAAGCTGGGATGGGGTTTTCAACTGCAGTCCCCCACATTCTTGGCCTTGTTGTGCGCGCTGATGTTGCTTGTGGGGCTGAACCTTTTGGGTGTGTTTGAGGTTGGGCTTTCCTTCACCCGCTTGGGCGGGTCGGCTGGCAAAGTAACCGGATATTGGGGCTCGTTTAACACCGGCATCTTGGCCACAGTGGTTGCCACCCCGTGCACGGCGCCGTTCATGGGCACAGCGTTGGGCTTTGCGCTCACGCGCCCCGCATTCGAATCGTTGGCGGTTTTCACCTCGCTCGCGGCCGGCATGGCGTTTCCTTATGTTTGGTTAAGTCATGCACCGAACGTGCTCAAACGCTTGCCGCGCCCCGGACATTGGATGGAAGTGCTGCGGCAGTTCCTGGCGTTTCCGATTCTGGCCACGGTGATTTGGCTGCTGGCTGTGTTTAGCCAGCTGACGGGTCCGCTGGCGGTGTTCGAGCTTTTGGGCGCAATGCTGGTGGTGGCGTTGGGCGCGTGGATCTACGGCAGCTTCCAACGCAGCAGTGGGCGCCCTGGGTTGGCGGTTTTGCTGGCGGGTCTCAGCGTGGCGGCGGGGGGCTGGTTTGGCGTGCGCGCCGCGAACACACCCGCGTTGCCAGCGAAAGCCACCCAAGCCGCGGATGAGTTTTGGCAGCCTTGGTCGCCCGCGCGCGTGGCCGAACTTCGGTCTCAAGGCCGCGCGGTGTTCGTGAATTTTACCGCGGCTTGGTGCATTTCATGCAAAACGAACGAGGTGCTGGTGTTCTCAACGCCCGAAATTCGCGCGGCCTTTGCCAACCACGACGTGGTGGCTTTGAAAGCCGATTGGACACACAAAGATGATGTGATCGCGCAAGAACTCGAAGCCCACGGTCGTGCGGGCGTTCCACTTTATCTCTATTATCCACATGGCGACGGCACACCCGAGACCTTGCCCTCGGTGCTAACAAAAGGCCTTGTGCTGGACGCCTTGGGCATGGCAACACCGTAAGCAGGAGAAGAAACATGCAACGTCATTTTCACATTTTCAGCTTCGCCAGTGCCCTCGTGGCGGCCTTGTTGTTTGCCGCCTCGGCCAACGCCGCGGCTCGCGTGGGGGCCAAGGCACCGCAGTTTTCCGCAACCGACAGCGAAGGTCATGAGCACAAACTTGCCGACTACAAAGGCAAATTTGTGGTTCTAGAATGGTTCAATCACAGCTGCCCGTTTGTGCAAAAGCACTACAGCAGCAAAAACCTGCCCAATCTGCAAAAGAAGTGGCGGGACAAGGATGTCGTTTGGCTGGCCATCAATTCGGGCGGCAAAGGCAAGCCCGGTTACGAGGATCCGGAAAAAACCAACCAATCCGCGAAAGAAAAAGGCAGCGCCGCAACGGCCATCCTGATCGACAGCAGTGGCAAGGTGGGCAAGCTTTACGGCGCTTCAGCCACGCCGCATATGTTTGTGATCGATCCCAAAGGAAACGTCGTTTACGCAGGCGCCATCGACAGCGTGGCTTCCACTGACAATGCCGACATCGAGAAATCCACCAACTACGTGGACGCCGCGCTGCAGGCCGCCACCAGTGGCAAGCCTGTGAAAGTCAAAGAGGCGCAAGCCTATGGCTGCGGGGTAAAGTACGAATAGCCCAGTCTTTGCAACGGCTTTCCCAAAGCCGAGCTTTGATCCATGATAGGTCCTATGCCAGCTGTTCGGGTGTTGGGCGCGCTGCTTCTCATAGCGCTTGTGGCTTGCGATGGAGACTTAGGGGCAATGGATTTGGGCGATGCCGGGGCGGCAGTTGATGGCGCTCCCAGTTTCGAGGGCCCCGCACCGGCTTTGGCAAGCTCGCCTGGATACGCCGCGCCCCCACGGTTAACGTTTCAAGTGTTTGCAGGCCGCGGCGGCTTGGCGCCGATCGCGGCCAACGACATGCTGGCCGCCTTGTTCGCTGCGGATGCCGTTTGTTTAGGTGAAACGCACGATAGTTTCGCCGCCCATTCTTTGCAGCTGCTGATTGTAGATAGGCTGCGGCGGGGTGCCAGCGATCCCAATTTGGCCGTGGGCATGGAGATGTTTCAACGGCCTTTTCAAGCGGCGCTTGACGACTTTTCGCAGGCACGCATCGATGAGGGCACACTGCGCACCGTGAGCGAATACGACGTGCGTTGGGTGTTTGACTGGGATCTGTATCGGCCATTGGTTTTGCACGCGGTGGCATATGCGCATCCGTTGCTGGCGCTCAACGCCGCCCGCGAGTTGACGCGTAGGGTGTCAGAGGTGGGCCTCGCCGGTTTAACTTCCGAAGAGCAAGCCCAACTGCCCGAGCTTGATTTCTCCAACAACGCGCACCGAGAATGGTTTCGGGCACAGGTGGCAGACATTCCGGGCCATGATCCCGCGCGCTTGGACCGGATGTACACCACGCAGGTCATCTGGGACGAAACCATGGCGCAAACCTCCGCGCTGTGGGTGCAGGCCATGCCCGCCCGGCGCATCGCCATCATCGCAGGGCGCGGCCATTGTGTTGACGGCGCCATCCCCACGCGCATGCAGCGAAGGGGCGTGCGCAACGTGCAAGCGCTTCAAATCATTGACGATGAACCCGGCGCGCTGCAAGCCGCCTCGGGCACCCAGCCCGCAGACTTTTTGGTCACCGTGAGCATGCCGCCGTAGCGCCTCGCCATGGGCGTGCGCCACGCCACCGCAGGTGGTCCAGGGTGGGCAAGCGGTGGGTAAGCGGTGGGCAAGCGCTGCCCTGAACCGCCGCTTATCAATCGCCGCGAACCCTGGTATGGTGGGGCCCGCGACATGACCAAACTGCTCGAAAAAATCCAGGCGCGCCAAGCCAATGTTGTTGTGGTGGGTGCAGGTTACGTGGGGCTTCCTTTGGCGGTGGAGGTGGCAACGGCGGGTTTCGCCACCGTTGCCTACGACAAATCCGAAGCGAAGGTCAACGCCATCAACAAAGGCGAATCCTACATAGGTGACGTGGCGTCGTCGCTGCTCGCGCCCTTGGTGGCTTCGGGCAAGCTGAAGGCGTCCAGCGACCCCGATGTGTTGACCGCCGCCGACGCCATAATCATTTGCGTTCCCACACCGCTAAACAAAACCAAAGATCCAGACAACTCATACATTCTGGACGCTGCTGACATGATCGCGTCGCATATGCGGGAGCAGCAGCTGGTTGTTTTGGAGAGCACCACGTTTCCCGGGTTTACGCGCGAAGTGTTGCTGCCCAAGCTTTCGGCCAACGGCCTTCAGGTTGGGCGAGATTTTTTCATCGCGTTTTCACCCGAGCGCGTGGATCCGGGCAACGCCAAGTTCCACACCAAGAACACGCCCAAGGTCATTGGCGCCGACAGCGAGGACGGCTTGCAGCTGGCTGTGGCGCTTTACAGCCATTTCATCGACACGCTGGTGCCGGTGTCGAACACGGACACCGCCGAAATGGTCAAGCTGTTGGAAAACACCTTTCGCGCGGTCAACATTGGGCTTGTAAATGAGGTGGCCATCATGTGCCAACACCTGGGGCTGAACACCTGGGAAGTCATTGAAGCCGCGGCCACGAAGCCCTTTGGCTTTATGCCGTTTTTCCCGGGCCCTGGCTTGGGTGGGCACTGCATTCCCATCGATCCCCTGTATCTGTCATGGAAGCTAAAAACGCTGAAATACCAGGCGCGTTTCATCGAGCTTGCCGACAACATCAACTCGGGGATGCCTGGGTTTGTGGTGACCCGTGTGGCCGAAGCGCTCAACGAACGCAGCAAAGCCGTGCGAGGTTCGAAGATCCTGGTGTGCGGCGTAACTTACAAGCGCGACATCGACGATGTGCGCGAGTCGCCCGCCATCGACATCATTGAACTGCTTAGGCGCCGCGGCGCAGAAGTGTCTTATTCTGATCCGCACGTGCCGGAGCTCACGCCCCAAAGCACGCACGGCGCTTTGACCGCACCGGTGCCCCGCGCGCAGGTGGAAGACGCCGGGCAATTTGATTGTGTGCTCATCACCACCGACCATCGTGCCGTAAACTACGGCGCTTTGGTGGCCAACGCCCAGGTGATTGTGGACACCCGCAACGCGACGAAAAATTTCCGCAAAGACAACGTCCACAAGATCGTATCGCTGTAGGACCATTTTTCTATGACCGCACTGTCTATCGAAGTTGTTCCCTACGGGGGCTGGAAGCAGGCGCTGCGCATGGCCAACCAGCAGGTTGAGCTGATTGCCAGCTTGGAGGTGGGCCCCCGGATCCTGCGCTTTGCCGCCTTGGGAGGTCCCAACGTGCTCAAGGAGATCCCCGAACAATTGGGCAAATCCGGCGAAGCGGACTGGGTGATGCGGGGCGGGCATCGGCTATGGGCCGCGCCCGAAGATCCCGCGCACACCTACGCGCCCGACAATGGTCCCACCCAACACGGCATTGAGGGTGACGTGGCGTGGATTACCACGCCCGCTGACGCCTCGACTGGATTGGAAAGAACGATGCGCCTGCAGCTAAGCGCGCAGGAAAATCGCCTTTCGCTTGAGCACATCATCACCAACCGGGGCAACAGAACTATGACCGTGGCGCCCTGGGCGCTCACCGTCTTTGCTCAAGGGGGAACCGCCATCATTCCCCTGCCCCCCTATGCGCCCCATCCTGGAGATCCAACGGCCAGCGCAGAAAAATTTGCCCCGCAGTTAACTCTGGCTTTGTGGTCGTACTTTCGCTTTGGCGATCGGCGTTTTGTGTTTGGCGACCGCTACGTGCGCATCACCCAAGATGCAAAAGCCGAGCGCCCGTCGAAAATAGGCGCCAGTTTGCTCGACGGCTGGGCCGCTTACCATTTGAAAAACACGCTTTTTATCAAGCGTTTCCCCTACCAAGCCGGCGCGGTTTATCCCGATCGAGGTTGCAACTTCGAGACCTTCACAGACGCCGACATCCTCGAGCTAGAAAGCCTAGCCCCTCTAGCCCACCTGGAACCAGGACAACACGCAAGCCACAAAGAAGTGTGGTCGCTTCACAACGACGTTGCGCTGCCAACAACCGAGGCAGAGATCGATGCAACGGTGCTGCCCAAGGCCCTCAGCACCCGTTAAACATTCGTCCCTCAGCTGTTTCCGCCCAAAAACCAGGGAAAAATCACTGTGAAGGGAAGACTCCCACACGCTTAACTCTGGTTTTTCCTGTGTTTCGCCGTGTTTTTTTGCTTTGCTTTTTTAAGAATCGGCTAAAGTGGCGTCCGTTTTTCCCGCCCGCAAAGGAGTCATGATGGCCGCCGCAAAAGGACCGCTTTCCAAGTCTGCATTGATTCAAACCCTTGCTGACAAAACCGAACTGGCACGCAAAGACGTCAAGGGCATCCTTGAAACGTTGGGCTCGCTGGGCCAAACCGAATTGAAGAAGAACGGCTTGTTCGTTGTTCCCGGTCTGGTGCGCATGGTTGTGCAAAAGAAGCCCGCCACCAAAGCCCGCAAAGGCATTAACCCCTTCACCGGCGAACCTGCGGTGTTCAAGGCAAAGCCCGCACGCAAAGTGATCAAGGCGCGCCCCGTGAAGGCCGCCAAAGACTCGATCGCCTAATCGCCATCGTTCCCGTTTTCACGGACGCCAAGGGCCACCGGATCTGCCGCGTGGCCCTTTGTGTTTGTGCCGCCCATCAGTCAAGATCACAGTTACGTTGCCCACCGATCCCATCGTTTGCTCTGATTTGTCGAAACGCTTTGGCGACGTGGTTGCCGTTGCGTCTGTGTCGTTCGTGGTGAAAACCGGAGAAATCTACGGCCTCCTGGGTCCCAACGGCGCGGGCAAGACGACCACCATGCGCATCTTGGCCAGTTTGTTGATGCCCACGGGAGGCACCGTGCAAGTGGCTGGCGTGAATGTGGCCGATGAGCCAGAGCGGGCAAAACAAAAGCTGGGATTCTTAAGCGCTGGTGCAGGCCTTTACGCGCGCCTGTCATGCCGAGAGTTGCTGAACTATACGGGACGCCTCTATGGCATGAACGCAGCGGCCATCGTGCAACGAATGGCCGAGCTAGAAGCGAATTTGGCAATGACGGAATGGATGGACCGGCGGGCTGAAACCCTATCTACCGGTCAGAAGCAACGCGTGTCCCTGGCGCGCGCGGTGTTCCACGATCCAGCGGTGCTGATCTTGGACGAGCCCACGTCCGGCCTGGACGTGCTTGCCAGCCAAGGTTTGCGGCAGTTTGTGCTGGCGGAAAAACAGCGTGGCAAAGCCATTGTGATGTCCACGCACTACTTGGCTGAAGCCGAGCTCATCTGCGACCGCGTGGGTTTTGTTCATCGCGGGCGCATCGTGGAAGAAGGCACGCCTTTACAATTGCGTGAACGCACGGGCGCCAGCAGTTTGGAACAGGCTTTCTTGTCTATGGTTCAACACACAGAAGCCATCGGCTCCCGCACGGAGACAGGCGCTTGAAACAACGTTTGCGTCATGTGGGCTTGGTGTTTGCCAAGGAGCTCAAGGAAACGTTGCGCGATCGCCGCACCTTGGCGGTGATGATCTTGTTTCCCGTGGTGGTGTACCCTTTGCTGTCGCTGCTGGTGGGCCAAGTGGTCTTGCAGCGAGAATCCCGCTACGAAGAGCGCGCCGTGCGTGTGGGCGCCACGGCCGCCTCGCCGGCATCGCTGGCCCTGCAAGATCCGGCCGCAAAAGCGGCGCTTCGAATCACTTGGGTGCCGCACGCACAAGCGGCGGACGTGAGCGCGCGCAAGCTGGACGTGTTTGTTGAGCAGCCACCGGCGCAGGGGCCACCGCCCCACCCGGTGAAGATCGTTTACGACAGCAGCCGTGAAGACTCAAGCCGCGCCCAAGGCCGCGTGGCGCAGCATCTGGCCGCACAACTGGTTCCGGGTAGCGCACGCCAATTTGCGGTTGTGGATGCCGACGTGGGCACCCCAGTGGCGCGCGGCGGATACTTGCTTTCCAAGGTGGTGCCTTTGCTGGTGGTTTTGATGGTGATTCTGGGTGCGTTTTATCCCGCCATCGACACCACCGCTGGCGAACGCGAGCGCAACACCTTGGAAACCACCTTGGTGGCGCCCGTGCTGCGCATAGATCTGCTGGCCGGCAAGGTGCTCTCGGTGGCCACGTTGGCACTGCTCAGTGGGCTTTTGAACTTGGGTTCGCTGTCATTGACCTTCGTGCAACTGGCGAAGACCGCAGCGGCCGGTGCGTTGCCCGTGCCCTGGGGGCGTCTGGCCACCGCCACCTTGGTGCTGCCGCCTGCAGCCATCATGTTCGCGGCGGTGATGGTGATGGCAGCCACCGCCGCCAAAAGTTTCAAAGAGGCGCAGAACTTTTTAACGCCCATCTATTTCGCGTTTTTTGCCCCCGCGGTGGCCGCCACTTTGGGAGAGTTTCCCAATTCCGTGGGTTGGGCTTTGGTGCCTGGTGTAAACCTCACCCTCATCACCCGCGACCTCATCTTGGGGGAGATGCAGTGGCTGGTGCTTGTGTGTTTTGTGTTATCAACAATTGCGGTCACGATCGCGGCGTTGGCCGTGGCGTCACATCTGTTCGATTCCGAGCGGCTGCTGGCTGTGGCCACAAAGCACAAACGCCAACGCGGGGCGGCCCCCACAAGCAATGTGCGCAGCTTGGACGAGACGGATGCAGCCGTGGGTTTCGCGGTGGCGCTCGGCTTGTTCTTCGCGCTCGCGCCGCTGAGCCGGTACAACCTTCTGTTAGGCACACTCACATCACAATGGGTTGGGATGCTGGGTTTTGTTTTGATTTACCTGCGTGTGCGAGGCCTGCCCCCGGCCGCCACGCTACGGCTTGTGCAACCGCGCGCCGTGCATGGGGTCGCAGCGCTGCTGCTGGGTGGCTCTGCATGGATGGTGGTGGGGGTGATCACGCAGTGGCTTGTGCCACCCAGCCAGGATGTGATCGAATCACTGCGAGGCATGCTGCAGGCGTATCCGGCCCCCGTGGCCGTGCTGCTGTTTGCCATCACACCGGCGGTTTGCGAAGAGGTTTTGTTTCGAGGGCTGATCCTTCGCGGCATGCTGGGGCGATTCCCGCCGGGGATCAGCATCATTACGGTCAGCCTCCTGTTTGGCTTGTTTCACTTCAGCGCCGACCGGCTCTTGCCCACGGCCAGCTTGGGGCTGCTTCTAGGCCTTGCCGCCTGGCGGTCGGGTTCGCTGTGGCCGTCGATCGTGCTGCACGCGCTCAACAACGGCATCTTGGTGGGGTTGGCCTGGGCGGGGAAAGACGAGGCCTTTGACAACCTGACGGGTCCCACACAAATGGTCGCCTTGGCCGCAGCGGTAGCGGCACTGGCATTGGGTGTGGGTCTGCTCTTTCGGGTACCCGCCCTAAGGCGCGGCGCGCAATAGTATATTGTATGACAGCTCACAAATTCGATTGTATCGGACAGGGAGTGAGTGTATGGAAATGTCATGCTGAGTGCGGATCAGAAAAAGGTTTTGGGGCTGCTGCGAAAAGTCACGCTGCTGGGCAGCCTGCCCGCTGAAGCTTTGGAGCGACTGTCCTCGTCGTCTAAGGGTGAAACTTTCAAAGCGCGCCAAGTGGTTTATTTGCCAGGCGACCGCTCCTACGGTGTGCACTTCATCATTCAAGGCCGCGTCAAGGTCTCGAAGGTTACGCGCGACGGCAAAGAGCTCACGCTCGCGTATCGCACCGCGGGTGACTTTTTTGGCGAAGCCTGTGTGCTTGAAGGCGGCCCGCGCGAAGAAATGGTGGAATCGATGGAAACCACCATCACGGCGGAGATTTCGCGAGAGGAATTTGAGCGGCTGATGCAAGAGGCCCACGAATTCACGCGGCAACTCACGGTTTTGCTCATGATCCGCCACCGTGAATTGGAGGCCAAAGTTGAGCAATTGATCTTCAAAGACGTGGGCGCAAAGTTGGCTGAATTGCTTTTGCGCTTGGGCGAAGAGCATGGCGTTGAAAGCAAGCGCGGGGTGTCCTTGACGGTGAAGATCACGCATCAGGAGATGGCGAATTTGATCGGCTCCACGCGCGAAACGGTTTCGTTGACGCTGTCGCAATTCAAGCGCAAAGGGCTCATCGAAACCGAGGGCCGCCGCGTCATTCTTGCTGATTTCGAAGCCCTCCGCGCGCTGGCTTAACGTTTCGGGGCGCGGGGACCACCGTAAGCACGTGACTCAAGCCCCACGGGCAACCCGCCGATCCAAAGCCCGGAGAGCTGGCTTTGATCACCCAAAACGAAAATAGAACACGCATCATCAGCGTGGGCGGCGGCAAGGGCGGTGTGGGCAAAAGCATCGTGTCCTGCAATTTGGCCGTGGCCATGGCGCAGCTCGGGCACCGCACCGTGCTGGCCGATCTGGATCTGGGCGCGGCCAATCAGCATCTGCTGTTGGGCATTGACCGCCCCCTGCCCGGCATTGAGGCGCTGCTGTCACGTAACAATGAAGACGTTCGCGAGAGCCTCACGCCCACGGCAACAAAAAACCTAAGCTTGCTGGCCGGCACCGGCGCCGTCGTGGGCGCGGCCAACATTACGCACGCGCAGAAGCTCAAGATCATTCGCAAGCTGCGGGCGCTTGACGCTGATGTGGTGATCGTGGATGTGGGCGCGGGCATGGGCTACAACGTTTTGGATTTCTTCGAGCTGGGCGCGCAGCGCTTGGTGGTCACCACCCCTCAAGTCACGGCCATTCACGACGCGTACGCATTCCTCAAGAGTGCGGTGATTCGCACGCTTCAACATCACGCGCACACGGCGCGCGAACGGCAACTGCTCAAAGACGCAGAAGTCAGCGCCGAAGGCGAAAAGGTGGTGAACATTCTTGCGCGCATTCAAGCGCAAGACGCCGCCTTTGCCGAGCGCATCTTTTATGTGCTTGAGCATTTCGGATGCTCATTGGTGGGCAATCAAGTGACAAGCCCCAGCCAGTCGGGTGTGTTTCACGCGGTTTCAAAGATGATCCGCGACTACTTGGGCGTATCGGTGCCGATTGTGGGGTGGCTCAAAGACTCCAAGGCGATCGCAGATTCCGTGAACGACAGGGCGCCTCTCATCCTCACACGCGACGCTGAGTATGGACGAGCGCTGCGTGCAATGGCGGAAACGCTGCTAGTCGAAGACGTTCCGATGGAAGAAGATCTGCTTGAGCTCGACGCCGATCTCGAGGACGAAGACGAAGAAACCGACAGCAGTTTAAGCCCTGATGCCCTGCACCTTCCGGAAGACGTGGAAGAAGCGCCACGCCCCGCAAGGCCAGTGAGCGTCGCTGCCAAAGAAGGCTACATGGGCAACGGAAAAGTGCGGGTGTATCTGCCTCCCCAGCGCAAAAAGCGCCCGCCCAAAAAGGCACGAGCCCCCGAAGAGGCCGGCCGACGTCGTCGCCACATTACGTTGCCGGGTATGCCGCCTGAAAAGCTTGCCAACATCGCCGGGCGCAAGGTTCAGTCTTCGTAACGGAAATGCGGCTGGGGCGATGCCAATAGGGACTAACTAAAGTTCCCAGCCCAGTTTTGCGCTGACGTTCCATGAATCTAGATCGCCATCGCCGCGGCGGTCTGCAAAAACATCGCGCATCAGCGTCTCGTCGAAAGCCACGCGCGCGGTGGCGCGCAGATCGAACATCATCCCGTCTTTGCGCAGGCCAACGC